>CALFTM010000012.1 GCA_937916355.1 uncultured Bacteroidales bacterium
AGTTGTACTTGCGTTCCTCATCAGGACGAAGCTTTATTTTGAGGTTCTTCACGTCGTAAACGCCGGCGAGGATGACGCTGTGAAAGGTAGAGTTCATGCCCTTCAAATCCCTATCGAGATATTTGTTGCGGAGCATGCCTAAGAAATTCAGGAACAGCTGGTTGTCTGTGCTTTTGTCAACCTCGTCGATGAGGAGCAAGACAGGCTTTTCAAGCTGCAGGCAGAAATCGGTAATTGAATCCGACAATTCATCGAAAGAGGCCGTGCGGATGACTGACCTCCAAACTTCCGCCTTTTCTTTCCATGAAGAGAATTTCAAAGCCGTCTCCACTATGTCTTTCAGTTTTGAACAGAAACTTTCCTCTTTGTTGAACAGCAAATCGCCAACCCCCTCAAAACTGATAGGTATGACAACGTATTGTTCCGATAAGTTTCTGAACAGAGCCTTCAGCGTCGTTGTCTTGCCAAACTGCCGAGCGCGGTTGATGGTGAAGTACGAGCCCTCTTCGATGTACTCCTCTATCTGCGCAAGCTTCCTGCTCGTGTCAACCATGTAATGCTGGGCAGGGTTGCAGCTGCCGGTGGTATTGAATCGCTTAGCCATACTATTATCTTTTGCAAACCATAAACTTACTCAGCTCCAAATTGTGATTTTGGAACTGAAATTCTATATCGAATTTCGAATGCAAATATAGTAAAAATTTGGTGTCAGCCACTTACGCTGTCTTTAACAACGTACGAAAAGAGTTAATTCACCGCATCATCTTCCGTCTCATTCTGTTTTTTTAAGATACTCATAGAAAGGGTCGTCTGCTAATTTTAATTGCTTAAAACTATATTTATGAAACGGTTCGTTCACCGGAACATCGAATTGTTCAGACAACTTAAACTTTCCTTCTTCGGTAATTTTATACTCATTTATATAAACAATCGTCGGGGATTCATTCTCAACATTGACATTCGCTCTTATTTTATTTTCGTAACTCCAGTTAATTTCATAACAGAAAGTCATAATTGTATTCTCATCAACAACAATATAAGCACGATATTTACCATCTTCCTCTCCTCCTTCATTAATTGTTAATTTATCAATCAGGGTTCCCTTATCTGACGTTACACAAATATAAGTAATATAATCTCCATCTGGATTCCGCCCAAATTTGTCCCAAGACGCTAATACAAAACATCTTTTATCTCCATACAACCAGCTTGTATTTATCCAAATATTCTTTATATAAAAATCTCCGTACGACCACTTTTCAGTATCATGATTATAAAACATCTCAAAACTCTCATAATCCTCTATCCCGAAAAAATTCTTCATGCTGAAAGTATCTAAGTCTGTTTTTTTTATTTCAAACTCTTTTCCTTTAACATAAAAAGGGAAACCACAATGGGGAGACTTTTCGTAGATTCTGTTAAAGCGCTCCAAGTTGCTCAGAGGCTCATTTTTGCTTTTTTGTAGCAGGCTGTCAACGTTCAGAGCGGGCTTTTCTTCCCAATTGTAGTGAAGCCCAACGGTTTTGTTTTCCAGAGTGTCCGCTACCTTCCAATCGACGTTTATTGTATAATCTTTGTTGATAGTACCTTTGACAACGTCTTTGAAGTGACGGAGCAGGGCGGTGTCCGGAATTGCGTCTTTTGCATCATTCATGATGGGACCTCCCTCATTTTTCCATACGTGTTCCAATGATATTGATTCTAAAACTTTGGAGAAAGTGAGGTCTTCGTTTATCAGCGTGTATTCTGTAGAGTATAGAATGCTGTCAAGATACATTTCATGGTCCCATCCGTCCCAAGAGAGTAATTCTGAATAAGAAGAGACCTTTCCTGTCTTGTCAACGGCAAGAAGGTATGGCTGAGAAATGTCGGTGGGCTGAATAACAATGACGCCGAAATGGGAAGAGGTGTCCGGCAGAACGCCCAGAATTCCGTGACCAACTAATATCTTATTTTCACAAACGTATTGGTATGACTTTTCAAACTCTTCTTCTCCGTTTCCGATGCAAACGGCATGAACTGGTAATTTTAAAGGGCCTTTTGTTTTTAACTCTTCTCTGATGGCTGTTAGTCTTTCGGCACATTCAATACTGTCTTGTTTTGCAGAGTCGCAAGCTTTATCAACGCCCTCTTTCGACTGAAAGCAAGACTGAAGCAGAATCGACAATAGAAATATGATTTGAATCTTTTTCATTGTTTTGAAGATTGTCAAATAATTCAACATGAATAACTTCCATAAGAGAAGTTCACAAAATTAGTGTTTTTTATGCAAAAAAAAATTTTTGGAAGAAAAATAAAAAAGGAGTTACCCTTTCGAGCGACTCCCTTTTTATATCTAAGTGTTGAACATCATTTTTAGAACAACAGACTATCTGTCTATCAGCTCCATCTTTCCGTCTATTATATAAAGACCGTTTGGCAAGGAACTCTGAACCTTTCGGTATGGGGTCTTTTGTAGCAGAAGAGTGCCGTTTAGAGCGTACACATCAACAAGCCGGTTGGGGTCTGACGGTTGAGAGACGGCCGTGGCCGTATGTGTTGTGGCAGGTATGCCGGCGGTCACGTTGAAGATGATGCGGAACGTGGCAGTCTGTCCGTTTTTGTCAAGGCGAAGAGCCTGCCCGAAAGTGATTTTCTGTCCGTCCGTCAGTTTGCCGGGGAACTGTCCGACGGTGAATGTCAGCGTGTTGGGATTGAACTCAGAATAGACGTGACTGTTGTAGTATGTGTTTACCTTTCCGGACGCGTCGAACCAGTGACCGTGACCATTGGCAGTGCTTCCTGAATTTTCCAAATCCAGCGAATTTGGAGCCAACGCCCAGAGCGTAACAGAGCCATCAGCCGGCGAAGCGCTCCAGCTTTTCATCAGTCCGGCAATCTCCTTAGGCTGCATTTTAAATGCGTTGCCGAGCGTTTGTAAATCTTTACCTGAGAGTGTCACATCAGTGCCAGAGTGTCCGGTTGCATCCAAAGGGAAATTCACGTTCAGCGTAATTGTTGCGTCGGCAATTGCGCCTTCGGGGTCGGTTATGCTTACATGTCCTTCGATGCCAGTATTTTCAAAAGAGAGTTGATAAGGCCACTGGTCATCATTCTTATCCTCCTCGTCCCACTTGTGGACGATGTAAGAAGAAGGCGCAGGCGACACAACCAGCCAGAGCCTTTCAGTATTCTCCGGCACAACAAAACGGAGCGTGTCGTTGGTCCAGCCAGAACCTTTTCCGTAAACCGTATCGGCGGCATTGTAAACACGTTCGCCGTCGGTCGTGAGCGCAACATATCCCACACGGAACCCTCTCAAGTCAGCCTCTTCAAACTTATTGTAATTTGTAACCGTCTCAAAAGAGCCGTCGTCGTTCTTATTACACACGCCGGGGTCGCCGTCAGCCAAAGGCTCTCCGACAGGCATAGCCGTGAAGACCGTCGCAATCTCGCCTCCGTTCTCAGGAATCTGAAGCGGAACAAGGTTGTAGCCGGTGCTTTGCGGTGCGCTTGCATACGCCACCTGCATTTTGCCATTACCCAAATCTATGAAATTATAGTGATGTTTGCCCACATAATTAGTCTTCATATCGCGCAAAGCGTTTAAATCCCACGTGGCAAATCTCGCCGCCGCATCGTAGCATTCTGCGTAAAACTCATCAGAAGAGATGCCTGTCACCGCCATATAGACCTGATGCTGGTCCGCGCCCTGCACCTTGTTCCCTCTCCAAATCCGACCGATGATGTCAATGCCGTGTTTTTCGGCCTGATAATAGTGAAACAGATAACTTGCATAACGCTGGTCTTCGTGCGAGATAGCCTTGTGGTGATTGCTCATGTAGGTCTCCATATTGTAGTTTGTCAGCGCCTCTTCCGGGTACGGCTGGAAGGACTGCCATTGGGCGGTCTGTTCCCAGTAGGTGCTTCCTTGTCCCACCTCGTAGCGAAATCCGGCATATCCGCCCAAGTCGCATTGGCACTGATACTGGAAACTATGCCCCATCTCGTGCGCAATAGTCGAGCCGACCGGGTGGCAGGTGCTCGGGCTGATCCACATTCCGCCGATGAGATTGTCGAATCCGGAGCCGTAGGCCATCCATTCCGTAGTGTAATATAGGCAGATGACCATCTTGTATTTGTCCAAATTAGACTTTCCTACGCCAGTCTCCGCAAACTTCAGCACATTGATGTTCAAGTCGTAAAAGGACTCCAGTTTGGCGAGCAGGTCGTCAATATCCACACGATATTCGCTTGGCACAGCGTCCGAGTTTGGGTCGTTTTGCCCATATCCGTCGGCCCAGAAGACGATGATATTATTGCTCTCGCGGCTACGTTTTTTGCACCATTGCTTAGACTCGTCAGACTCGCTGTAACCCTCGCTTTTCATTTGCTCAGGGATGTAGATGGACTTCTGCGCGAACGATGCTGCCGAGCAGGCAATGCACAGAATAAGAAGAAAAAAATTTTTAGTTTTCATGGTTTTCTATGAAATTAACATTGCAAAGTTATTCAAACATCAGAAAAAAACAACAACATGAGAAAAAAATTCCCCATGTTGTTGAAGAAACCTAACTATAAAATTACCATGAAAATTAAACGTCAAATTATTTTTTCATAAATCGCACCGTGTGAGTTACCTCTTTCTCCGTAATAGCACACAAATAGTACCCCTCATTCAATGAAGAGACGTCCAATCGGTGATTCCCTTCAACAGAAATCTCCGAAGAAAGTACTTTCCCTTCTGTTGAAATGACTTGTATAAGGCATTTACCCTTTAAGCCGGTGAGCGTCAGTTCTGAATGGGTGGACGTAGGATAAACCGAAGGACGATCTGAAAAAGGGACTGCACACTTAGAAGGATTAGCTGCCGAGAGCAAAATTGTCGAAGTTGACAACGGAGGGAGTGTGACAGTTGCAAAACCTCCTTTAAAAGCCACCTTCTGCTCTTTTAAAGCATTGATGGAATGAGAAACAAAAGTTTCGTTTTCAGGGAGTTCCGACAACTCCAACATCTGGTATTCTCCATCCTCCACATCGTAATTAGAAAGATGAATGGTAATCTCCTTCTCCTCGGACAAAGAACGATTGATTAGCAAAATGCTCATAGAGTCCTTAGTTTCGGACAACGTAGTGTGTACCGTAACAATAGAGTCATTAGAAGAAGTTGAAGGTAAATAATACTCCTTATTGTAACGGGCAAAAAGGTGCAAAGTCTCCCACATACCGGTTTTCCACGACCATGGGATGAAGATTTCCCAGTTATTTTTCATGAATTCTCCTATCATCGAACCATACCAGACACTATTGATATTCGGATCATTTGATTCAATCCCCGTTTCCGTAATACCAAACGCTCTCACCTCCCCCATATACTCTTTCATCCACTCTTGACAACGTTTGAATATATAAACCCGACTCTGCGTCTCATCCCATCCACCATTGAGCAGTTTCACACCATTGGCTTTAGGATACACATAATCTTCGTCAAAATAGATGCGATGAGTTTGTAGTATTTCTTCATCTGAAAAATTTATCGGATAATAATGTAGAGCAAAAACATCTAATAATTTCATCCCGCACTTTTTCTCTTCCTCCGCAATTCGTTTGATGATAAACTTTAACCATGGCCAATATTGTCCGTCAATCGTCAAGTCTTTTCTATCAGGACCTGCAAACCACTGCCATTCATTAGCACAAATCGGACCTATCAATTTTAAATCTGGATATTTCTCTCGCGCCGCCTTTGCCACCCTCACATATTTTTCAATATACTCTTCCGGTTTTACAGCCTCCTTTTGAACATCATCATGGGTGATATGCCATATCTCAGGTTCATTATCCAATGCCCAATATCGAACCTTCGAGCGATCGACCCCCAAACCGCCCTCACCAAACCAATGGTCTAATATACCAACACAAGAATCTGTTGGCCAAACCTTCAAATAGGACAATATTTCCCCATCCACCAGAGCTTTTCGTCCATCATCAGGATTAGGCTTCGCCCCTTTACCTGTAACATTTTGTGCGGTATTCAACCACTTCTTATTATGTGAAATATACCAATCCCAGTCTGCAAAATTATATTCAGAACTTGCACCAACATAACCCAAAATCGGCAATCCATACATTACCTGTACTTGTGGAGCATACTCTTGTATGGTTTTTACTTCGTAGTCCCAATTTTGCTCATGAACTCGATTGTACCAATCTGGATGACTGGCAACCCTGCGATGAAAATTATATTTTGTGGAGTTATTACCACTATTTTCTCGAAGGATTCCAATGCCCGATTCATTGATGAGTGTCCACATCGAATCAGTAGTTGCGTTGGTCGAGTCGTCATTTGTGGAATTATTTTTTCCATAAACGTAGCGAGAGATCTTGTGAGACTTGCCATTCCCATCAATTGAGATCTCAATAGAACTCGTGTTCGGATAGCCTTCTGTTCCAAATAAGATTAGAACAGCGACAAGTACGATATAGGAATATTTCATATTCTTCTCTTTTTTATTTCGACACCTATTGCTTCAGAATCGGCACTGTCTGTGTTATGTGTCCCATGGTGACCGCGCATAGGTAATAACCATCCGGCAAGTGTCCTATATTCAGCGTTGTGCCACTTTCCGAAACGCTGCTAAACATTACCGGTTGTCCCTCTGCCGAAATCAATTGAATAGTACAATCTCCGTTCAGACCTGAAATGTGTAACACTTCAGACGCAGAAGTAGGATAGACCTTTAACTTAGAAGGAGCGTTCTCATCGGACATTCCAGAAGGACCCCGTGAATTTAGAACAATCGTAGTAGTGGACAAAGGAGCGAGCGTTATATTAGCTTTCCCGTCATTAAAGATAGTCGCCTCCTCCTTCAAGGCATTCACAGTATGAGAGACGAAGGTTTCCTCTTGAGGGAGATTAGAAAGCACCAATGTTTGATAACTTCCATCAGGCAAATCGTAATTACTCAAATTGATTTCCACATCTGTTGAATTCGTGAGGGCTCGATTAATCAGCAAAATGCTAAGAGACTCTTTTGATTCGCTGATTGTGGCATGAACAGAGACCAAAGAGTCGTTGGAAGAGTTTGCATGAAGATAAAACGGCTGATTATAGCGAGCGAACAAGTGAAGAGTCTCCCACATCCCGTTTTTCCAAGACCATGGTGTAAACACTTCAACATTTTGCTTCATAAATTCTCCGATGGTAGAACCATACCAAATGCTGTTGATGTTGGCATCTGATGACTCTATTCCAGTTTCAGTCACACCAACAGGACGTTTCTCTCCCATGTGTTCCTGCATCCAATTTTGGCAACGTTTTAAGATATACTCCTTCGTGCTATTGTTATCCCATTTTCCTGAAATCCTTTTGATTCCATTTGCTTGTGGATAGTCATACTGTTCATCAAAATAGATTCGGTGACACTGAATCACTTCTGCGTCAGACAGATTTTTCGGATAAAAATGGAGGGCGAAAACATCCAAAAGTTTCATACCACATTTTTTCTCTTCTTCTGCAATTCTTTTGATGAAGTACTCCACCCATGTGTAGGTCTTTTCTTCTGTAGGCACACCCTTGTTGTCTGAGCCAGCATACCATTGCCACTCGTTGCAAGTGATAGGTCCCACCAATTTGATTTCCGGCCATTTGGATTTGGCAGCTTTAGCCACTGCTATGTATTTTTCGATGAATTCGTCAGCGGTGACCGGTTCTTTTTGGATGTCGTCATGTGTGCCGCTCCAGATTTCAGGCTCGTTGTCCATCGCCCAATATTGCACTTTGGAGCGGTCGAAACCCAATCCGTTTTCGCCAAACCAATGGTCGATGATTCCTACAGTAGAATCCGCAGGCCATGGCATAAGGTAAGACTCCGGATCACCCTCCACCAGCGCAGTCTTGCCATTGTCCGGATTTGCCTCACCACCTATTCCTGCCACATTTTGACTCCTATTCAACCAAGTCTTGTTGTGATTTATATACCAATCCCAGTCGGGGAAATTATTCTCCCGAGTCTCCGCGACCTGTCCCAACAACTGAAAACCGTACATTGCCTGTACCTGTGGCGCACGCTCTTGAATTGACGCTAATTCATAGTCCCAATTGTGGTATTCAACATTATTATACCAATCAGGATGACTGGATAAATGTCGACGGTAATTGTACTTAGTTGAATTATTCCCACTGTTTTCCCTCAAAAACGTAACACCAGACTCGTTGATTTGAGTCCAAGCCTCTTCTGTCGTGACTTTGCTCGTGTCGTCACTCGTAGAGTTGTTTTTTCCGTAAACGTATGGGGATATTCTATGCGTCTCCCCTTTGCCGTCTATCACAATCGAAATGGGTTCAGCATACAATGAGGCAATTCCCAATAAGGAGAACACGCCTATGACTAAATTTTTGTAATTATTTCTCATGGCAATATTTTTTTAGGTTTTCTATTCTTAAATTATCTCTATTGTTGAGAAAATATCAAAGGCAACTTCTGTTGATTGCAAAATTTTCACCCTAAACTTTGTGTCGGAGACTTTTTAGACTTATTTTACGTAACCTACCCATATTCACAGACTCAATACCCAATCGTATCTTCACTTACGACTCCCTTTTCTCTATACACAGCAAAGGAAAAACAAACTTCAACCTGCCTATCAGACCTATCGAAAAGGGTTACAAATACGGACGACCCATGCTAAAATAAAAGTCCTCCTAAATCATCTCTCTATAAATTTTAGAAATTGCCTAAAATAATTCTCTCGTTGGTAGCAAAAACTCCCTCCGCACCAACAATTTTGCGTTTCCGCAAATTTAGCTATTTTTTTCATTTTCCCAAAACATAATTTTTCATGATCGTCCACAGATTTTTCGGATTTTTTGTACTTTTGCCATGCTACAAAGCATATCAGAATAGAAAATATGGATACGAATAAAATTTACAAAACCATCTTTTTCATTACATTGATGAGTTTAATTTCTAAAGCATATGCCTTAGATTTAAAAGCATTAAATGATAGTATAGCAAAATTTAAGGAATATAGAGTTTCATTGTATTCAGACCAAATGGTTCATTTATATAATGGCGAAAATAATATTTTCTTGAACAAGGAGGGAAAGGAAGTTATATCTACCAATCTTCCCATATTTGATTTCTATAAAAATTTGAATATTGTTGGAGTAATTAAAAACAACAAAATAGGATTCTTGGATAAAAATGGGGAATGGTTATCTCCTCCTGTTTTTGATTATGATTCAGCATTAGAAAACATTTTAGTAGAAGAAAAAATCAAGGATAGTCTATATGTATTTAATATATTTGATAAGCAAAGCAGTTTAATTAGTTCAATTTACGAAGGACAACGAAAGTATTTTCAAAGAATCGGGGTTTTTATTACTTATCCCGTGCAAGATGGATTTATTTTTCATAATATTATGACAAACAAAAGTGAAAAATATGACAGTTTTTATCCTTATAGTAATAACTACAGACCCTATGAAACGCTCATTTCTGTCAGAAAAGGAGAGAAATGTGGTGTAATATCCTCACAGACAGGGAATTTATTGTACCCCTATACAACTATTCCGAACCCAAACTCTCACTTTGTTCTCTACCAAAACCATGTTCTTTGCCAATCTTTTGGCAGTGACGAAAAAGAAATATTAAACAAAAAAGGTGAAATTGTATGTAGTGGTAAAAAAATAGATTTTTGGGAATATAAGAATTATATTGTTGCTTGGGAAGAATCAAAAGAAGGGAAAAATTCCTTTAGGATTTTTAAAAATGCCAAGGAAACTGATATATTCAAATATGGTTCCAACAAAATTAGCATAGAAGGTTCTTCTCTTATTTTTAACTCTGGTCAATGCTCTTTGGTTATTGAAGATTTTTATTTACATTCGGAATTTCTCATCATAACAAAAAATTCTCATAAATATGTAATTTCTAAAAAAGGAGAAATGCTTGATGGTTCTAAATACCAAGATATTACCATTTCCAAAAATTTAATACTTGCTCATAAAGGAGATAATTTATTTGATATATATGATTTCAATTTTTCACTAATGAAAGCAAATCTTTCTATGGTGATGCCTTATAATTATCCTTATAACCTTGCGGATGTTTTTGTATTTAGTGATGAAAAGTTAGAGCCTTGGTGGGAAAGCAAAACCGTCAGAAAGTTTTATATCTGGGACGATAAATCTGCAAAAATGAGCTCTATCATGGGCCTTGGCGTTGTAGATTGCAATGGTCTTCTACTTTTATATTTAGATGAAAACAAAAATTATAAAACGTATCAAATTGATTAGCAAATGCGCTATAAAACGCATTTTATCAAAAAATAGCAAAATATAAAAAAAACACCCAAGACATCAAAACCAATTTTCAGAGAGTGTCATAATACCACTCTCTGAAGTTTGTTATATACAATAAATTGAGAGATATTTCAAAATTTCTTTATCTTTGTGAAAACTTAAATATCAGAAATTATGGGCTTATATCTGAATCCGAATGCGGATGCGTTCCAAATGGGACTGAATACAGAGATTTATGTGGATAAGTCTCTTATTCTCTCAGAACTAAATAAGTTGGTGAGCAGTCAAGGAAATTTTGTCTGCCTCTCCCGTCCTCGCCGCTTTGGAAAGAGCATGGCGGGCAACATGATTTCTGCCTACTACTCAAAGGGCTGCGACACGCGGGAGGTCTTCAGCCAGATGAAACTCGGTCAAGAGCCATGCTTCGACAAGCACCTGAACAAGTTCAATGTCATCAAGCTGGACTTGAATGAGCTGTATCAGAAAAGCAAAACAGAGGACTTGGGAATGGATTTGATTTCGTTCATGCAAAAGGCTGTGACGGACGAATTTAAGGAGCAGTATTCTGACATTGAATTCGAATCCAACTCAATATCTTCGTGCATTTTACAAGTTTACAAACAATTGGGCGAAAAGTTTGTCATCATCATAGATGAATATGATGTGTTGATTCGTGAGCAAGTTCCGCAATCGCTGTTCGACAGTTATCTAAGTTTCCTCAACGGACTCTTCAAGGACACAGCTATCCGCCCAGCAATCGCACTTGCATACATCACGGGCATCATTCCTATTGTGCGCGACA
>CALFTM010000013.1 GCA_937916355.1 uncultured Bacteroidales bacterium
CTGAGAATGATACGGGATTTCATATTGATTGCTTTGTCAATGAAGTGGAGAGTGGACAGATAGAAGCTTTTGTCGAACGTCTGAAAATATTCTTCGCAAACGTTCCTTACGACCTCATCAAGGACACTGAAAATCACTACCAGAACGTGCTTTTCATTCTTTGCAATCTCTGCGGACTCTACACGAAAGCTGAGTTTCACACCTCCAACGGACGTGTAGATATGACCATCGAAACACCCGATTATGTTTATATTTTCGAGTTCAAATACAACGGCACTGCAGAAGAGGCAATGGCACAAATCAAAGAGAAAAACTACGCTCAGCCGTTCCTTGCAAGCGGCAAAAAGATTGCCCTGATTGGTGCGAACTTCAGCGGTGAGACAAGGAACATCGATGATTATAAAAAAGAGTGGCTGGGTTGAAATCATTTTCGAAACATCATCTTTTTTCAAAGTTTAAGTTTTGAAATTATGCGCTTTGTTATAGTTTTCGTTTCATGTTTTTTTGCTGTTGTTTCTTGTTCACGACAGAGAGTGGAAAACATACCAGTCACACATGATGTTATGGTGGCGGATTCTGTTGTTGAGAAAATGACGGTAGAAAATAGAGGGAAAAGAGACTCTGTAATTCGGAAGTTAGGTGATGAAACGGTGCTTTACATTACAGATTCTTTCCTGTTGAAAAATTGTGACAGCGGAATTTTGGATTGGAAGTCGATTGATGATATCGCACGTTCATTAAATGATTGGGAATATTCCGAAAGTGCCCAATATTCCACCAATACGGTTGAGAGTGAAGATGAATCCGGCTGCAGCGGAGATACAATGCATGTTTATAGAAATGGAATAAAGATAATGTCCTATTTTCGTGAGTCTTGTGGAGATATGGGTTCTTATACCTATAAGTATTACTACGACAATGGCATAGTTGGTTATGAAGAAGGAGGAGGCGGACAATTTGGCGGATGGTATAGTCGTGAATATAATTCAGAAGCTAAATATGCCAAAGATGGAAAGTTAGTGCAAGAGTTTGCTTGCAGTGTGTCAGAAAGTCCGGCAGGGGACGATTTCATAGATGGTATGCCTCTGAAACTTGATACTATTTATGAATCAACATTGAAAAGGAGTAGCCAAGAGGTTAAGGTTCGTCAATTTAACGACTCATTGTTCTATACCATCATTGACGATGATTGTAAAGAAATGGCGAAAGGCTGTGCGGGCTATGGCGACAAGGATTTGCCGGAAATCGTTCATGAGGCTATGGAGCGTTGCAGCAGTATCTTTCAGACAAGGTGAATTTGCAGATGGTATGCCGGAGCGAATTTGAAAGAGGTGGATTTTGGAGCAAAATATGAGCAACAAACATCTGCTCTTTGGGCAAGATACGATTCATTGGGAGTAGTGTATTATTCTGAAAATTAGTAATTAGATGAAGAATTCAAAAATTAATGGTAGTACCTTTACAATAAAAAAAAGAGGTTTTGATATTGACGATGTAATTTGTATTGTAAGTGGACTGTTAATGTCAGTAATTACAATAATAATTACAATTAGATCTGTAAAGTATATTCTTCTATCTTTACCCATGGTAATTGTCTTTGTTTATTTATTGTTGGGTATCTTACATAGATGCAATGACAAAAAAAGTTTCATTAATTTTTCTGAAAGAGGAATTACTTGTCTTGATATTATAAAGCATTATAATTTTTCGTATGAATGGAGTGAGATTATTAGTGTCAAACTTTCTGAAATTAGGAGTGCAAGAACAACGAGTTATCATTTGACTATCTGCACGAAAGATTCTTTATTTAAATTTCAAATTAGTTCTTTTGATGTTTCTATCTTAACATTAGAAAAACAATTAGAAAAATTTGTTCCTGAGCATTTGTTAGAGTTTAAAAAAACTTAAATTTCGAGAGGGTAATGTGTAAGAACTGCAGGCCCACTCGGTCGGATTGCAATCCAACCGCTATTTGTATCATCATTTTCAATGCAACCAACAATCATAACTATACACATTCCCAATCTCCCCGTTTCGCACTACCTACACCCTGAAAGGGCAACCCCCATCAGCCGTGGGCACCACCCTCGGCAATGAGGCGCACAACAAAACTCGGGATTTGTGGTGTTTATTATGGTCAATTTATGTAAGTGAAAAAAAACGGCTATTTTATAAATTTTGCGTTCTCAGTCAAAACTACTACCTTTACACGCATAATCAGAAAGTTATGCAAGAATACATTATGAAATTTTTTAGACAAATAGCATATGTTTTTTTCCCTTTTTTATTTAAGTGGAAGAAAACAATTATGTTTGAAACTGATTTAGATAGTTCACATTTTAAAATTGGGTGTTATAAAATAGGTAAATGTTGGTATGAAATAAAGAGAGATGATAATTATTTATTTTTTAAGAGAGTTGAAACTCCTCTTCTTATGGGGTGCAAGGAAAAAATAAAATTTCGTTTAGAATTTATTAAAGCTGAATCTGGTACAATTTTGAATATTGAATTTAATGCAGATTTGTATACGAAGATTTTTTCTATGGTGTTTTTTATAATTGTAATAATTATAAATTTTTTCATTTTAATTGCAGATCCGAAGTCTGTAGGTCCTAAATACTTGTCAAACATCGTGCCATTTATCTTTTTATTTGTTCCAAGTATTTCATTTCATCAAACACATCGTTCTGCAATTACAAGAGATGTTATTTCTGATTTAAAAACAATTTGTAAGTGATTATTCTAATGCAACTCCTCGGTTGGATTTGCACCTCGCCTGGTCGGATTTGCAATCCGACCACTCGTTATATAATCATTTTCAATGCGCTAATAGCCCAAGCCACGCATATTCTCACTCCCCACGCTTCGCACCCACCTTTGCCCTGAAAGGGCACCCCCCACCAGCCGTGAGCACCGTCCTCGGCAATGTCGCACACAACGAAACTCGCCCCAGCGGGGCAAAAGTATTAATTCCTTATACCTAACATAAGCGAAAAACTCCCAACGGAGCAAAATCACCAATCCGAAAACACCTCGAAAGGAATGGCTTTTTCTGATTTTATTTGTATCTTCGCCACATTATAAATTAACCCCAAAAATAGTATGACAACAATAAAGAAGATCAGGTTTTTAATTATATTCTACATGGTGGCGTTAGTAGCAGCAGGCGTAACTGCCTTTCCTGTAGAGAGCGAGCTGAACCTTTTATGCTCCCTCTTCTCCATCAATCCAGAGACCCTTGCCGAATTGAAAGGCTCTTTCTTTGAGCCTGTTTTATCATGGCTGTATGGTGTGAAGGAAGGTTTGACCGAAACGAACGACAAATATCCGTACTTAGCCTACGGCTTCGACTGGCTGGCTTACGCACACCTGATGATTGCGGCATTGTTTGTAGGTCCATACATCGACCCAATTAAGAACAAATGGGTGATTTACTGGGGAATGTTCGCCTGCATCGCCATCTTTCCGCTCGCCTTTGTCTGCGGACCTATACGTTCCATTCCATTTTACTGGACACTTGTGGATTGCTCATTCGGACTTTTCGGCATTCTACCACTGTTCTGGTGCGCTCGATTAATCAAACAGCTCGAAAATGAGATCGCTCAAAAATAAAAGCCACACTAATCTCATGTCCGTCAACTGATTTTTCCATTTTTTTAACACTAAAAACAACCTATCTGATTTTTCATGCCGTTATTTTCTACAAAAATGACTATCTTCGCAGATGAATATTTTTCATAAACAAAATTTATATACTATGTCAATTGTAAAATATATAGGTGTGGATGATCCTGATTTGGATCTTTTTGAAAGTCAATACATGCTTCCAGAAGGGATGTGCTACAACTCTTACCTGATTGAAGATTCAGAAATCACAATCATCGACACTGTAGATCCAAGAAAAACCGATGAATGGTTGTCAAATCTGAAAGAAGCCCTCAATGGGCAAACACCCAAATATTTGCTAATCCAGCATGTTGAACCCGACCACAGCGGCTCGATCGCAGCAGTGATGGCTGAATACCCCAACCTAACCATTGTGGCATCAGCAAAGGCGGAACAATTCATCAACCAATTTTTCCCAAATAACTCATACGCATTTAAAATCGTTGCGGAGGGTGACTCCCTCTGCATCGGAAAAAATACGCTCTCTTTCATTGCAGCACCAATGGTTCACTGGCCAGAGGTGATCGTCACCTACATGGACGGGGAGAAGATTTTGTTCTCTGCAGATGCGTTCGGAAAATTCGGTGTATATAACGCAGACCCAGACGATTGGGCTTGTGAAGCAAGACGATACTACTTCAACATCGTCGGGAAATATGGTGTGCAGGCAAACAACGTACTACAAAAAGCGGCGAAACTCGACATCTCTAAAATCTGTCCGCTGCACGGACCAATACTTGAGGGCGAGAAGATGGCTGAGGCAATCCGCCTCTACTCCATCTGGACAAAATATGATGTGGAGACTCCCGGTGGTATCCTGATCGCTCACGCCTCCATCCATGGCAACACCAAAAAAGCAGCCGAAAAATTGGCTGAAATCCTAAAAGAGAAGGGGGCTAAAAAGGTTGCGGTAACCGACCTTTGCAGAGACGACATGGCAGAGGCAATCGAAGATGCTTTCAAAATGGGAACACTGGTTCTGGCGGCATCCACTTATGACGGAAGCGTCTTCCCTCCAATGTTCTACTTCCTCCACAAACTGCAACTGAAAGGCTTCAGAAACAGACGTGTCGGATTTATTGAAAATGGCACTTGGACTCCAATGGCGGCAAAGGTGATGAAGGAGATGGTGGAAAAAATGAAGGATATGCAGATCATAGATCCAACCGTCACGCTGAAAAGTACCATGAAGGATGAAAATATCGTTCAAATGGAGACTTTGGCTGATACTATCGTTAAATCGTAAAACTCTTAAAACCATTATACAAAATGAATATAGCAAAAAAAATATTGGTGGCGGCTGTCTCTTGCTTGGCTATATCCGCACAAGCATACGACTACAGCAACTACAACGGGAAATTTTCAAACGATGATTACCGTGAAGCTCTCAACATGGGACTAAAATTTTTCGGTGGACAACGATGTGGAGATTCCCACAACTGGATGTTAGTAGAAAATCCCGGAGTGACAAAAAAATACTGCCACACACAAGACGGAAAGGGTGCTGTCAATGGGGGCGGAAAGGGTTCTTACGACCTTACAGGTGGATGGCACGACTGTGGTGACCACATCAAAGTGGCGGTGACCATGGGGTCTTCTGCTGCAGCGTTGGCTATCGCATACGATATTTGGCCTCTCGCCTTCCAAGATAACTACGATGGGGCTTACGGACCGAAAAACAACATCCCCGACGTGCTGGACGAATTGAAATATGCGACAGACTATTTCATGAAGTCTTTTATCGACGATAACACTTTCGCCTACTATGTGGGATTTGAAGGAGACCATAACGTATGGATGACCTCCTCAAAGCAATCTGAACAATCTATACAGAACGGTGGAGATCCACGTCCGGTATGGACCAGCAACTCAAAAGGAGGTCCACAGGCTGCTAATTACGCTTCCACTCTTGCTTTGATGGCAATCCACTACCCGGACGCGAGCTACAAGGAGAAGTGTAAGACATACGCAATAAAGGCATACAATTTTGCGGTGAAAAACAAATCATCACACGCCTCCATTCCGAATTTCTACTCCCACCCCAACGAGGAGTGGACTGATGAGTTGGCGTTGGCTGCCATCCTTTTGCACAAACTTACTGGAGACAACCAGTACTTCAGTCAGGCTGTAGGATATTTGAGCAACAAATGGGAATCCAACTCGCCATTGGCATGGGACACCATGTCGGACTACGCCTACTACTACATCGTCAAGGCTCAAAGTGATGCTGGCAACGGTTCGGGTGGAACATTCGCGCAATTCTTAGAGAAGAACGTATTCAACCTGCATTTGAAAAATGGAGAAAAGGATGCGAACGGTTTCCCTTACTACACCAACAACTGGGGAACCAACAAATTGGCGTGCGGAGGTGCGATCGCTGCAGCCCTCTTCGTCAAACTTGTTGAAGATGGTGTGATCTCGACAAGCCAAAACATCCAGAAAGCGAAAAACTTCAATCAGAGAATCGTCGACTACGTCTTAGGACATAACGAGTTCAACCACACTTTCCTTCACGGATTCAAGGGTGATATGACCTACAGGCTCCACCACAGAAATGCGATGGGAAGAGATGACAACCCTGCATCCAATGTGAAAAACACCTGCGACTTCATGTTCGCAAGCGGCGGTATGATCGGAGGTCCTTCTTCTACCGGAGTATTCTCCAACGTCATCGAAGGGGGTGCGTCCTACACTGAAACGGAGGGAGGTTGCGACTACAACGCGGCTTTCGTCGCAGCCATCGCCAGCGTAGTCGAAGAGGTAGACCCTGCTCCATCTGATGCGGTAAACGTGCTGACAGACCGCAGTTATTCTGTCTACCCTACTACATTCGACGACTACTTCATCATCGACATGATCGAAAGGGCTAATTCTGAAGAGATAACAGCAGAATTATTCAACATGGAGGGTGAATTGGTTTACCGCACTGATTTATCCGGGAAAATTTCTGAAATCATCAAGACTCCGGATTTTGCGGCAGGAATATATGTTCTGAAAATTTCTGACGATAATTACTCTGCATCATACAAACTAATAAAAAAATAATAAATAGAAAGTCATGAGAAAACTTTTATTCTTTACGCTCCCTCTCTTTTTCGTCTTTTTGGCGGTTGGTGGCGTTATCTATTTTTTCTACTTCTTTGAATTTGGAGAGGGTGTGAAAACAGGAGAATTGAACTATGTGGTCAGAAAGGGCTACATTTTCAAAACATACGAAGGGAAGATGATCCAAACAGGATTCAAAAGTTCACCTCAGTCTGCCATACAATCCAATGAGTTCGTATTTTCGATCGAAGATGAAGAAATGGCAAGAAAACTGATGGAGATGGGCGGCGAGAATATCGACCTCTACTACAAGGAGTACAAAAGGGCTCTTCCGTGGAGAGGAAACAGCAACTATGTGGTGGATAGTTTCGTTGTGCGTGGACGACAAAACCACTTGCAACCTTATGAACAACTCCCTCCGATTCTTCCGATGGAGACAACCCCTTCTACTCCGGGTACCTCTTTATAGTGGGTTTGCATCACATTCATTCTTTTTTATTTTATGAACGATAAAAAAAATGCGATAATCGTAGGTGCCACTTCTGGTATAGGACTGGAAGTGGCACGTCTTCTTGCTCAAAAGGGATGGACGCTCGCCATCGCAGGAAGACGGGAGGAACTGCTAAAGAAAATATCTGAGGAGATTCCGCAAGTGAAATGCTATAAAGCAATCGACATCACCTCTCCTGAGGCTGATGAACGACTCAACGAACTCATCGAGGAGATGGGCGGCATGACGCTCTACTTCCATAGTTCGGGCATCGGATACCAAAACATGGTTTTGGACACTCAAAAGGAACTCAGCACGGCAGAGACCAATGTGGTCGGGTTCACTCGAATGATGGATTTCGTATTCCACTATTTTGAACAACACCCGGAAATCAACGGACACATCGCCGCTATCAGCTCCATTGCAGGGACTAAAGGTTTGGGGGCTGCCCCAGCCTACTCTTCCACAAAAAGATTCCAGAACCACTATTTAGAGTGCCTGACACAGTTGGCGAAGATGAAGAAAATGAAGTTGTCCATCACTGACATACGTCCCGGATTTGTGGCGACCGACCTCATCAAAGGTGGATATTACCCCCTTCAACTAAATGCTGTAGATGTGGCAAAAGAGATCGTCTATGCCATCGAAAAGAAAAAAAGCATCCGAATCATCGATTGGAAATACAGAATACTGGTGTTCTTCTGGAATTTGATTCCAAGATGGCTTTGGGTACGCCTTACAATCAAGACTCAATAATAAAAGACACTATAACTTAAGGATTCTCAAAAAAGTGATTCACTTAAAAATCACTCCTATCAATCACGGGTACGCAACATATTCAGCGTACCCTTTTTATCATGGTTCACACCATCAGTACCCTCCGCTTTTATAACGTAGAAATAGGTGCCGATCGTACCCAATTTGCTACCTACATAACCATCCCAACCTTTTGTGATGTCATTCGATTCATAAACCTTCCTACCCCATTGATCATAAATGTAAATCTCAAAGGAGGCGATAGAACGATATGCCACACGAAATTCATCATTCGTGCCATCACCATTAGGAGTGAAAGTATTCGGAACACTCAACGCTGATTCTGCAATGCGGAAACAATTATAAGAACGATGTTCGCAAACCTCATCATTTCGGATATTGCTGACTGTCAACTCTATACAATATACATCAGGCTCCGTCACACGATATGCGTTCACCTCTTTTTCAAACAATACGAACGCCCCTTTGAAATCTCCCATCTGCGCCTCTTCGCCTCTCGCTATCGCCCATTCATAGTGGTTGACCATCGTATTGGGATTGCTCACAAAATTCAGTGTAAGAGGAGCAGAAGAGCGGTATTGAGACATTTTACTTAAAGCCTCCGCTTGACTCTCCACAAAATAACTGATAGAGTCGCTTCCCTCATCTCCTTCATGTTCAAATGCAGCCGTTGTCTCCATGAAAGGATAAGCCACAACCGCCTGTGTGAAGAACGTGTCTGTAACGATCTTATCACCCTTGACATTCTTGTGTGTGACATCCTCAATCTCAAACGGGGTGTCCACGTATGGGAACTGCTCCAACTCCACAAAAGCATTACCCATCAACTCCACATCGACAGGGGCTTCTTTCGGATTGGCCTCATCTTCATTCAGATATGAATTATAGTGGAGAGACAATGTACGATTGACTTTCTTCTGCACGCCATATTGTGTACGATATACCATCGCCGGAGAGATGGAGAGTTCTAAGACCTCACACAAGACCGTGTCCTTCAACCATGAAACGGAATCAATTGGCATATAATAGGTCAACCAGACAAAGGCTTCACACCTCTTTCCTTCGCCACAAGACAACGATTGGTATGAAATGGAATACCCTCGGTTCATCTCAAGGTTCTTCAAAACCAATTTCGTTCCATCTTCAGAATAGGCGAAATCGGCAGCAGAGACATCGGCGGAATCCACCAATGTGGAATCCTCTTCTTCTCTAAAATTTATTTTATGAACCTCACAATTAGAAATCTGCTCTCCTGACAAAGAGAAACACAATTCCAAATCGAGACTATCCGTCACAAGCAGACACTCCCCTCTTGAATTGTATTGGAATCCTTTCAGACTGTCGGACAACGTAAAAGTCTGCGCGGACACAGAATGAAACATCATCGTATAAATCAGAGTGACGAAAAACGCCACGACATTCAACCGAATTTTTTTTATCATTTTTTTTCTACTAAAAATAACTTTACCTCATATTTTCTCTTTTCGCCATACTTTATTTTACGTCAAATCCTCCTAAATATTACATTTCAGCGTAAAAATTTGGCTTTGCAAAAATAAGAATTAATTTTTAATTGCCAATCTTTATGAGGTAGTCTCTCTTTTTTTATACCTTTGCAAGGAATTATGGCTAAAAAATCATTTTTTCCATAAGTAAGAATTTTTAATGACAGAAATTTTACATTGAATTTGATATGAAAAAATTTTGGAATAGTGTGATATTTTTTTCCATCTGTTGCTTTCAGATGTTAGCGGAGTCCAACGAACAACTGGATTACCCGAAAAAGATAGTGGACGGAAAAATGTATTACGAATATACAGTTCAAAAAAGTGAGGGGTTCTACTCGATATGCAAAAAATTCAACGTATCGGAGGATGAGATTAAGGCCGTGAACCCCGGAACTCAAAACGGACTATCATACGACTCGGTCATCTTAATCCCCTACAAAGAGAAAAAACACACCCTCCACAAAGTGGGGCGCAGGGAGACTCTCTACTCTATTTCAAAAAAGTATGAAATTACGGTAGAGGACATCTACAACATGAACCCCAACATCCAGACGGAGGGACTGCGGTCGGGCATGATGATAAAAATCCCGGAAAAGACACTCAACACAACACAACTGCTTGTGGTGAACGACTCGTTGCCTAAAATCGAGAAAGTGAATCAACCAACCTTCTCCGTTCATGTGGTGAAAAAAAGTGAGACTCTCTACAGCATCAGCCGTCATTATGGTATCTCAACGGAAGAGATCATCCGACTCAACCCGGACGTGAAGGAGGGAATCAAAATCGACCAAAAATTGATCATTCCTCCAGTCCAAACCAACAACGTAGAGGGCACTGCACAATATAGAACCCACCATGTGCAGAAGAAAGAGACGATATACTCCATCTCCAAGATGTACAACGTGACCCACGAGGAACTCGTAAGGCTGAACCCAGACCTCAACAACGGACTCAAAGCGGACATGGTGCTGGTAATACCGCCTTTGGACAATCAACTGGCTACGGATTCTCTCGCAATGGATTCCACCAAAATGTTGATTTCGTTGGACTCCATCGCTGATGTGAAGGATCTCTTCATCCGATCGTATGAACCTAAAAAAGAGGTGAACATCGCCATCACATTGCCATTCCAACTCAACAAAATTACTCCTAATAATAAAATTGATGGTAACACAAAGAGGTTTTTAGAGTTCTACCAAGGATTCCTCTTGGCGGTGGACAGCCTGAAAAAAACAGGCTTGTCATTCAATATCTATACTTTCGATTCTGGAAAAACAGAGGAGGATATCCAAAAAATACTGGATATGCCGGAAATGAAGGAGATAGACCTGCTCATCGGCCCTGCCTATACTTCGCAAATCAAGAAGATGGCAGATTTCTCATTAGAGAACAACATCAAAATGGTGATTCCGTTCTCTACCAATTCCGACCAGACGCTCGTCAATCCGAACATCTTCCAAATCAACCCTCCTGTTGATAAAAACAACTTCATGATGGCGGAACTATTCATCAAACAGTTCAGCGACAAAAACATCGTACTCTGGCGATTCAAAAATTCATCCTATGATGATAAAAAAGGGTTTGCCGACACTTTGAGCGCAATGCTGACCGAGAAGAACATCCCTTTCAAAACGGTGTTTTTCGACAATATAGCGACCATACGGGCTGCTCTCGTTAATGATAAGGAGAATATCGTCATCCCTATGACAAGCAACCAGTTGGCATTGAACCAAGCTTTGCCAATGATAAATATGTTGCATACCGAAAAAAGGAAGATCTCCTTGTTCGGATTCTCGGAATGGCAAAACTACCAAAGTCTCAGCAAAGACCTGTTTGTCTTGAACACATACATGACAACCAGCTTCCATACCGACTTCTCCAATCCGGAGGTGAGAAGATTCCTCATGAAATTCCGCCACTTCTACAACGCAGAACCATTCAATTCACAAATCCAATATGGAATGGTGGGATATGATATAGCGTTCTATTTCTCCTCTGCAATCGCAGCTTTGGGACATGATTTTGAATTTTCAGACCAAAAGATAGAGGTCAACACCCTACAATCAAAATTCTACTTCACAAGAATGGCGGAAAAGGGCGGATTCTACTCTACCGGAATTTTCATGACCAACCACAACGAACATACCGGACTGACTGCTGTCAACGGTATGACAATGGAAATGTGCCCTATCTGTAAGAGCAACATGGAAAAATTATTGTTAAAAAGCAAAAACAAAAAGAAGTAATGAACGTGAAATTAAAAAGCACAATTCTGCTCGTTTTAACTTGTTTTTTCCTACTGCCTGCTAACGCACAGAAGTTAAGGCGCGACCATGAACAGGAAATCGCAGTCGGTGTGACCGGGGGTATGAATTTCTCCCGCATCAAATTCCTACCCAATATCAAATATCGCCTGAATGAGGTGGGTGGACAATCTTTCCGACCCGGCTATCGTTTCGGTGCGGTGTTCCGCTACATCCACCAAAACCATTTCGGAATACAAGCGGAAATCAACTACGCAAAGGCAGGTTGGAAAGAGCTTTACTATGAAGATAGCGGTACTTCAATGGTAAATGACATAGACCTGCAAAATGTAGAAATCGGTAGAGAAATCAACTACATCGAAATGCCGATTTTAGCTCATATCTTTTTCGGAAAAAGAAAAGTCCGCTTCTTTACGGAACTGGGACTACAACTGAGCGCAATGCTGAAATATGGGGAGCTGAAATGGAACATCGCAGAGGATGACCCCAGAAGATTGGCGTTGGCGCAGGACGACCCCAGACTTTATGATGACCATAGCAAAATGAATTACGGACTTGCTGGAGGACTCGGTTTCGACTTCCTCATCGGAAAATGCCACGCCATCGTGGGTGCACGATACACTTTCGGGTTTAAAGACCTCTATGGGAATAGAAAAGGGGATATGTTTCAAAAATCTAACACCCACATGCTCAACGCAACCATGACAGTATTATGGTCTGTCCGCAAATTCTCCGAAAAAAGCAGGAGAATGGAAAAAATAAAGGAACTAAACAATAATATTTATCAGTAATAAAAAGATCATGAATTTTGCAAAAATCATATTGAAATATAGAAAGGAGGAGTCGCTCCTCCGCTTCCACCCTTGGGTCTTTTCTGGGGCTATCCAAAAAATCATCGGAAATCCGAAGGAGGGCGATTGCGTGGAGATATACTCCAGCGAAAAACAGTTTTGCGCCATCGGACACTATCAGGTAGGCTCCATCGCCGTCCGGGTCTTCTCTTTTGAACAAGAAAAACCTACCTACGATTTCTGGAAGGAGAAACTACAAAATGCCTACGACCTGAGAAAATCGCTGGGACTCGCAGAGTCGGACGACACCAACGCCTACAGATTGGTGCATGGGGAGGGGGATTTCCTGCCCGGACTCATCGTGGATGTCTATCAGGAGACGGCAGTGGTTCAGGCACACTCTGTCGGTATGCACAACATCCGTGAGACCATCGCAAACGCCATCTTGGAAATTTCTAAAGGAAAGATTAAAAATGTCTTCTATAAATCTGAAAACACTCTTCCATTCAAGGCAAACATCGAAACGACCGACTCATACCTGATAGGAGAGTGCGACGAGCAAAATTGCCTCGCCGTGGAAAATGGTCTGAAATTTCATGTGGATTGGCTGAGAGGACAGAAGACTGGCTTCTTCGTTGACCAGAGGGAAAACCGCTCGCTCTTGGAGCGATACGCCAAAGGAAAGGACGTTTTGAATATGTTCTGCTACACCGGAGGTTTCTCGTTCTACGCAATGCGTGGTGGCGCAAAAAGCGTGACTTCGGTGGATAGCTCCGCAAAGGCCATCGAACTGACAGACCAGAATGTCGCCCTCAACTTTCCAAACGATGAACGCCACAAAGCACTCGCAACCGACGCTTTCAAGTTTTTGGACAACATGAAAAAGGACGAATACGACCTAATCATCTTAGACCCACCAGCATTCGCAAAACACCGTGATGTGCTACGCAATGCGCTTCAAGGTTACAAAAGACTGAATGCCAAGGCTTTTGAGAAAATCAGACATGGAGGTATATTGTTTACCTTCTCATGTTCTCAGGCTGTGAACAAAGAACAGTTCCGCCTTGCAGTCTTCAGTGCGGCAGCCATCAGCGGAAGGAAGGTTCGCATCCTTCACCAGCTGACACAACCGGCTGACCACCCAATCAACATCTACCACCCAGAGGGTGAATACCTGAAAGGTTTGGTTCTTTATGTAGAATAATGAAGGAATAAAAAAGATTAGAAGTTCAATAAAAATCATCAACCCATGTACACTACCCTATTTTGGATCATCATAGCCATTCTCGCCGCCGATTTCATATTGGAATTGGTGTTGGACAACCTGAACGAAAGAAACGTCAAAACAGAACTTCCAACAGAGATGCAAGGAATTTATGATGCGGAAAAATACAAAAAGCAACAAGAGTATTTTAAGACAAACCAAAAATTCAACAAGGTGAAAGATATTTTTTCCTTCGTCGTCATCATGCTCATGTTCTTCTTGTTCGGTTTTGAATTTTTCGACTCGATAGCGAGGGGAATCTCCTCCAACCCTATCGTCATTTCGCTGCTCTTCTTCGGAATGCTCTTTTTTGCCAACGAGCTGCTCTCTCTTCCGTTTGGAATATACCAGACATTCACGATAGAGGAAAAATTCGGGTTCAACAAGATGACCCCATCAATTTTTGCGACTGACCTGCTGAAAGAGTGGATCATGACCATTTTGTTGGGGGGTGTGTTGATCTCATTGCTGATTTTATTCTACCAACACACCGGCAAATATTTCTGGATAATCGCATGGGGAGTGATGGCGGCCATCAATATTTTCATGATGATGTTCTACTCCAACCTGATCGTTCCGATGTTCAACAAGCAGACTCCTTTGGAGGAGGGGGAACTCCGCACCGAAATAGAGCAGTTCTGCCAAACGGTAGGCTACCAATTGGACAACCTCTACGTAATCGACGGTTCTAAGCGCACCACGAAAGCCAACGCCTACTTCTCGGGCTTGGGTGCGAAGAAGAGAATCGTGCTATACGACACTCTCATCAACATGATGACCCCTAAGGAGATCGTGGCGGTGCTTGCGCATGAAATCGGACATTATAAACACAAGCACACACGCATCATGCTCACCATCTCCCTCCTCAACATCGCCATACTTTTCTTCCTGTTGTCTGTGGCGTTGGGCGACCCTCAAAGCGGTAATATCCACATTGCGGAGGCGTTGGGCAGTCAGCACCCTTCATTCCATTTCGGAATCATCGTGTTTGGTATCCTCTACACTCCGATTTCAGTTTTATTGAACATCGGACTGAATATGATTTCCCGCAGAAACGAATATCAGGCGGACACCTTCGCTAAGACCCATGGCTTGGGAGAGGAACTCTGTAGCGCATTGAAGAAACTTTCGGTCTCCAACCTTTCCAACCTTAATCCGCACCCTGCATACGTGTTTTTCCACTACTCTCACCCCACCCTGTTACAGAGACTTGAGAATTTAGGAAAGAAGTGAAAATAAAGTGTTTTCCATATTTATAATAAAAAAAGGCTGTCCGGAGAATGGGCAGCCTTTTTGGTTACTAATGTTTTATTAACTTTTTCAATTCTTCTATTGTAGGAGGATTTTTGCCCTTGTGGAGCATTGCGTGGCAGTTGGGGCATACCGGACGCAGATCGTCGGCGGTCATCTCTTCAATTTGCTTTCTTGTGGAAAGAGGTACTATATGATGAACATGGATAAACCCTTTGCCTAACTCGCCATATAGCTTTTCAAAATCGAATCCGCAGACTGCACAGACAGCACCATATTTTTCTATGCATTCTTGTCTTGCTGCACGACTTCTTTTCCCGCTGAAGATGAGTTTTTGCTCCCTTCCACCTTCAAGGTAGGGAATCATTTCTGTATTACAATTATCCCCATTTTTAGAAATCTTCAAAAACTTATCGTGAATCTCTCTCTCAATTTTTCTATGAGTATTATGTTTCTCCTCGTAGTACACGATGTGCTTCATATAGGCTGCGAGAGCGGTCTCTAATCTTTCGACACCAAACTCATCCAGAATCTTTTCGAGGAAGAACTCCCTCAGTTCCGTACTGATGCCACGACTATGTCTTGTTCCGTTGAGCATGTGCCGAAGGGCGGAGATGTAATCTTTGACAGAATTTTCATTGAACTCCTCTTTAGTCATCCATTCAGCCTCGATTTGGGCAGACGCTTCCTTATAAGAAATTTTTTTATTATACACCTGAAGGGCGTATTTATAAATGTTTTTTTTGTCCTGTTCAAACATAATAATAAATTTTAAAAGTTAATAATTATCTTTTCCATGTTACGGATTTGCAATTGAGAAAAGCATTGTTCCCAACAGTTACATTCTCCTCTGAATTGTCAATTACAACATCGGCGTTTTCGCAGTTGGCAAACGCCCAATCTTCAATACTAGTGACGCTAGCAGGTATTTCAATGCTTGTCAGGTCACTGCACCATCTAAACGCCCAATCTCCAATAGTTGTGACGCTTGAAGGTATTTCGATGCTCGTCAGGCCCACGCAGCCTTTAAACACCCTATCTCCAATACTAGTGACGCTAGCAGGTATTTCGATGCTCGTCAGACCTCGGCAGCCGTAAAACGCAGATTCTCCAATACTAGTGACGCTAGCAGGTATTTCGATGCTCGTCAGGCCACTGCAGTCGCTAAACGCATAATTTCCAATACTTGTGACGCCAGAAAGTATTTCGATACTCGTCATGCCACTGCAGTAGTAAAACGCAGAATTTCCAATAGTTGTGACGCTAGCAGGTATTTCGATGCTCGTCAGTCCATTGCATTCCCTAAACGCCCTATCTCCAATACTTGTAACGCTAGAAGGTATTTCAATGCTCGTCAGGCTCTTGCAGCCTTCAAACGCAGATTCTCCAATACTTGTGACGCTTGAAGGTATTTCAATGCTCGTCAGGCTCTTGCAGCTGTAAAACGTAGAATCCGGAATTTCGGTAAAACCTTCTGCTAATTTGACACTTTTCACATTGCTTTCCTTAAATGCATCACGATTTAAAGAAGTGACCTTATACTCTTTGCCATAAACTTGAATCGTAGTTGGAATCGTAATTTCTGTGCGAAATTTATCCTTGATACCGATCACCTTTACTGTCGAATCCGAGGTTGGATCAAACTCTAAAATGTCAAGTATCTCATCAGAATCCACCTCATTTTTTTCATCTTCTCCTTTTTCATCATTTTCTTCTTTCCCCTCTTCATCCTCCTTCTCCTCTTCTTCCTTCACCTGTTCCATCACATCTTCGTCTCCACACGACGTGAAAACTCCCGTGAACGTCAGCGACATCGCCGCCCATAGTAAAAATTTTAGTTTCATACTCATAAATTTTTTATGTAAAACAAATTAGTTAATTATCTTCTCCTTAAACCTAAATTCGGCAAATGGCAAACTTATATCCGCACAAAAAAAGTGCGTCTTCCACAGACCGTAAAGTCCGCAGAAGACGCACCATAAT
>CALFTM010000014.1 GCA_937916355.1 uncultured Bacteroidales bacterium
GATGAAACGCCACCAAATCCGACAATAACTTCTGCACTTCATCTTTTGAGAAACTTGACAACAAACCCGCACTTTCTACAATTTCATTTACAATAAAATCATATAATTTAGCCCCTTTCCCAATGCTATTTTTTTTCTCATCAATTACAATCAACGGAGCAAACGACTTCGCCTCCACTTTTTTTATAGCAGGCTCTTCGAGAGCCTTGAGGGTTAAATCTTTGATTTTCTGTGTGAAAATATTCTCAGACCACTCGTTAATATCATCTGGCACAATACCCTCCAAACTGGTACGTTCCGAAATCAGATGATTATTATGAATGCTGTAAGATAGTAACATCGACGCTTCAAGATAATACGAAAGGGCAAGAGCCGCCGAATCGCTTATCTGCGCACGACAGTCATGAAGTTCATTCAGACAATCCACAAAAGAGGAATCGGAAAAACGTTCAGACACCTTCCCTTTTTTCACAATAGCAGCCAACATCTGCGGATAGTTTTTCTCCAATTCTGCTTTTGCTTTCAATTCTTCTAATTTCTCCACGGCACTCTTCGGTTTGCTGACATAAATCCCCTCAACGAACCTCCACGCTTCCTTATAGAATTTTTCAGAGTTTCCAAACACTGAAAATAAAGAAAATCCCATACTCAAAAAAGTTAAAATAATTACAAAAAACCTTTTTCTCATGCTAAAAACCAAATTTAATTTAAGTAAAGACAAAGTTAGAAAATTTCACTAATTCCAAGCTTAGTATTCAATTTTTTTTTAGGCAACTTCCATAAATTACATTTTATATTTTGGTGAGATAAAACAAACTTATTTTTCACAAAGAGAAGTCCTCAATCAAAATCATCGCCCTCCCCTTTTCAACAACAGAAGTTCCCAATAAAGGCGATCTTGCCAATTTTTTTCAATCAACTATAAGCCTTAATAAAAAGAGAAAAGGATGTGAACCATATTCTGATTCACATCCTTTCTGGCGGAGAGAGAGGGATTCGAACCCCCGGAACCTCTCAGTTCAACGGTTTTCAAGACCGCCGCAATCGACCACTCTGCCATCTCTCCAAAAACCCTCTAATCCATTTAGATTAAAGTGACCCAGCAGGGGATCGAACCCTGGACCCACAGATTAAGAGTCTGTTGCTCTACCAGCTGAGCTACTGAGTCTTCGTCTTACTTTAAGACCATCAAAATTTCAATTTTTCTGCGCCTCTTACGCTTTCTTTTTGACGATGCAAAGGTAAGACGTTTTTAATTCTTATCCAAATTTTTCTTCATCTTTTTTTGATATTTTTTTCAGTTTATTTCTGAAAACATTTTATCTTTTTGATTATGAAAAAGATAAGGAAATCCGGAAGATGTTTTACTAATGGTACAAATAGGTGATTTATCCACCCCGGAAGATATTGTTTCTTCTTTTTATACATCTTCTTCAACGCTTTTTCTGCCAATTCCTCTGGTCTCATGGAGACACCCAAGCCGACTGCGATTTTTCGCCAGTAATCGCTCAAACCATAAAGCCCCGTATCAACCGCACCCGGACAGACGGCGGTAACACCCACTCCATGTGGCATCATCTCATACCACAAAGAACGAGAGAAGTTCAATATGAAAGCTTTTGACGCATTATAGACATTGATTCCCGGCATTGTCATCCATGCCGACATGGAAGACATATTCAGTATGTAACCGAATCCCCTCTCCTTCATGTCTTGTCCGAAATACCAACACATCTTACTGAGCGTTTTGATGTGCAAATTCAACATCAGTTCGATTCTATTAAGATCGGTTTTCACATACTCATTGAAAAAGAAGACTCCCGCATTGTTGACCAAAATATCCACTTGCAAACCATTCTCCTTGCAATAGTTGTGCAACTCTTCTGCCGCCTCCTCTCTGGAAAGGTCTTTGTACACCGCTATGGCCTTCACACCATACTCCGCAGAAAGGCGGTCTGCCACCTCCTGCAACTCTTTTTCTTGGTTGCTCACCAGCACCAGATCTTTTTTTTGTATCGCCAAACGTGTGGCATATTGCAGTCCGATACCGGAACTCGCACCTGTCACCAACGCCAATCTTGCTTCTGCCATATCTTTTTAGTTTTGATTTTACAATTGAGCCAACATTTTGTTTATTTGTGGAAGCACAGCATGTCTTCCATCATTGTAGATGACAAAATCCGAAAGTAGTTTTTTCTCCTCCTCGCCCATCTGATGGTTCATCCGCGCCCTCACTTGTTCAACCGTCACACCATCACGAACAACGACACGTTCCACTCTCACCTCCTCAGGGGCTGTCACCAATAGCACCTTATTGAGTACGCCACGCATATTCGCCTCGAACAATATCGCTGATTCAAAAGCGACAAGCGACGCTCCCCTCTTCTGTTGCTCATCCGTCCACCGGACAAAATCTCGCCCGACCGCAGGATGAACAAGATGATTCACCGCCTCCAACAAGACACTATTCCCAAATATTTTCCCTGCTATATATTTTCTGTCAAGTTCACCATCTGAAGTGATGACCGACGCTCCAAGTAAACCTATCAAACCTTCCACCACAAGAGGGTCTTCGACCATTATGCGTTTAGCCTCCGTGTCGGCATCATAAACAGGAATCTTTTTTAATCTTAATATTTTGGAGACGATAGACTTTCCTGATCCAATCCCTCCTGTTATCCCTAACGTCACCATCACTTTTTCTGTTTTTCTTCTAAAGATTTCATTTCAATGATGTAATCCACTTCTGAAGGTTTGATTTTCAAACCGAAAACAGAAGGATGACCATCTTTGCAAGAGACCTCCAACCTGTTCGCTCCTTCCATTGCCTTCAAATAGTCCACATAAAAAGAGAACGAGGTCGCGCCAATGCTATCATAAAGACTCAATCCGACATTGAAACTCACGGAGACATTAGACGGGAATATTTTCAACTCCTTATCGGCAGGCAAATTGATAATCGAAATCGGAGCAAAAATAGTCTTCTCCGTAAATCGCTCTGTTTTGAAATGAAGACGAACCGATGAATCAGAACATGAGACCAACGGAATCTTCTGTAGAGGAGCATCATACTGCATGGTGTCTTTTATCTCATTCAGTTCCACATTTTCTGTAAACACCTCTGAAATCGAATCCAGCACCTGTTGAGGACCATAAACCGAGACTTCTCGCGGCTCAAACTGCATGGTGTCGCAATAAGTGTACTGTTGCGCTAAATCAAAAACGCCCTGCACCCTTACCGGCACTCTCTTTTCTGCCAACTTCTCCATCGAAAATATCAGCGAATCGGGAGCCACACGCAAGACCTGCACGTCCGAACCCAATTTTTTTCGCAAAATAGGAATCAGTCCGCTGGTCAATAAATAATCCCGGTCTTTATTAACAACAGAAGTAAGGTTCAACTCAATAGGCTTGGAACCACTCGACCAACGGCATTTCAACAAATTCAGTCCTTGACCGACCACTGTCACTTTCAGATCCTTGGGCATCTCCTTCGCAAAAATATAACCATTAGGCTTTTGAACATAGACCAACGGAACAGAGACAACGGTCTCATACTGTTTGTTGAGAGCCCTCAACACCCACAGAGACGAAGAAATAAAAAGAAAGAGCAAGAAAACGAGCAAATCCCTACTCATTAGGAACTGCTTTGCCTTTTCAAAATATTTGGCCAACTCATTTTCAAACTCTTCCGAAAACATAACGTGAAATTTTAATTTAAGCCTTCAAATCAGTGTGATCTGGGGTAAGAGCCTCTTTTACGACCTCAACATCCACATGATTTGCAACTGTAACAACTACTGTTGCAGCTTTTACCTCCTTCACTTTACCCAAAACTGCTCCGTTCACCAACACTCTGTCGCCAACGACCAAGCCATCTCTGAAGTTCCGCATCTTCTTTTTGTAGTCAGACTGAGGTTTAAAGAAAAATAAATAGGTCGCAAAACCCATCAAAACAAGCAGTACGAGATTACCCCAACCAGCAGACTGAGCCTGCAACATAACTGAAAAAACCATATTTTTATTTTTTATAATTGTTTATATATGCAACTTTCGTTATTTTCTTTTGCTCCTGCAACTCCTTAACGATAGCATCCAACACTCCGTTGATGAAGTTGCTACTACGAGGAGTACTATAATATTTTGCCAAATCCAGATACTCATTCATGGAGACACTCACCGGAATTGAAGGGAATGAGCAAATCTCCGCCAATGCGGTCTGCATGATTAATGTATCCAAGAAAGCGATTCTGTCCGCCTCCCAATTTTGAGTATGCTTCACTATCAACTCCTTGTAGTCATTCGCATTGTAAATGGCATTCTTAAACAAAGAAATAGCGAACTTCTCATCCTCTTCATCTTTAAATTTCGGCAACAACGGATAGCCTGCTCCTGCAGACTCCTCAAACTGACGGATGGTCTTTCCTACAAAACTCAACACAATGTCCGCATCGTCATTCCAATAGATTGAGACATCCTCCAACTCTTTTCCTAACAACTCGCATTCAGGGATGACTCTACGCACAATTCCTCTCCACAGCTCCTTGTCATCGTTGTAGGTCGTCTCGCGCTTCTGAGCATACTCAGCCAAAACATCCGAACTCAACACCAAACGGAAAACCTCGTTCACCACATTGCTCTCATCAGAGAACCAATCTTCCGCCTCTTCTCCCTTTTCCATTAAATATCGTTTCAGACTGAGGTTTTGAGCCAACTGTGCTGCAAAACGGTTCTTTGCCAATTTACGACACAACTCGGACTCCTCCATACCACAACTCTTCTTTCCAAATCTCTTCTCTGCCATTTCTGTGACCATGAGTATCAATTGGAAAAAGTAGTGGTACAACTCGTAAGTTTTATCGATACTGTACAACAACTCCTCTTGTGCGAGGCTGAAATCATTCTCCTCTTTGTTGTTCTTGTAATAAGAGTACAACACCTGAATGATTTTAATTCTGAGTAGGTTTCTGTTAATCATCTCTTCTGAATCTTCAAATTTAACTGCAAAATTACTCTTTCATTCTGTAATAAACAAAAAATTATGCCATCTATTAGGGTGAGTACTACAAATTCACCGATTTAAAATAAAAAAATTATGTATCGTGAACTGGTATGCTTTCCTGTACTTTTTGATCTATTTCGGCAACTTGCTATTTGTCTGGCCGTTCTCAATGTCCACACCATACCCTTCCTTCGTTCAGCAATCTACTCGAAACAAATTCCACGGAATCAATTTATAGACACCTCCTTAACACTATTGAGACATTATTTCAAAATAACCGACGAGCTGATCATGGTCATAATTGCTTCCTAAAGGACGGTAATAGACGTAAATTTGGTAGAGATTCCGGGTATCCCAAAAACTGCCTTCCGCCCTCTCTATCGAGGCAGACTGCCAATTCACGGGCAAAAAGGCATACAAAAAATTATAACCTCCATTTTTCAGCATCAGAGCCAATTCATATTGTTTGCGTTCAAAATTGTATGTCATCTTGTTTTTCTCCTCTAACCATTGATCGTTAAAACCTCCCATCACATAGAGAGAACCATCCAACCACGGCTCTTCTGCAGGATAGGTGAAATGTACGATTGAATAATCAATCTCTTCTTCTCCATCCACCTCTTGCCCATGCACCTTAAAGCCCCCATTCACATCATAATAGGCGTAGGAGCTTCCTGAACTCATCTTTCCGGGCGTGACATCCACATGGTAATAGGGCTTATGATATGAGATCCGCTCAATCTCCCCACTATACCGGAAACGGTGGGAAAAATCTACAACATGATATTCTCGCCCTCCTTCAAAAGACAACTCTCGTTCATGGTTGTACACAAAAGAGGACGGTTTTTGCAATGTGGGTTTCAAGCCTCTCACTTCATTATCATGCCGACCATTCTGCCTGACCACCACTTGTAGCTCATCCGCCATAGGAACAAAATCGTCAAACATCAATTCAAAAGTCAGGTGCTGATAAACCGAGTTGATTCCATAAATAGACTTTCCCGACACCCCCGCCTCTATCCCGATTCGATTATCTTCCACAGAGAAGCAGCCTGTCATCAGAATTTTGTCTGGATAGTCCGTATCATACACTTTCACAACATAGTTGCCGGATAACTTCAGTTGCAGATCCTCATTGGGCAACTGAAATTCAAAATGTGCATAATCGGTCGTCGTATTCATTGAGGTTACAACCTCCTCAATCACCACTTCATTGAAGCCCTGCAGATAGTCTGCCTCCTCCATCTGTGAAGGAGACCAATCTGCCCTACAATGCTCTATCTTGTAGGCTAAATGGGGATAATCAGAAGACATATAGTCGAACGCCACAGTCACTTTGTCGGGAGATCCCATTCGCAAGACCGGGCGGTCAATCTGCTCGTTGTTCAAATAGACTTGGAGGGTCTTGACCATCTCCGTAAAAGAGCGGGTACGATAACTTCCCGAACTTTTCGCCTCATAGGGGAAGGTCAGGGGCAACAACACCCACAACAAAAGAAAAATTATGTGTTTCAGCCGTTTATTCATCTCAAATATTTTTTTCCAAAAATACCTTATTTTTTTTCTTCTCACACAATTATTTCCCTTTTAAAAGATATTAAAATATGTTAAATAGACACTCATTGACTAAAATAATTCAAAAAAGGAACTTTTTTTTCTGTTCGCTATCTAATTAAATCTTACATTTGCGAAAATTTTCCATAAACACCCTTATATATAAGTTTATATGCTGAAAGTTTTTTTAGTAACACTCGCTTTCGTTGCGGTCGCAATATTGTTATTAGGCATCGGAGTTTTCTTTTTTAAAAGGAAGTTTCCGAACTTGCATGTCGGTGGCAACAAAGCATTGAACAAAAAGGGCATCTATTGTGTTCAGACACAAGACTATATGGAATACAACAACATTCGTGAAAAAAAAAGAACCAAAGACAAAACCGGATCAACACCGGGAAAGAGCGAGAAATAACTTATTTCATAAACTATAAATCAAATTTTTATTAAAAATGAAAAATTTCAACTCCATAGCACTTGCCGTGATCGCATTAGCGGTAGTGGGTTTGTACATTTTACATTTCACAGGAAACTCTTCTTGTACAAACGAAGAAGCAAACACTGCAAAGGCTGAAACTCAAAGCGGTGTCGTGTTCGCCGATACAACTTCTACAATGAGCAAGGACAGCATCTACCCTATCGCTTACGTAGATGTACAAAAGATGCAAGAGTGCTTACAAAAGTTCGATTTCTTTAAAACATGGAACCAAAAATTGCTTCAAAAGCAGGCTAAGTCAAACAAAGAACTGGAATCAGCACAGAAAAAATTGGCAGCAGAACTCGAGGTTTTCCAACAAAAGTACCAATCCGGAGGTTTCCTCACAAAAGAATCTTTTGAACAAGAGCAAAACCGCCTCTACAAGAAGGATCAAGAGTTGCAAGCACTTGCAATGCGTTTGGAACAAGAGTTTGCCAACGAGCAACTAAAACTCAGCAAACAATTGATGGACACCATCGACGTGTTCTTCCTTACATACAATAAAGAGCACAATTTCAAATTGATCCTCAATCATGCGGATGTACTTTTTGCGGATAGCACAATGAACATCACCGAAGACGTTTTGGAAAGATTGAACGAAAGATACGCTAAGAAGGGCGATAAATAAACAATAAACACAAAATTAGACGAATTCATGAAGGAAGATTTGTTCTCTTCGCTACCTTATAAGGTGGCTGATATAAGTTTGAAAGAGTTCGGAAGAAAAGAGATAGAATTGGCCGAAAACGAGATGCCGGGACTAATGGCACTTCGTGAAAAATATGGGAAGCAAAAACCGTTGAAGGGAGCACGCATTTCAGGCTCTCTCCACATGACCATCCAAACGGCGGTGCTAATCGAGACATTGGTAGAATTGGGAGCGGAGGTGCGTTGGGCAAGCTGCAACATCTTCTCTACTCAAGACCACGCCGCTGCTGCGATTGCTGCAGCAGGAGTTCCCGTGTTCGCATGGAAAGGCGAAACGTTAGAGGAATATTGGTGGTGTACTCTCCAAGCCCTCAACTTCGGAAACGGATTGGGACCGAACATGATTGTGGATGATGGTGGCGACGCGACACTACTTCTTCATTTGGGTGCGGACGCAGAGAAGGACGCTTCTATCTTTTCAAGGAATGCAGAGAGCGAAGATGAACAAGAACTTCTGAAACTCATCAAAGCTATTTGCCAACAAACTCCCGGTTATTTTGAAAAGGTGATTTCAGGTGTAAAGGGCGTTTCGGAAGAGACTACTACTGGAGTACACCGCCTCTACCAAATGGAGAAAGATGGCAAATTGAGATTCCCTGCGTTTAATGTGAACGACTCTGTGACGAAATCGAAATTCGACAATCTTTATGGGTGTCGTGAGTCTTTGGCGGATGGCATCAAACGTGCGACAGACATCATGGTGGCAGGAAAAGTGGCAGTGATCTGCGGCTATGGTGATGTGGGCAAGGGCTGCGCACAATCCATGCGCTCATACGGTGCTCGTGTGATGGTTACGGAAATCGACCCTATCTGTGCGCTACAGGCTGCCATGGAGGGTTATGAGGTGGTTACCGTAGAAGACGCTCTTCCTTATGGAGACATCTACGTGACGACAACTGGAAATATTGATGTCATCACCGCCGAACATATTTCAAAAATGAAAAATGGCGCGATTGTCTGCAACATCGGACATTTCGACAGCGAGATACAAGTGGCAAAGTTGAAACAATGGCCGGGTGTAGTCTGCAGAAACATCAAACCGCAGGTGGATCAATATTTCTTCCCTGACGGACATTCGATATTGTTGCTTGCAGAGGGACGTCTCGTCAATTTGGGTTGCGCAACCGGACATCCATCGTTTGTCATGAGCAACTCTTTCACTAACCAGACTTTAGCGCAAATCGAACTCTTCACTAAGAATTATGAAGTGGGTGTATATTGCTTGCCAAAACACCTTGATGAGGAGGTGGCAAGATTACATTTGAGCAAGATTGGTGCGAAATTGACCCAACTGACTCCTCAACAGGCTGCCTACATCGGCGTGTCGGTTGACGGACCATTCAAATCGGATCTTTACAGGTATTAAACAACACTGATGAGACAATTTGATGTGATTTGCAAAGTGAACGTTCTCTCTCATGAGGAACTTTCCCCTGAAGATAAATCGTTGGTGGCTGCCTCTAAAACAGCCACCAATGGTTCTTATTCCCCTTATTCTCAATTTTCTGTCGGGGCAGCGATACGCATGAACGACGGCTCGGTCTACACCGGTTCCAACCAAGAGAACGTCTCATACCCATGCGGATTATGTGCGGAGAGAACCGCACTCTTTTATGCAGCTGCAGAAAAGAAGGAGACCCCCATTGCAGCGATCGCTATCTCGGCTAAAAACAAAGACGGTTTTCTGCAAAAACCTATCACGCCCTGCGGACTTTGCCGACAGGCTCTGCTCGAATATGAGAAAAAATTCGGCAACAAAATCAAAGTACTCCTTAACAGCGAAAATGATGTCTACGTCATCGAAAGCATAGAGGCCCTGCTTCCTTTGCAGTTCGACTCTTTGGACTAAACTCTCCTTTCTTCTGCCTTAATGCTATTTCGTCAGTCCTCCTCTCCATCTGACTGACATTTTGGCACAAAACCCTCATTGGCATACTATTTGCGATTTATTCAACAGAAGAAAATTAAAAAATAATAAATATGCAAAAAGGAAACATTGGGGTAACGACCGACAACATCTTCCCCGTCATTAAGAAATTTCTTTATAGTGACCATGACATTTTCCTTCGTGAAATTGTCTCTAATGCAGTAGACGCAACTCAAAAGCTGAAAACCCTTTCTTCTGTAGGAGAATACAAAGGAGAGTTGGGCGACTGCACAGTTCGCGTGAAAATCGACAAAGAGGCTGGTACTCTGACCATCTCCGACCGTGGTATCGGAATGACAACCGAGGAGATCGACAAGTACATCAACCAAATCGCATTCTCTGGCGCAGAGGAGTTTTTGGAAAAATACAAAAACGATGCGAACGCCATCATCGGACATTTCGGTTTAGGTTTCTACTCTTCCTTCATGGTTTCTAAGAGAGTGGACATCATCACCTTGTCATACAAAGATGGAGCAAAAGCAGTAAAATGGAGCTGCGACGGAAGCCCTGAATATACAATCGAAGAGATTGAAAAAGCAGAAAGGGGTACTGACATCGTCCTCCACATCGACGATGAGAACAAAGAGTTCTTAGAGGAGAATAAAATTTCAGAACTACTCAACAAATATTGCAAATTCCTCGCTGTTCCAGTCGCTTTCGGAAAGAAAAAAGATTGGAAAGATGGCAAACAAGTTGAAACAGAGGAAGACAACGTCATCAACAACACCACCCCTGCATGGACAAAGAAACCAGCAGATTTGAAAGAGGAAGACTACTCCAACTTCTACCGCGAACTATATCCGTATGCAGAAGACCCATTGTTCAATATCCATTTGAATGTGGATTTCCCATTCAACCTCACAGGTATTCTCTATTTCCCTAAAATTAAAAACAACATAGAGATCCAAAAGAACAAAATCCAACTCTACTGCAACCAAGTGTTCGTGACCGATTCTGTCGAAGGAATCGTACCAGAGTTCCTCACTTTGCTTCATGGTGTTATCGACTCTCCTGATATTCCTTTGAATGTCTCAAGAAGCTACTTGCAGAGCGATGGCAATGTGAAGAAAATATCCAACCACATCACCAAAAAGGTGGCAGACCGCCTGCAAGAGATCTTCAACCAACAACGTGACGACTTTGAAAGCAAATGGGACAACCTGAAAATCTTCATCGAGTATGGAATCCTCACTGAAGAGAAATTTGCAGAAAAAGCAGAAAAGTTTGTGCTTCTTAAAAATGTGGACGGAAAATACTTCACGTTGGAGGAGTACAAGACTTTGATCGAAAGCAACCAAACAGACAAGGACAAGAACCTCATCTACCTCTATGCGACCAACATGGAAGAGCAGCATCTCTACATCAAAGCTGCACAAGACAAAGGTTACGATGTACTATTGATGGACGGACAACTGGATGTTCACTTCATCAATAAACTGGAGCAGAAAAGTGAGGGCAAGAGCAGATTCGTCCGTGTGGACTCTGACGTGGTGGAAAAACTCATCCAAAAGGAAGATGCAAAAAAAGTGGAGATTTCAGAAAAGGAACGTGATGCTCTTTCAACCATCTTCAACATCCAACTTCCAAACAATGAAAAGAACAATTTCATTGTGACATTTGAGAGTCTTTCAGAAAACGGACAACCGGCATACATCACCCAAAACGAGTTCATGCGCCGCATGAAGGAGATGTCGGCGGCTCAGGGAGGCATGAACTTCTACGGAGAGATGCCCGACTCATTCAACTTGGTAGTGAACACCGCACATCCACTCGTACAACGTATTTTGAAGAACGGCAACGAGGCTTGCGCAGAGAAAACCACTCCGCTTTACGCCGCAATCGAAGAGTTGGAGAAGAAACGCACCAGTTTGAAAGGAGATAAGAAGGAGTCGGATTTGCCAGAAGCAATCAAAGACGAACTGAAAAAGATCGAAAGCGACCTTTCCGCAAAACAAAACGAAAAGAAGTCGGTTTACGAGGAGTATTCAAAAAATCAAAACGATGTGAAACAGTTAGTCGACCTAACTCTTCTCTCTAACAATCTTTTGAAAGGAGAGGCTCTCAGCCAATTCATCAAGAGAAGTTACGACATGATTTAATCATTGTACTCATATCTTCAGGAGAGACGTTCTGCATCATTCACGGAACGTCTCCCTTATTTAAAACAGTAACAGATGAAATATCTAAATAACGAGACTGATGCGATAAACCTTTTTGAAAGCTACATCAAGAAAATCATTTTCAGCGAAGATGGAACTGCAACTTTCATCATAAACTGGACAGAATCTTACGAAGAGCTAAAACTTGTCTGTAGCTATTGTAGCAATTACCAATCATGCATCAAACCCTTCAATCCTTTTTCTGAAAATAGGCTATTGCTATGCAACGGCTTCCTGATAACCGGTTTCTCATACAAAAAGACCGATAACGGATATACTGTCCAATTCAATTTCGACCTTGAATACGAAGGCTTCATCAGATTTGAGTGCTGTGATTTTTATATCGAGATCAGTGACGACCATACACCCTTTCAACCCGGAGGGAATGACAACCTGATAGACAAACCATTGGAATAAATCACAAAGCGTATTTGGGAAATCCCAATACGTTTTTTTTATAAAAAGCGAACCGCAAATATTTTGGAAAAGAATTGTAAATTTGCATTAGATTCAAATTTTAGTAAAAACAAGAAAATGGAGACTCAATCCGAAATAAAAACAAAAAAAGAAAAAATTAAAAATCTGCTACAAATCGTCATCTCTTTAGGTTTAGGCGTTTGGGTGTTCTATTTGGTGTACAAAGAGTTGGACATCAACAAAATGCAGGAAATCTTCAAAAATGCGCATTGGTTGTACGTCATCATCCCTATCCTCCTATGCTTGCTTAGCAATTATGTTCGTGCGGTGAGGTGGAATATGCTCATAGAGCCAGTCGCACCTACCCCAAAAATCAAAAATACCTTCTGTGCGGTGATGTTCGGTTACCTCGTCAACCATATTTTCCCAAGGGCTGGAGAGGTCGCACGTTGTGGCATCCTCACAAAATACGAAAAAGCTCCGATGAGCGTACTATTCGGCACTGTGATAACGGAACGGGCGTTTGATATGCTGGCGACATTGCTGTTTGTGTTTTTCACCATTATAATTGAATTTAACCAATTCCAAGGCATCATCAAAGCGATTAACATTCATGAGAAGCTATTGGATCTCTCCACAAACCCTATTTTGTGGGGCATTTTGTTGGGTTGCTCTATTCTTGCGTATATCTTATTCAAACGTTTCTCGCAATGGAGTTTCGTACAAAAAATCAAATCCGTCATATTGGGAATTTGGGACGGACTGAAATCGGTCACGAAAGTAAAAAACAAGCTTTTATTTCTCTTCTACACATTTCTGATAATCGTCCTCTACTATTTCATGCTCTACACCACATTTTGGATGTTCGACTTCACGTCAGACCTCTCATTAAGTGCAGGAGCAGTGATTTATGTTTTCGGAGCATTGGGAATGATCGTCCCTGTGCAAGGAGGAATCGGAACGTATGAGTTCATGACCATCTTAGCCATGAGGCTCTATGGAATCACTACGATTTGCGCAGGCTCTTTTGCGATACTTTCTCATCTGATAGAGATCATCGTAAATTGTGTAGTCGGGTTTGTTTGCTTCCTCATACTGCCACTAATCAACAAAGAGAGAGAAAACACCCAATAGCACCACTTTTCTTCGCTGAAATTTCCGACAAGCAAATGAATATCTTAAAATTAAACCATGAAGAGAAAAACAATCATTTCAGCACTGACCGTCATACTGACAGTCTTCTGCGCTACAGCATCCGACACATGGGTCGTGAACAACGACAGAGACACCATTTGGTATGATTTTAATGAAGAAGCGAAAACGGCAAGCGTGACGTACAAGGGAGGCTCCTGCGACCAATGGAATGAATATTCAGGCATTATCAACATTCCCCGAAAAGTAAAATACAACAAGAAAAAATATCATGTCACAACAATCGGTGAGGAGGCTTTTTATTGGTGTTCCAGACTTACCAGCATAACCATTCCCAAAAGTGTTACGACGATTGGAGAAAAAGCTTTTTCAAAATGTATAGATCTCAGTGGAATCAATGTGGAAAAAGGCAATTCGCATTACTGCTCCGAAGACGGTGTTTTGTTTGACAACACAAAGAAGATACTGATCCAATGTCCCGGAGGAATGGTAGGCGAATATGCCATACCAAACAATGTGACGACAATTAGAGAAGGGGCTTTTTACGGCTGTGGGACACTAACCGATATAACCATTCCTAACAGCGTGACGACGATTGAAGCGGGTGCTTTCTACGAATGCGACGGCCTAACCAAACTGACCCTTCCCGACAAAGTTAGGACGATTGGAGAAAACGCTTTTTCTTTTTGTAACCTACTGACAAGCATAACCATTTTTAATCCAACACCACCTAATATTAGTGGAAGTGCATTTAAAGGTGTCAACAAAATCATCCCTCTCTACGTCCCAGCAGAGAGTGTGGAAAAGTATAGAAACGCTGAAGGGTGGAAGAAATTTAGAAACATCATGGCGATACCTGCCCCCCTCTTCCATTCTGAAATTTACTCAAAAAAAATTCAAAAATCCGCAAAATGAATTTAAGCAACTTCTGTAAGTTACGATTTTATATTTAGGAACATAAAATCCTTTTCGGTTGCTTTGGGACGAGTGTGTTTTCTGACACGACAGATTTTGAGCTGGATTTTTGTAAATTTGGACGAGTTATACCACTTAATTATTAATTACAAATGGAGAAATAATATACTCCACATTTTATTATGGTCATTATAATTACAGGTGCTACGCATACAGGAAAAACGTTGCTTGCGCAAAAATTGCTTGAGAAATATAATTACCCCTATTTTTCGATAGATCACTTAAAAATGGGGCTGATTCGTAGTGGGAATACCCACCTTACACCTATGGATGATGAAGAATTAACACTCTACCTATGGCCAATCCTAAGAGAGATGATTAAAACAGTAATAGAAAATCGGCAAAATTTAATCATTGAAGGTTGTTATATCCCTTTTGATTGGAGACAGTCTTTGGAAGTTGAGTACCAAAAGGATATTCAATTTGCTTGTATTGCCATGAGTGAAGATTATATTGAAAGACATTACTCTGAAATCATTGCGAAAGCCTCTGTTGTTGAATCAAGGTTAGATGATGATTGCTCTGTTGAATTTCTCCAGCGTGAAAACAAATTGTACAGAGAGGGATTCAGTAGCTCCGGTGAGAATGTTTTCTTGATTGAAGGAGATTATGAAATGTGGTTAAATGAGGTTCTGATATAAAAAAATATTTTTATTCCCCTTGTTGCATTACTAACTTGGATTTACGATTTTTGTAAAATTAATAGAGTAAAACGATGGAGAAAAAAGTAATACTTTCAGTTTTAAGCTTTGCACTGACCTTCCTCTGTGCACAGGCTTCCGACTCGTGGGTCGTAAACAACGAAGGAGACACCATCTGGTATGATCTCAACGAGAGCGCAAAAACCGCAAGCGTGACATTTAAAGGAGAATATCCTTCACTACACGAAGAATACGCAGACGCCATCTCCATTCCTGAAGAAATAATGTACAATCAGGAAATTTATCGTGTGACAACAATCGGGGAAAAAACTTTTTTTGCCTGCAAGGGTCTAACTAATGCAATCATCCCTAACAGTGTGACGACAATCGGGAAAGAGGCTTTTCAGAACTGCAAAAGTCTGACCAACGTGAACATCCCCAATAGTGTTACAACAATTGGAGAACAAGCTTTTGCAGATTGCGACAACCTAACCAGCGTAATCATCCCTAACAGTGTGACAACAATCGGGAAAGAGGCTTTTAAGAACTGCAAAAGTCTGATCAACGTAAACATCCCCAATAGTGTTACAACGATTGGAGAACAAGCTTTTGCATATTGCGAAAAACTGACCAGCATGGACATTCCAAACAGTTTAACGACAGTAGAATCAGGAACTTTTCGCGACTGCAAAAAACTGACCAGCGTGAATATTCGCAGCGGTGTGAAAACAATCGGAATGGAGGCTTTTAAGAACTGCAAAAGTCTGAGCAACATAAACATTCCTAACAGTGTGACATCGATTGGGGAAAGTGCTTTTTCTCATTGCGACAGTCTGACCAACATAAACATGCCTAACAGCGTGAAATCAATTGGACGAGCTGCTTTTTCCTATTGCAAAAAACTGGTCAACGTAACGATTCCAAATAGTTTGACGACGATAGAATCTTCAACTTTTTCGCAATGCAGAAGCCTTAAAAGCATAATCATACCCAACAGTGTGAAATCAATTGAGAATAGTGTTTTTTCAGGTTGCATAAGTCTAACCGAAATAAACATACCTAACAGTGTGAAATCAATTGGACAAAGTGCTTTTTCTCTTTGTCACAACCTTATCAGTATCACCCTTCCTAATAGTTTGACGACAATTGAATCACAATGTTTTTTGGATTGCGGTCTGAACAGCATAACCATTCCAGGCAATGTAACGGTAATTAAGAGGCAGGCTTTTTATAGTTGCGACGGTCTAACCAACATAAACATACCTGATGGAGTAAAGACAATTGGGAAGGAGGCTTTTTTTGATTGTGACCTACTGACCAACGTAAACATACCTAATAGTGTGACAACGATTGAAGAAAAGGCTTTTTATAATTGCGACAAACTAACCAGCCTAACCATTCCTAATAGTGTAATAAAGATTGGAGATGCTGCTTTTGGTCTCTGCGACAGTTTGACCAGCCTAACCATTTCAAATAATGTGATAACAATTGGGAGAGGAACTTTTTCGGGTTGCATAAGTCTAACCAGCTTGACCATTCCTTATAGCGTGAAGACGATTGGAAGGGCTGCTTTTCATGATTGCCGAAAACTGACCAACATAACCGTTTTAAACCCAACGCCACCAAACGTTAGCGAAAACACATTTGAGGGAATCAAAAAATCCATCCCTCTCTACGTTCCTACAGAGAGTGTGGCGAAATACAAATCCGCTGAGTATTGGAAAGAGTTCCAAAACATCATGGCGATACCAACCCAATAACACATAAGTTTGGCGACATTTGCACGGAATACAAATGTCGCCAAACTAAAAAGACTTTATCTGTAAAAAACAAAATTTTCTATTGGTTTACAGCAAAAAAAACTTTTTTATTATATCACCGCCTCATAAATCCGCTTTCCGTCATGCTCTACCCACTCCGGTTCTTCCTGAACGGTCTTGTTTTTCAGGAAGGAGAAGGTGACCAAGTAACCTTCGT
>CALFTM010000015.1 GCA_937916355.1 uncultured Bacteroidales bacterium
GATTTTGAGTACGTTCATTCAGGAACGTCTTCCACTTGTCCTTCCACTTTTGGAACTTTTCAATCTCACGAACTGCATCTACATAGTCAGACACATGCTCATGGTAAATGTGTTTCATATAAAGAGTAAACTGTCCATATATCGGCTGTCCGAAAAAAAATACTATTTTTGCTCACGGTTATTTATTTTTTTTGCATATACAAAAATAACCCAAAAGGGCTGAACCCTTTTATGGAATCAGCCCTGTTTTTTTTCTTTTTTTGAACTTTTTGCGGACAGTAATAAATTTTTCTATTCAATTCTCAGTGAGTTAAAAAAAGAGGGCGCTTCAAAAATTGAATTTTGAGACACCCACATAATTAGCCAAAATCTCCCTCTACCTCTCAGTAAAAAACCAATTTCCACCAACATGCTTCCATTCAATGTCTTGACTCTCCGGAACACCTTCCTTTCGATACAAATAAACCTCTTCGCAAGGACTAGAATCTTCCTCACACTCTTTTTTGCGCAGAAAGAAATAAACCCTATTCTCTTCTGGTATGCTTCTTATCGATAATACGCCAAACTGACGACAAAACTCCAATAAATACCTCACTTCAACTACGTTAGTGCCATTAAATTCTAACGCTTCTCTTATGGGTTGTTCCATGTAAAACCATCTCCTCTTTTCGTACTCGAAAGTAAATGGATTCGGATGATATAAGTCAGTGGTAATAAAAACGCGACTTAGCTTCCTACAACTATCAGTGTGACAATTTTTCGGACAATTAAATTTACAATCGAATTCTAAAATGAAATAATCTTGTCGCCTGCCTACACTATGAATTTTTGCTGCAATCTCGGCAATATGATCGACATTACCTTTTTCTACATGCTCCCTAAAGTCAGCGGGATCTGTCACCCAGTCTTCTGTCTCCATACGAGAAAAATCAATCATGGCAACCGTCCACAACACAACCAAAAGTATAAGAAAAACAACTACCGAAATGATTGAAATTATGATTATCTTCCAAAGTTTACCCATACGCCAATCTGAAATTTACGTTCATACGCATATTCACTCCTCGTTCATCACGGAATTGACCTCCTCTGATGTTTTATAAAGTTTTTCTTTGCAAAATTTAATCAGTTCGGTAGCTCGTTTTGCCTTATTTGACAAATCGTCAATTTCCAACTCGTTAGATTCTAACAAAGAGAGTATTGTTTCTAATTCCTCTACCGCACTTTTATAATCTTTTATCTTTGCCATATCAATACATCTTGTATGTAGTTTTTAACACCCGAAACTCTGTGCGTCGATTGATGGAGTCCGCCAATTCTTTTTCCTTCTCATCGGATAGTCCTTCGATGAATTCTTCAGTCAAAACTTCTCCTACTTTTAAGAAAGGATACTGTTTTTGTATCACTTTATCAACGGTGACAGGCTGACTCTTTCCGTATCCTTTAGCAGTCAATCGTTCCGCCTCAATTCCTTTTGCTATCAAATAATCGACAACAGACTGGGCTCTTTTCCCTGAGAGTTGCAAATTACCCTCCTCTGAACCGACACGGTCTGTATGAGCACCAATTTCTATTGTAATATTCGGATTGTCTTCTAAAATCTTCACCAACTTGTCTAATGCTGTGGAAGATTCCGGTGTCAACGTGGCTTTCCCAAATTCAAAAAATATGTTATCCAGCCCCACTGGTTTACTTAAAGATGCCAATGTGAAATTTATCGGAAAAGTTTTAGAATCTTCTAACCCAATCGTTTGTGCCTCCTCTTTCTGATTTAGATAACCTCTACAATTACCTAACAAAACATATTTTACGCCTTTATTGAGACTCAATCGGAATGACCCGTCTTTCTTCGTTTTCAGCTTTGTATTTGTACCATCATCTCCTACAATGCGGACTGTTGCATCTCCAATCGTCTCTCCATTCATATCCGACACTTTTCCTTCAATGATAAATTCAATTTCTGGCAATTCAAAGTCATACAATTTATCATATCCTTTTTTCTCTCCTCTATTGGATGAGAACATACCCTTCTCAACTCCAGATATGAATGAAATACCAAAATCGTCTCCGTTGGAATTCATCGGATACATCATATTGGAAACGGCCCAATTGCCATCTTCCATCTCATTGGCATAAAAAATATCCAACCCTCCAAAACCGGGATGTCCATCGGAGGAGAAATACAACGTCCCGTTTTCTCTCATATATGGGAACATTTCATCACCGGCGGTATTGATGGAAGGGCCTAAATTAACCGGTGCGCCATATTGCGTCCCATTTCTCTCACTTCGCCAAATATCTTTTCCTCCATAGCCTCCAGCTAAATCTGAAACATAGTAGAGGTACTTGCCGTCTGGAGAGAGTGTAGGATGGGCAAAAGTGACGGAACTATCCTTTGAAAGCTCCACCTCCGTGACTTTCCCCCACTTTCCTCCTGAACGAGTAGTCGTACATATCTGGGCACCTCTGCTTTCGCCCTTTTCCGTGTAGCAACGTGTGAAGAACATTGTTTTACCATCAGCACTGAAAGAAACTGTTCCTTCATCAAAATCAGTGTTCATTTCGCCTTCCAACAACTCAACTTCACCCCATTCTCCCAACGAATTACGTTTTGCAACATAGATACTATTGGTGCGGACACCAGTAATTTTACTATTACCCCCGCCGGCTTCTTTGTTATCTCTGGAGGAGTTAAAATAGACGATTTCTCCATCACCTCCGGGGAATGACGGACAAAACTCTGTTCGTTTTGAAGCAAAAAAAGCATTCTTAGTAACCACATAGCGAGTCGGATGCTGCATCCACTCAGAAATTTCGCGTGCGGAACGCAAACCATTCTGAGCTCGCAAATCTTCCGGATAACTTTGAAGATACAATTCATATTGCTCAATCGCCTCCTTACTTTTCTTATTTTGACGAAGAACGTCGGCATAATTTAGGTAGACAAGCGAATCACTACACTTATTACGAATGGCATTAGCGTAAGCCCTCTCCGCCTTTTCTGTGTCATTAATAAGCTGATAGCACGTTCCCAAACGAAATGCCGCATAGGCTTTTAGCGGACGATCTTTCATTTTCGCTTTCGTGTATGCTCGGTTATAAATAGATGAAGCATTGAAATACTCCCCGATCTCAAACTTTTTATCAGCTTTCTTCAATTGCCGTTTTACGGAACATCCTGATAATAATACCAGAAGAGCCGTAAGCACTAAAATAATATGTCGGAAAGATGCTTTTCGCATTTTATAAATCATATTGGTTATCAAACAGAATCCTTAACATATAAACGGAAATTCTATCACTTATTATATAAACACGCTATATTTTATTTTAAAGGATTCCAACCTTGAGCCTGCAATTCCACCTCGTCGCCTTGGCGAGTGATTAACCTGCAGCCCAACCCTTCATCTGTAGCATGACCAATCACCTTCACCCCTTCCATCTTCTGTACAATATCATTACACTCCAAAGGAACAGTAAAGAGCAATTCGTAATCTTCTCCTCCATTTAAGGCGGCAGTCGTAAGATTCATATTCACCTCTTCTGCCATGACTGCAGTTTGATAGTCTATCGGAATCCTCTCTTCATAAATTCTACATCCCACACCACTCTGCTTGCAAATATGGAGCAATTCAGAGGAGAGTCCATCGGAAATGTCCATCATAGAGGTTGGAACAATGTTCAGCTTTGCCAATTCTGCGACAATATCTTTCCTTGCCTCTGGCTTCAATTGTCTCTCTATGAGGTACTCTCTCCCTGAAAAATCAGGTTGGACACTCTCATCTCCGTTAAACACCTGCTTCTCCCTTTCTAAAAGCAAAAAGCCCATATAGGCTGCACCCAAATCACCAGACACACAAAACAAGTCTGTGTTCTTCGCTCCATCTCGACAGACCACCTTACCTTTTTCTCCTTCTCCAATGCAAGTGATGCTGATGGTCAATCCAGTATAGGAAGAAGTGGTATCCCCTCCGATCAAATCGACTCCATAATGATCACAGGCTATTTTTATTCCTGCATACAACTCCTCCAAATCCTCCACGCAGAACTTTTTTGAAATGCCGAGAGAGACCGTTATCTGCTTCGGCTGACCATTCATCGCATAGATGTCTGAAAAATTCACCACCGCTGCCTTATATCCTAAATGTCTCAGCGGAGCATAAGTGAGGTCGAAATGCACCCCTTCTAAAAGAAGGTCGGTCGTCACCAACACCTGTTTTTCTTTATAATCAAGAATTGCCGCATCATCTCCTACTCCTTTCAGAGAAGAACTATTACTCACTTCAAAATTTTTGGTAAGATGTTTTATCAAACCAAATTCTCCTAATGAAGATATTTCTGTTCTGCCGCTATTTGCCATACTAATTATTTTTTTGTTCATCTACGATAATACTCTTATCCAAATCTTCAGGAGAAAGAGAGTAAACTTCATCTCCCACCTTCAGATTATTCTTCTCACAATAAATGGGGATCGCATTTCCCTTCCAATACTTCTCATACCTCTTTCGACGCAACGGATCTAAATTGGCTGGTGTATTATGAAAAGCCCACACAGTATCTCCTTTCGTAAACTCATAATTGTAAAATTCAATTTCAAACTTCTCATTGAACTCCTTCTCAGAAAGTCCTTCTGATTTCAAACTATCCAAATTCGCAAATCTTGCTGGTGTCATCACATGGTAATGGGCACTGGAATACCTTAACGAATCGCAATAGGCAAGTTTTAGCGTGCCATCGCAAGTGGATCCACAGACAGTCCAAACCATTCCGAACAAGTCTTCCTTCATGTTCGCTCCCAAATCCCATTTCTTCAAGGAAAACGTCCCCGACTTTGAAGTCCTTATCTTCAGATATTTGTTGGGTTCATATTCCAACAAGGTGATAACCGAACCATTATTTAGTTTTAATTCTTTCTTTCCCTCTTTATGATATTGGGTAATCAACTCCATCCGGGCTTTTGCACTAACCGGAATCTGGCTATTCAATTTTGATATGAAAAAATCCTCCAATGTAATCTTCTGAGAAGACACAGGAAAAACACAAAACGATAAGAATAGAAAAAAAACAAGCCTTCTCATCATAAAAATTTATTTTTTACAAAATTCGCATTGACAAATATATGATTTTTTTTCATTCTAACCCAACTTCACTGCTCCAAAGGTCAACAACGCCACTCCCAACAAGATTCCTGCCAAGAGCATACCTTTCACTTTTAAATTTTTCTCATTTAGGAAGACCGCTCCATACAAAAAGGGAACAACCGCACCAGAACGTCGGATTGTTGAAACAATCGATATCATGGAATCTTCATAAGACAACGCCCAATAATAAACATAGTCTGCTAACATCAAAAAGAGAGAGATTCCCAAAATGCTCCACCGCCATTGGAAAGGAGTCTTCACCTTATAGGGTTTCCACATTGTGAAAAGTACCACGACCATGATGACAGACTGATAAATTGTGCTATAAACTTGTACTGCCACCCGATCAAACTCCCTCATAAGATGTTTATCATACAAACCACTCGCCGCACCAAATATCGTAGCAAGAATAATCAACCAAATCCACTGGTTATTTTTCCAAACGACTCCCTCACTTTTCCCGGCAATGGAAAATAAAAAGAAAGACAATAACGTAAGCGTGACCCCACAGATTTGTAATCCACTCAGACTCTCGGAAAAAATGACAATAGCCCCCACTACAGTCCACACCGGTTGTGTGGCACGAATAGGGGCATATATCGTAATCGGGATATTCTTCATGCCAAAATAGGCACATATCCACGAGCCTAACACCAAAACAGATTTAAGAGCGATGAAAAGGTGCGCAGAAAAGGAAACCGAAGGGACGTAAAATCTCACATCCGACATCTGCTCCGGAAAAATCTTCGACAGAACAATCGGGAAAAGGAAAAAGAGTGCAGATATTAAAATGGAGTAAGTTAGCACTGGTATCACCGCATTCCCTTTCAACGACATCTTTTTAAAAACGTCATAAACGCCTAACAGCAACGCCGAGCATAGTGCCAACAAGACCCACATTTATTTTCTCTACTTATTTGTTATAAAACTTTCAAAAAAGCTCTCAACTATTTTCTTTTTTGCGTCATCAGACTCACAACCACAATTGTCAAAGAAGATAACGGGAACGCGAATATGATTGGATCCACAAACTTCAACATACCGTCTGTAATCAACACATCACTACCAAAGATGGCGTTACAAAAACCAAGTGCAGTAGCCTCCTTCGCATGAATGAATATCAAACAGAACAATGTGGCTACAACTCCTACCCACATACTTGCATAAGCACCTTGCTTTGTGGCTTTTTTCCAGTATAACGAACAAAAATAGGCTGGAAGAAAAGCCGACGCACAGATTCCCATGAAAAGAGAGGTGGAAATGGCAATAATCGGAGAGTCATTTCCTTCTCCTAAGATATAGCAAATAACAAAACTCACAAGAATGGACAGCAACACAGCCAAACGAATCACCACCGTCATTCGAGTTTTTCTTTTTTCTTCAGAAACACACGAACCATAGATGTCAGATCCAGCTGCAGCTGCCATGGTGTGGAACTGCGCACTAAGCGTAGACATACTTGCAGAAAGGATACAAAGCATAAAGATGGTCATGAACCAGTTGGGCATCACTTTACCGATAAAAAACGGAATGATCTTATCAGAAGCGTCCACCATATTGATGGAGATTTGCCCCTCATTCTGCCAAAAATAGAGGTTGGACAACGCTCCAACATGATAAATCACCCCCACTGTGACAACCAAAAAGACACAACCAATAACGACTCCCTGATTCAATTTCTTCGTGCTATTTACAGTCATAAAACGCACCACCAATTGAGGTTGAGCCAAACAACCGACACCGACACCCATAATCATTGAAGTCACCAACGTGTACCACTGCTGAGACCCCCACGCCGGCATAGAAGTCCACCCTCTATGTCCTACGGATGCAAGTTTCTCAGGAACTTGATCAGACAGTGCGCCTAATGCAGCATTCGCCTCTGAGAAGCCCATGCCCAAAGCCTTATATACGCCCACCACCAAAAAGACCATGCAAAGGAACATTATCACAGCCTGTAAAGCGTCGGTGTACATCACACCTTTCATTCCTCCTGCGATAACGTAAGATGCCACAATAATGGTAAAGATCAGCAAAGACAATTCAAAATCAATGCCGAAAACCTCCTGCATACAAAACACACCCCCACGAAGAACCGCGGCAGCATACAAAGGCATACAAATGAATATGACAGAAGCCACAAAAATGCGGATTTTCTTAGAGCCATAATACGAACCTAAAAACTGTGCGAATGAAGTTGATTTCAATTTCTCACCCAATCTGCGAGTTGGTCTTCCAAAAATAATGAAAGCGATGACCACTCCGACAAACATATTCAAAAACATCAACCACTGGATGCCCATCCCAAAGGTAGCCGCCACACCTCCAAAACCGACAATAGCAGAAGCAGAAATGAAGGTCGCACCATAAGAGAGAGCCATCACTATAGAATTCATCTCACCCCCACCTATGAGGAAGTCTTTCGAGTCATTCGTCTTTTTCCACCCTAAGTAACCTAAAAATGCAATGGATAAAAAATATACCATTACAATAAAATACATCGTGAAATTTTCCATCCTTAATCTTTATTATCGTTTTCGTCCTCTTTATTCCAATACTTCACTCCAAAAATGATAGCACCAATCACACAAAGGATGGATAGGAGATATGCACTCCATATTCCGGGATCATCTATTCCGAACATGTTATTTATAATTTATTTAATTCTGTTTCCGAAAGATTAACCATCCCACATCGGCGTATAACCTCATGAGCAGCATCCAAATTGTTCGTACGCAATATCAATATCGCCTGCTGGTTGGTTGAAAAGCAATACATGTACTCAATGTTGATGCCCACTTTAGTAAACGATTCGATTGTCTGCGACAATTTTCCGGTAGAGGAATCAACGGAGATTGCCAAAACTGCATTTCGATTTGCTGTTACTCCGTTTTCTTTCAACACTTGTAATGCTTTTATTTGATTATCCGTGATAAGACGCAATATTCCATAATCGGAAGTGTCTGCCACACTTGCGGCAATCACCCGAATATCCTCTTTGCTTAGAATGGAAAGAATCTCGTTTAGTCTACCAAATTTATTTTCCAAAAAAATTGAAATCTGATCTATAGTCATATCTTAAACACCTTAACATTAACAACTTAATGATTTTTTCTCAAATCCCTCACCCTAACGGCCTTACCCTCAGTTTGTGGCAAAGAACCTTTCTCTACCAATTTTACTTTTGGCGTAACCAACAACTCATCCTTCAGTTGACGGGTAATCTCTTTTGTCAAAGCCTGAAGTTTAGGGTAATCATCAGTATGGAAATCTCCCAATTCAACCTCCACCATCATTTCATCATTGTTTCCAACAGTAGAAATCGTAATGAGATAATTCATTCCCAATTCGCTGAAATTCATCAGAATCTTTTCTATCTGAATAGGGAAAATATTCACACCCTTTACAATAATCATATCATCACTGCGTCCCTTCAAACGTGCGATGCGGCGATGGGTTCTTCCACAAGGACAATCTCCGGGCAAGAAGTTGGTCAAGTCTCTCGTGCGATAACGAATCAACGGCATTGCCTCACGAGTCAACGTGGTCAACACCATCTCTCCAACCTCTCCATCTGCCACTGGCTCCAATGTCTCTGGATTGATAATCTCCACAATCACCATGTCCTCCCAAATATGGAGACCATTCTGCTCTTGACACTCGAACGCCACTCCCGGACCATTCATTTCGGACATACCAAAACAATTATAAGCCTTCAATCCGAGAAGCTCCTCTATTCTTTTTCGCTGCTCTTCTGAATGTGGTTCTGCACCCACGCACATGATGCGCAATTTCGTATCTTTTCGAGGATTCAACCCCTCCTCCGTTATGACCTCTGCAAGGCGGGTTGCGTAGCTCGGTATCGTATGCAAAACCGTAGTTCCAAAATCACGGATGAATTTGATTTGTCTTTTAGTGTTACCTGCGGCAGCCGGAACTGTCAGACATCCTAATTTTTCAGCCCCATACTGATAACCAAGTCCGCCAGTAAACATTCCGTACCCTGATGTATTTTGGAAGACATCTGATTTACGAACGCCCACCATATACATACAACGTGCCACCTGATTCGCCCAATTGTCCAAATCTTTTTGAGTATGCAACACAACCGTAGGATTTCCGGTTGTTCCACTCGAAGAGTGCAATCTCACTACCTCATCTTGTGGGACTGCCATCAGACCAAACGGATAATTATTTCTCAAATCATCTTTCGTAGTGAATGGGAATTTTTTCAAATCATCTAATGATTGGATAGAATCGACCGAAAGTCCTTTTTCCGCAAACAACTTTTTGTAGTATGGCGAATTAGAAGCTTGTGCAACTGTTTGCTTCAAACGTTCCAACTGCAACTTTTCAAGTTCCGAACGACCCATGGTCTCAATCTCTTCTTCCCAATATTTTTCTGTCATGACAATATATTTTTTTGTCGCCAGATGTTAGATAACCTTCCAACAACCTGACAAAATGCCTATTAAAATCTAACTGACTGCAAATTTAATTTAAATAGTTCAATTTTCCCCTTGTTTTTTCCACAACTTAACGACATAAGAGAGAAAAATCTTTCAATTCAACAAGAAGAAAAAAAGGTTCGACCTCCTACTAATGGACAAATATTCATAACTTTGCCCTCAAATCATTTTTTTCAACGAAATTTGACCCCAATATGGCAGAATTCAAATGTGAGGAAGTCACTCCCTACAACTCTCAGGAGAGCAAAAAAGACCAAATAACTCAAATGTTCGACCGCATTGCCGGAGCATACGACCCCATGAATCATCTGATGTCATTAGGACAAGACCGCAGATGGAGGCGCAAGGCAATCGAAAGGATTTCCTCTTTCCAACCCAAAAGGATTTTGGATGTGGCGACAGGGACAGGTGATTTTGCCATTGTCGCAGGAAGCGTTTTGAAACCAGACTATCTTTTGGGCATCGACATATCCGAAGGAATGATGGAAGTGGGAAGGAAAAAAGTAGCTGAATTGCAAAAGAATGGTGAATTGACCACTCAAATTGAATTTCAATACGGTGATGCGACCTCCTTGGAGCTTTCTTCGGAAAGTTTCGACACTGTCACCGTGGCATTTGGTGTAAGGAACTTCTCTTCGCTCAGCAAAGGATTGAGTGAAATGTGCAGGGTACTCCGTCCGGGAGGCTGTCTCGCCATCTTGGAAATGACAGAGCCAGAAAATCCAATTTACAAATTAGGGTACAAAATCTACACGAAACTTTGCATCCCGATTTTAGCCAAGTTGTTCTCAAAAGACATGAAAGCCTACGATTACTTACCCAATTCAATCGCAGCATTTCCTCAAGGAGACAAAATGAAGGAGGCTTTGAAACGCAGCGGTTTTACAGATGTGGAAATAAGGAAATTCACGATGCAGACCTGCACCTTCTATTTGGCGATAAAATAGATCAAGGCAACTACAATCCCCACAAAAAACGGGCAAAAGCTCTTATGCTATCTCCTAACGGGAAAAATGCAAGGAGAGATGCCAGATTGGCGAGCAATGCAACTCCCCACGCTTTTAGTTTATACCTCTCACAATCTTTCGTCAGTTTTGATGTATAGACGATGCTTTCATATATCCACACTATAGGCTCCAATATAATCAATAAGAATAAATACCCCAAAGCTGCGTAACCAGATTGCCAAGTTGGTCCAGCATGCCAAATGCCCGAAATAAGACAATTCATCAATATATTGGTATAGGCATTTGTAAAAGCGACATAACGGACATCTCGCTTGTTACGATAAAAGAGTCCAAAAATTAAAGACTCTATCAAAACGGTTAGAATCATAGCCAAAACAAACTCGGTATAACGGACATAACGAAACTTATCGTTCAACGATTCTGTTAACGATTCTGTTATTATATCTTTTGTCGGATCTTCTGGTATAAAACATTCCACCGCATATTGCAAAGGGGTTCTCGTCAAATAACACCTTCCAGAATGAGGATAATAAATCGCAAACGTTTGAAAAAGAAAATCTCCCTCAATTTCACAATTTGCAATCGTCACCCACACGTCACACTTTTGGGAAACCGAACGTTCCAAACTTTTCAGATCAACCTGCTTAAAAGCCTCAATCACATCCTCCTTTGTTACAGAGGAATCCACAACTACTTTCGCAAATGTATCTTCTTCTGCAAAAGTCGCCTTACAATATTCTACAGCTGATAGCGTGTGAGGTATTACAGTATCCTTGTCGCCCACTCGGACAAAAACACCCACATAAAATTCCCCTTCACTCTCAGGACCATTGATTACACATTTATGAGAACTATAATCAGGTGGCGCAGGCATGTTTGCGAAAGAAGCGCAACAGACAACAGCTAAAAAAAACACAAGAAAACACCTTACCGACATAAGCGACAGAATTAAGCATTAAACAAACAAAGAAAATGCAAATTCACGTAAAAACTATATGTAAACTTCCATTTCGATCAAATACCACACCTTGTTGATGTATATGAAATTGTAGTATTCTTTAGCCTTCCCTTGTTGATAAAGTATCACTTTTCGATTATTGCCATGCCTCAACGGAAGAATAGAGCGGAAAGAAGGACTCCTTTGCCAGATTTTCAACTCTTCCCAATCCCTTGGCATTATCAATCGCTTCTCTTTTAAGCCATCTTTTGATTTATAGGTAACGGGCAACGGGAAAATCGTCCTTGCAATCTGCATTTCCCTACTAAACGAGAAATCTTTCAAGAACGTAAAAAAATCTTTTTCCAAAGGCTCCATGCGAGTATTAAGCATTCTTTGCCGCAAATTCCATTTCCCATTGTACTCCATTTTATAAACATTCTTCTCAAGGATGTTCTTATTAGGAATATATGTGTTGACATCCACCGTCCTCTCATTAACGGCAAGACCTAAGGAGTCAGTAAACACTACGCTCACAGTATTTTTCTTTTTGGGGTCTATTTGTTGAAGCAGATACGAAGAAAAATCCTCTGCAAACAAGTGAACAGAAGGGAAAAGGAACGCCAAAAGCACTCCCACCCTCATTAACCTATATGCAGAATAAAACTTCATTTAGTCACCTTCTTAATTTTCGGCTTCAAAGTTATAAAAAACTATGAAATAAAAAAAGCCTCACATACGTGAAGCTTTATTTTTTCTGAATCATAACTTGATTACAACTTGTTAACCAACTTAGCCAACTTAGACTTCAAATTAGATGCCTTATTCTTGTGGATAACATTCTTCTTAACCAACTTATCCAACATAGACGCTACCTTTGGCAAAGCCTCCTCAGCAGACTTCTTGTCTTTAGTTGCGCGCAAATCGCGAACAGCGTGACGACAAGTCAAAGCATAATATCTATTTTGCAATCTTCTTTTCTCAGTTTGCCTGATTCTTTTGATTGATGATTTGTGATTAGCCATCTCTTTATATCCTTTTTTCTTAAACTTTTAACTTTGTAGCCTCTAGGGGAATCGAACCCCTCTTTAGAGAATGAAAATCTCTTGTCCTAACCGATAGACGAAGAGGCCGCCTACAACTGAATTACTTTGTTTCTCTTTCGATCAACGATTTGTTTTTCAATCGTGGTGCAAAGGTACAACTTTTTTTTTATCCTCCAAATTTTTTCATCATTTTTTTGGAAAGTTTTTAGTTTCACCTTACACAACTTATTATTTTTCAGTGCTTTGAAAACGAGATTTTTCTCCAAGGTACCCTCCATGGTGTCTTTTGGCATACTCCTCGCTTGTGAAACGAATCTTTTTCATCGCCCCAACCACCAACAAATCTCCTATCACAGTCATTACTGTAGTTGAAGTTGTCGGAGTCAACCCTAAAGTGCATACCTCTTTCGGATTACCTGTATATAAAAAGACATCTGCCTCCTTCGCCAAAAGGCTGTTCTCGTTTCCACAAATCACGATGAACTTCATCTGCGGATACAAACCTCGGGTCAAAGAGACCAATTGGACAATTTCGCTGGTCTTACCCGAATTAGAAATCAACAACATGACATCATTGGGCTGCAACATACCTAAATCACCATGCTGCGCCTCACTCGGATGCAAATACACAGAGGGCGTACCCGTAGAACTGAAAGTTGTCGAAATATTCAATGCTATTTGACCTGCCTTGCCCATTCCACTTGTCACCAGTTTACCCTTCTTTTCGTGAACTTGCTCTATAATCAAGTCTATCGCCTTTTCAAACTGGTCAGTTACAGGAATATTCAAAACCGCATTGGCTTCATGTTGCAATATTTTACTTATCTCTTCTTTCATTATTTTTTCGATTTTCGGCAAAGTTAAGAATAATTTAGAGATTTTTCAATTTTATAACACGCAAGAAGTATATATGCTACTCACTCTGCCTGCAACTAATTCTCCCAAGGAACGACAGAAAACACTTTAGACGATCTCTATTATACCGATCAAAATGTTTTTGAACCAAATTTTTCTCTGGTCGATTATCTACGTGTTAAGACTATACACACCCCAATTATCCAATCTTCATCACATTTTAACCCACTTCTCGCAACTCTCCACTCTATATTTCCCCTCTTCTTCGACAAGTTTGAACTTCATCATAAGCGCCACATCATAGGTGTAGATCATCTTCAACTTCACAACCACCAATACCGCGCCTTCCTCATATCTGGGTTGACCGAAATAGATCACAGGGAGGACGTACTTTACGCTATTTCCATACTCCTCATCCTCCACCTCGAACTCCTCATACTCCCCATACCTCTCTTTTAATTCTTCGCAATCAATCACGACCTCTCCTCTATACACCTTGGGAGAAAGCCTCACCCTGTTCTTCTTACACGAATCCAAATTATACCCATGTTGGGACATCGCCCACTCTGCATCCTTGTATATGCTGGGAGTCACAACATTGTTATTTTCTATATAATCAGATATACACACGTATATGTCACAATATTCTCTCGAACAATATTTATTGTCCGAATCGACCTCTTCCGAATACAAATTAAAAGAGAACAAAAGACAAAAAAGAACGACAATTTTCTTCATAACAACAACATTAAATCCAATATTTTTGAGTTATCACATAATTCCACGACACATCATCAACAATGATTTTAATTTTCCGAGCAACAAAAGCTACTCAATATCAATATGACCGAACAAAATCTTTCAGACTCTTCCAATATCTCACATTATAATGTTTTAGCAGAATCTTCAAACGCTCATCTAAATCTTTATCATTGTTTTCCACCTTAAAAGACTCTTTTATCCGACCGTTCTCAACAAGATAGACATCATAAGAATAGCCCAGAATAATGGGGGGCATCCAGCCCTTTTCATAAACCAAAAACAGACCATTCAAAGATGTGGCAGGCTCCATTTTTTCATTCAAGCCAACCTTG
>CALFTM010000016.1 GCA_937916355.1 uncultured Bacteroidales bacterium
TGCTTCTTGCAAAGTTTTAACAAATATTGGTACTCTTCTTGCACAAACTCCTCCATATCATCTAAAGAGATTGTGGCTCCAATTAAATCATAACTATTTCCAACCCATAAATCGTACCATCCGTTGTATATGAAAGACACGCCGTCTTCATTCAAAATAAAGTCTTCGCTTATCTTAAAGTCTTCATAACCATTATTTATAAAATCAGTGAGTTCGGACGACTCCATATAGATTTCTATCAATTCGGCCTTCACCTTTTCAAACAGTTTTTTTCTCAGTTTATCGTCATAGTCCGTTATGAAGTTATCAATAGTGAGATTCAGAGGCAAGCCCGTTTTCAAATCGCAAATCTTTGACTCTGAACTCCTGCAATGACTCGTAACAATCCAATCTTTAAAAGTTGACACCTCCCAACCGTATTCTTTCAAACTGACATGAGCTTCGGACTCGAAAGAACCTGAGTCCATATCGGACCAATTTTCTTCTATAAGATCTTTAATGTCAGAAAGTTGAACACAGTAAGGCGTTACCCAATCCACCCAATTCAGCAGTTGTCTAAGAATTTCTTTTTGCAGATTTTTAAGCAATTCGGAATCCTCTTTTTTAGATTTGACGGGGAGGGCAAAAGACATCGCAACATCAACACGTTCCTTTTCGTATTTAACTGCTATCTGATAAAACGTGATGTTCCGCAACTCAAAAGAGTCAAGGACGGTGAAGTCATAGTATGACGTGGCAGTATCTCTTATCTCTGCGTCAGATGGTTGCATATTAGCCTTCACACTCGCCAAGGAGTCTGCTTCATTTAGAGCCTTGTCAGACGACATCGTATTCACCCTCACGCTCGCCATGAATAAAAAAACAGACCCGCACAAAGCGAGCAATGATATGAATAAAATTTTTCTCATAACTTGATGTAACTTTTCATTAACCTAATTTTATACTTTTTAGAACACAAATATAATTGCAAAATCAAGAAGGTGTGCGATGTTGAACAAAAAAATTACAAAATATTTTCAATATGGTTGTGAACTTACAACCTTTTTTATTTTTGCAATAGTTATCTCATCTCTCCACAAGCCGAAGTCGCTCAATTCCAAAGCCTTTGTGGGTTTTGTATTCGGCTTCAAAGATTTTGCTAAAAAAATTTGTTATAAACCTCTTTATTTTTTATAAAAATCCGCAACTCTACTGCGAATTTTCAATGAAAATTTGAAGTAGTACTGCAAAATTTCAATGAAAATTTGAAGTAACACTGCGAATTTTTAATCATTTTAAATTATGCTATTAGCCCATAATTTTTTGAAAAAATCGTATACATAAAGATGTTCAATGCCGTCAATAACTCTGTTGAATCTATCAAGAGAGACTATTATCCGTTGACAATCAGGATGTTCCTCGGCAAAGGCTTTCAAACCTTTCAGATGCTTCGGCAAAACGGTTTCGGTCGATTTGATTTCTATCGCAACTTTCGCATCTCCCAAAATCACATCTACTTCAATCTGAGTATATGTTCTCCAATAGGAAAGTTTATTAGGATTTGCAGTATAGCTCAAATATGCCACAAGTTCTTGAATTATCAGATGTTCAAAAGCATGACCATAATCGGTAGTTCCACGTTGTAAATTTGAACGCCCCAGCAAATAGTTAGTAACACCCACATCAAACAAATAAAACCTTGGCGATTGCACCAATTTTCTTTTCATTTTTTTTGTGAACGCCGGAATCATATAGCCGACGAGGGTATCTTCTAATATCTGGAAATATTCTTTCACCGTATTGGAACTCACACCACAATCAGATGCAATATTCAAATAATTCACCATCTCACCATCTGTCATAGCTGCAATTTCCAAAAAACGAGAAAAACCTGCGAGGTTTCTGACTAACGATTCCGCCTGTATCTCTTCCCGCAAATACACTCCGACGTATGCCTTGAGCAAAGCAGCTGGATTATCTTTCATATAATGACGAGGAATCATGCCATTGTTCACAGCTCGATCTATGTTAAAATCGGGGATTTCACAACTCACGAACGGAAATAAATATTGAGGAACTGCACGTCCCCCTAATGTGTTTACGCCCTGCCTCCTAAGTTTTCTTGCACTCGAGCCACATAAAACAAAACGCACCTGTTTGTTTGTAATCAACCAATGAATTTCATTAAGCAATTCCGGCACTTGTTGAATCTCATCGACAATCACCAATGTCCCCTCTTTTTCATGCGCCAAAGACTCTCTCAACAATGCAGGTCTACGTCGAAGTCGGTCTAACACATCCGTTTGTAACAAGTCAAAGTAAATAGCATTTGGATACTTTTTCTTCAGCAACGTGGTTTTTCCCGTTTGGCGAGCACCAAACAAGAAAACACTTTCATCGTTGATTATTTGCAAAATACGCTCTTTCATGACACTATACAATTTTTGCAAATATACGAAAATCCGCAACTCTACTGCGAATTTTTAATGAAAATTTGAAGTAGTACTGCAAAATTTCAATGAAAATTTGAAGTTACACTGCGAATTTTTAATCATTTTAAATTATGCTGTACGCACATAAATTTTTTTAAATAGCCTAATCTAAAGCAACTTCTACTTACCTAACAAATAATTAAAGTGCTGCAACTTCACCTCTCCTCAAGCCGAAGTCGCTCAATTCCAAAGCCTTTGTGGGTTTTGTATTCGGCTTCAAAGATTTTGCCCTGTGGAGAGAGTTCCTCGGTCACGATTGTAGCAGGAAAGGTGTCTTGACGCACTTTGAAGTCAATCAGTTTGTAAGTCACGCGCGAACCGAACCAAAGCGGCTTTATCAGTTCCTTGTCATAAAGCTTGAAAAGGAAGAGCCGGTTTGCCATTACAGGAGAACTCAGCGTAGGTTTGGTGACGCCGACGGCAAGCTCCGGAACAGAGTCGCCGTTCAAGTCTCCGTAGTCGAAACGATAAACAGGATAAGGCAATTTCCAGTAGGAAATCACCTCATCGTTTTTTGTGTGAAAAATGTAAGAAAGCGAGTCGTTCACACGTTTTAAACCTATCGTTCCGCCATTGAACTCAAAACTCTCCGGCTTTTCTGTTGAGCAGCCGAAAAGAAACAGCAAAACTGCAAGAATCAGTCTGTTATCGTTCAGGATCTTCATATCTGTTTACTGTTACGCTCTCATCTATTTTTACAGGAGTATTCAAATACAAAGGCTGCATCCATTTTTGAACACCTTTTTCCTTGTCCTCCTCCAACATCTTTTGCCATTCGCTGTCGTCTAAACGTCCGCTATGAACGAACTCACGATAATCGTACGTTGCGCCACGAGCTAAGAAAGTCTTGCCGTTCACATCCACGAGAACATATATCGCGCTCGCATTTCCGGTGGCAGCATGCAGGAATGGATTTTTCTCTTCGAGCGGATTGGTATAAATGGTGCTCGTAAGAGCGACGGAACGATCTGGTCCTTTAATCTCGTCCCAACTCGTGTAGTCATGCTCGGAGTCTGGAGATCTTGTCACGTCAAGCATAAATCCTTCCATATTATAATCAATACCCTCAATCCATGCTAACTGAGACTTGGAGATAGGGATGCCATTGAGTATATTGTTTGAAATGACAAGACAACTATCCACCATAGACAGCAGACAAGAGGCATTGTCATTAGTCTTTTCAGAAAACTTGCCGACAATATCATTCAACGATTGAATATTCTTTTTCAGCAACTTCCAAAACTCCACGTTAGGCTCTACAGAACCCACGAAAATATCAGGATCCGGAAAGATTGGATCTGGTCCGCCATACTCCGCAAATACAGGTTCTTCTTTGTATAATGCTGCCAAATGTTGCAGCTGTGTCCATGAGGCAAGAGCAGTATTCAGATTTTTAAGTTCCCAAGCCTTGGTTTGCATCATGCCGGGGTACTCCTTTCTTGGCTTTTGCATCTTGACCAAACAGTCGAGCCATCTGTTGTAAAGGTTTTTGTTCCAATCTCTGTATTGGGCAAACTGTTGCTTCTTTTCCTCTAACTTAGGGGCAAATCCGTTCCAGTTTTCTTTTTCACGATAAAAGTCGGTCAGAATAGTTTCTGCGCTTTTCACCCCGAAAGCGGCAAAGACATCAAGACCTTTCGGCATCATGCGTTTCGATGGTAATGCAGAAGTGTCCAAAATGCTCCCCAAGACCTCATTGTCAGGCATATACCTTTGAGGCATGAAGTTGATTTTGTCCGGACAAGTAAGCTCGATGAGCGGTTTTATACGGTTTCGTCCTTGCGCCACCTTATCAATCTCCGCATTTATTTTGCTGATAGAACTTTGCGTGAAAGTTTGGTCGAAATCGTAAATGTTTAAGTTTTTGAGGATTTTTGCAATATCCAGCACGCCCACATTGTCCATATCTCCCATGAAATTAGAGATCGCATCATTAAAGAAACTCAGTTTCTCTTGGGTTGATTTGTCGGCATGATTGTACATCTGAGCCATAAAGATAGTCCGTTTAAGTTCAGTCTCGCTACTTTGACAGAACGGAATAAACTGCAGCCACATCATGGCTTTGAAATAGTGGCGGAGCGTGTCATTGTAAGAGTAGTGTCCTACCGGTTTAAATTTGTTGTAAGGGAAAGGATCCTCACTATACCCTAAAAAATCAGACGGATTATCTGATGCGCTATTTATATTTTGGCATTCAGCGGCATACATGCTTTTGTACTTGTCTGGCACCTCCACATTTCTGCCGTCCATCTGGTTCAGTGCCACAGCAAAGAAAGTGGTGTTCCAGTCTGCCAAATCAGCCAGTTCCGGATGTTCCTTCGCAATGTTTCGGCTCTGCTTGTGCAGCGACTCGCAGAAGGCTGTCATCATCGGCAAGAAATAAAATAGTTCGCAACGCTTCATCTCATAAGTAAAATAGGCATAGTAGGCATGCAAAAACAAGTCGGTCGTTATGTAGTTTGGCATACATAAGTATTCGTTTTCTTCATAAATGTTAAACAATTGGATGCAATCTGTCCGTTTGAGGACAAAATTTTGGCGAGCCAGATGTTTGAACAATTCATCCCGATGACTTTTCTCCACTAAAAACCGGTTGGCAACCATATTAGTGTTGAGCAGCTTCACACCCTCTACATCAACAAGCCTTTCCTCTTCTATTTCAGCAATTCGGCGGTCTATTTTCTCTATAAACTCCGTTTCTTGAGCAGTCAACATCACTTGCGACCTGTCCGAAGGATGTCCATGCATTCCATACCCCACAAACCATCCATACGCTTCATCTTTCTCTGGGTTGGGGAATCTTGAAACTAAAACAAGGGCGGCATCCGTGTACCAATTAGTCTTCGTTCTAAAATAATTGTTCAGGTACTCTTCCATGAACCAGTATCCATGCATAGCATACGGGAACTCCCTCAACATCAACAGCTCCGCGTATGATAATTTAGACAAGTCCTGCTGATAATCAATCGCAAAAGGATGTTTTTCCGCATCCATCGAGAAAGGCGCTTTGGTAGTGTCAATATTCTTTTTTTCAAAAGCAGACTCATAGTCACGATCTACGCAATAAATATATTTTTCAACATTAGTCTGAAGCTCCATGAGGTCTTCGTAGGTGACAAGATGTTTTCGAGCCTCTTCCATATTGAGATTTTCAAGCGCGTAATAATCTTCGTCGAACGTCGAGCTGTCAATTTCAGTTTCAATTCCAGCAGCAACACAAGTGTCACTTTCGGCTGTCTGTCTTTCGGCTGTCTGTTCACTTCCAGAGTTTGATTTATCAGAACCCCAGCAACTTGCCAAAAGCAATAACGGTATAAGCGTGTAAATATATTTCAT
>CALFTM010000017.1 GCA_937916355.1 uncultured Bacteroidales bacterium
TATTTGTAAACATGGGGTATGCAAGATCGGTGCCTACAGCTTCAATTGCTTTGGAAGGACGGTTTGCTTTACAGTCTTCCATAGCCTGGATACCATATTTCAGCAGGGGTTCTGTACAGCAAGCTGCCAGAGCTACACCAGCCTGTTCTTCCAGTGTCAGTTCATCTTCTCTGCCTCTTGCGGAGAATGTTACTTCTGCTTCTTTGGACATACCGTCACCGATACCAGCCCACAGGAAGGAAGCGGGAGCTTCAGCGATTACTGTTGTGGAGATGAAGATATGTACAGGGGGTCTGTCTACACGGTACATGCATCTGAATGTGTGGTCTTCGTTGTAGTAGATACCCAGAGCGGAGTTACAAGCGCATGTGGAAGCGATTGTAGGGAATGTGAAGTAGGGTTTGCCCATATCACGAGCAACATATTTACCTACGTCGATTGCTTTACCGCCGCCCAGACAGAAGATCATGTCTGCATTTTTTACAACGTCCAGAGCTGCCAGTCTTTCGCATTCTTCGAAAGATGCTTCGCCGCCGAACAGAACGTATTCTACTTTTACTGTACCTTCTGCTGTTGCTTCATCGATATATTTTCTTGTTGCATTGATGGAAATTTCATCACTGATTACAACTGCTTTTGTACCGAAGGGAGAGCAGATTTTTTCGATATCATAGTATGCATCTACGCCTGCGGAATAACCGGGGTAAAATACTGTTGTTGCCATAATTACATTCCTCCTAAATCATTTAAATAAAAAATCCTCCATGAAAAAACACGGAGGATTTCAATGTCGAAGCTTTTTCAGAATCTTCTCTTAGATGTTTTCAGACTTGATGATGTCTACATGGTTTTTCTCTAATGCAAGGATGCAGTTCTCCAACTTGTCTGGACGAATTACGATGCGTGCATCTTCGCCCTCTGCAAAAGCGTACATGTATTCGATGTAGACTCCCTCTTTTTCTAATACTTTAAGGACGGATGCCAATGTGCCCGGACGGTTTCCGATGTGCAAGCAAACTACATCCGTTAAAGATACCGCAAAGTGATGCTGTTTCAAAACTTCCAATGCGCGCTCAGGCTCTTGGACAACTACTCTCAAGATTCCGAAGTCGGAATTGTCTGCCACACTGAAGGCTACCATGTTGATGCCAGCCTCTCCTAATACTTCTGAGACACGGTTCAGACGACCCAATTTGTTCTCTAAAAAAACAGACAACTGTTTTATCACTAAATTCTTCATACTACTTCTTTTTTAATGGTGAGTATTAGAATCTTTTTTTAATTCTTAAAGACTCTCTTATCTAAAACTCTCTTCACTTTTCCTTCGCTTCTTTCGATCGAACGAGGCTCTACAAGCTTCAGGTCTGGCGAGATGCCAACGACGCTTTGGATCTTGTTGGCGAGTTTCTTTTTCAACGCCATCATAGACTTCATGTCGTCGGTGTAGAATTGTTCTTTGACCTCTACTTTCACCTCAAATGTGTCGGTGTTGTTTTCTCTGTCGACAGTGATGAAGAAGTGAGGTTCGAACTCCTCCGTTTCGCAGATGACTGCCTCAATTTGGGTAGGGAAGACATTCACTCCGCGAATGATGAGCATATCGTCGCAACGTCCCATGATCTTGTCCATGCGAACCAAGGTTCTTCCGCAAGAGCATTTTTCAAAATGAAGAGCGGTGAGGTCGCGGGTTCTGAATCGGATGAGCGGCATTCCCTCTTTTGTGAGGGTTGTGAACACCAATTCTCCCTTTTCTCCTTCTGGTAATGGCTCGCCGGTTTCTGGGTCTACGATTTCTGCAAAGAAGTGGTCTTCGTTCAAGTGAGTTCCGTTTTGGCATTCGCATTCAAATCCGACACCGGGACCCATGATTTCAGTTAGTCCGTAGATGTCGTAAGCCTTGATGCCCATCTTTTGTTCGATCTCCTTTCTCATCGCCTCGGTCCAAGGCTCTGCACCGAACACACCCACTTTCAATTTGAAGTCTTCACGAGAGTATTCCGAATTAGCCAAAGCCTCCGCCAAGTAGAGGGCGTATGAAGGCGTACAAGCCAATGCGGTTGCACCGAGGTCGTGCATGAGCATGATCTGTTTTTGTGTGTTTCCGCTGGAGGTCGGAATGACTGTCGCACTGATGTTCTCGCCTGCGCTGTGTGCACCAAGTCCTCCGGTAAACAAACCGTAACCGTACGACACTTGTATGATGTCTTCATGTCCCAATCCGAATGCGGTAAAGCATCTGGCTCCAACCTCTTTCCAAACCGCCAAGTCGTTGTTGGTCAATCCCACCACGATAGGCTTTCCGGTTGTGCCAGAAGAGGCGTGGACTCTGACGATTTCGGATAGTGGAGCAGAGAGCAATCCGAAAGGGTAGTAGTCCCTTAGATCCTTCTTAGAGGTGAAAGGCAGTTTTGAAATGTCTTTGATACTATTGATGTCGTCGGGGGTGACTCCGGCTTCTTGCATACGTTTGCGATAAGGTTCACAATTATGGTATGCGCGTTCTACAACTCGTTTTAGTCGCATGCTTTGGAGTTTCTCCATCTCTTCGCGACTCATACATTCTACGGTCTCATTCCAGATCATGACGTTATTTATCTAATTTTAAGTTTTTTTTCGAGTCCCAAAGTTAAATATTATTATTTAAATTTTCTACATACTTCCTAAATGATTAACTTTGTGCTGTTAATTTTTAAATCAAGTGTATTATGTCTAAAGAATTGAAAAGATCAAAGAACAAAATGATTGCTGGTGTAGCAGCAGGTGTTGCAGAGTATTTCGGTATCGATGTGACTCTTACCAGAATTTTGTGGGTTGTGGTAACTTGTTGTGGCGGTGCGGGTATTATTGCATACCTTATTTGTTTACTTTTGATGAAGGAATAGTGAGTTTGCGATGAAGTTTGAACTGAAATCGGAGTTTGGTCCTACAGGAGACCAGCCTCAGGCCATCAAGGAGTTGGCGAAGGGGGTCGAGTCGGGAGTGGACTATCAGACGCTTTTGGGTGTTACGGGTTCAGGAAAAACGTTTACCATCGCAAATGTCATTCAGAAAGTACAGCGGCCAACGTTGATTTTAAGTCATAATAAAACGTTGGCCGCTCAGTTGTATGGGGAGTTCAAAAGTTTTTTTCCCGACAATGCTGTTGAGTATTTTGTCTCTTACTATGATTATTTTCAACCTGAAGCCTATCTGCCTCATACTGATACATATATAGAAAAGGATCTTGCCATCAATGACGAGTTGGAGAAGTTGCGTCTTTCTACAACGTCCGCTCTTTTGTCGGGTAGAAAAGATGTGATTGTGGTCTCTTCAGTCTCCTGTCTTTATGGTATGGGAAATCCGGATGATTTCCACAGCACGATGATAACAGTAAGACGGGGTGCCGCCATGAGCATGAACTATCTTGCGAGGAAGTTGGTGGAGGCACTGTATGTGCGGAATGAAATCTCCTTGGAACACGGGAAATTTAGGATTAAGGGTGATACGATTGATGTCTACCTCGCCTATGCAGACCACATTGTCCGCATCCATTTTTGGGGTGATGAGATTGATGAGATTGAGACGATAGACCCTTTGAATAATATTAGGATAGAGTCTCATGATGAGTTGAACATCTTTCCAGCAAATCTTTTTGTCACCACTCAAGAGCGTATCAATAGAGCGGTAAATGAGATTCAAGATGATTTAGGAGGACAGGTGGAATATTTTCAATCTATCGGGAAAGTCTTTGAGGCTAAGCGTCTTTACGAAAGGGTGAATTATGATTTGGAGATGATAAAGGAGTTGGGACATTGTTCGGGTATCGAGAACTACTCTCGTTATTTTGATGGACGAAAGCCCGGCACTCGTCCTTTCTGTTTGTTGGATTTCTTTCCGAAGGACTTCCTCTTAGTGGTTGATGAGAGTCATGTGACGATTCCGCAGATTCATGCGATGTATGGTGGTGATTTTTCCCGAAAGAATACCTTGGTGAATTATGGTTTCCGTCTTCCTTCCGCATTAGATAATCGTCCGTTGAAGTTTGAAGAGTTTGAGGAGTTGACCCATCAGACCATCTATGTGAGTGCGACTCCGGCTGAATATGAGTTGGCGAAGTCGGGAGGTGTCTTTGTGGAGCAGGTGATTCGTCCGACCGGCTTGCTTGACCCCATCATAGAGGTTCGTCCGAGTGCCAATCAGATTGATGACCTCTTGGAGGAGATTCACCAACGAGTAGAACTCGATGAGCGAGTGTTAGTCACAACCCTCACAAAGCGCATGGCGGAGGAGTTGCAGGCCTATCTGGAGAAGATGGGCGTGAGGAGCAACTACATCCATTCTGATGTCGAGACACTCGAACGGGTGAAGATCATGGAGGATTTGCGAAATGGACTTTTTGACGTTTTGGTGGGTGTGAATTTGCTGCGTGAGGGATTGGATTTGCCACAAGTCTCTCTGGTGGCGATAATTGATGCCGATAAGGAGGGTATGTTGCGTTCGCATCGGGCGTTGACGCAGACCGCAGGGCGTGCGGCGAGAAACGTGAATGGAAAGGTAATCATGTATGCCGATAAAATCACGAAAAGTATGCGCTTGACGATCGATGAGACCAATCGCCGAAGAGAAAAGCAGATGAATTATAACATTCAACACAATATCACTCCTAAAACAGCCATCAAGAACAGTAAAAGTATATTACCTCAATCGCATGAAAAACTGGAGCGAGAAGCTTTGGAGTATAAAATCAAACAAGCACCTCAAGTGGCGGCGGAACCTATTGTGGAAACCTATCATTCTGCAGCAGAATTGGAGGCCGTTATCGAAAAAATGAAAAAGAAGATGAAGGAGTGTGCCAAGAAGTTAGAGTTTATCGAGGCTGCGCAGTATAGGGATGAAATCATCCGTTTGGAGACACTTTTGAAGGAGATGTAATCCTTTTTTATTAGAGGTGGCATAAGCAACCTAATCCTTTTGACCTTAAAATTGAAGAAATCGTCGATAAAATATTCTAAATGATTTTTTAGTAGATGAGGTTGTCCCCATATATCTCACTTTCGTCGATTGGATTTTATCAAAAATGTTAATGATGCTACTTTTGCCATGAAAAAAATGACAAGAATTGTTCCTTTTTTTTAGACAAAAGAGTTGTAATCATTAGTGGTTTTTTAAGAGGTTGGAACTATTTGATGATTGAATTTATTTATAAACCTCAAAATTGAATGTTTTATGAAAATTAAAAAATGTTTGTTCATGGTGTTTTCCATGGTTGTGATGGGATTGTTGTCTTCTTGTAGTATTGAATTTGCGAATGACGATGATGTTAATGGAGACAATGGAAAATCAAAAGAAAAAGGTTGTTTTACAGTATCCTCAGATGGTAAAAAGGTGAAATTTGCCAAAGGTAATCTGCAATATTGCCCAAGTACGAAAGATTGGCGTTTTGCAGAAAATCAGTGGGAGTTTATGGCCTATGAAAATGATAAAAGAACAGATCCGACCTTTACCGGCTGGATTGACTTGTTCGCATGGAGTACCGAAGAGAGTGATTATGGATTGATAATAGACGCTGAAAAGCCGGAAATTTACTATGGTGAGTTTAAGGATTGGGGAAAACTATTCAGTGACAATGAGTGGTACACGTTGAGTCGTGATGAGTGGCATTATCTCAGATCGTTACGTCCTAATGCGTTTAATCTAAAGACGGCAGCAAAGGTACACAGTAAAAATGGATTGCTCTTTTTCCCTGATGATTTTAAGAATCCGGGAGTTGACTATGTGATAGCCGATTATTATTCCTCTAATAATTTATCTGATGCCGATTGGTCTAAATTGGAAGCTGCTGGAGCGATTTTCTTGCCTGCTGCCGGTTATTACACGCCTGATGGTTCAAAGTACAATGAGTCTGCTCACTATTGGTCTTCCGAAACTTTTATAGGGTATGCGAGTACTGCGACTTTCCTTGTCGCTCCAGACTACTCTTCAATAAGTAATTCTATTGATTGTTACCTCGGTAACCCTGTGCGATTGGCAAGAGTTGTGGAATAATTTTTAGCATATAAGTAGTTGATTATTAATAAATTACCCCACTCTATTGCTTGTTGAAAAATAGACGCTAAAACATTTGTTTTTGTCAAGGAAATCATATTACCTTTGTAAAAATAAAAATGCTTTAGCAATGGTAGTAATGAGGTTCTTACTGCTCGCTAATGCAAAAAAATGAATTTGTAGAACCTCGCTTTTTAAATGTTTTTATTCATGAAAAAGATTCTTTCGATTTTTTTTACCCTATTGTTGATGGGAGTGTCATCTTCTTGTAATGATGATGAGGTGTTGGTAACTCCCGAACAACCAGAACCTAAAATAGGTGTTTTCTCGGTCTCTCCGACAAAGAAGGTCATATTTTCTCCCGGACTTCTACAGTTTAACCATAGTGAGAAAAAATGGCGGATAGCTTCCAATCAATGGGAAGTTTTAGCAGAAAACAACGCTGATAGGTTTAAATCTGATTTTACCGGGTGGATTGATTTGTTCTCTTGGAGTACTACGAAAAGTGTATATGGTGTCTTTTTTGGTTTTGATTATCCGGATCTTTTTGAAGGAGAGTTTGTTGATTGGGGTGAACTTGTAACGAATGATACTGGATGGCATACCTTATCTTCGGAAGAGTGGATTTATCTTTTATACCAGCGTCCGGAGAGAGGCGAAAGAACCCCTATGCGTGCGATTGTTGCTGGTCGTATGGGATATGTGATCTTTCCAGATGATTATGTGAATCCGGGAGTTGATTACAAAGTTGATACAAGTTTTTTTAATGAAAATGAATTCTCGACGGCTGAGTGGGCAAAACTTGAATTTGAGGGGGCTGTTTTCTTGCCTTTTGCAGGGCTAATGCGTGAAAACGACATTCTTGGGGGAGGTTATTATTGGACTTCTTCAAAGGATGAGGGAGATTTGGTAATTGCCTTGGAAATGGATGCTGGCGTTGTTAAAGAAGAATTTTTAAGTCGTAAATATGGTTGTGCTGTTCGTTTGGTGAAGACAGTGGAATAATTGTGAGTTTTGCTTGCAACTAAGCCATGATGTTAATAAAAAAGAATATATCATGAGAAAGTTTTTTGCAATTTTAGTCACTTTGTTGCTAATGGGAGTCTCTTCTTCTTGTACTATTGAGATTGGAGGAGATGGTGATGATTCTGATTTTGAGGGAGCTGGTGAAAAAGGAGTTTTTTCAGTTTCGCAAACTAAGCGAGTCAAGTTTTCATCCGGGCTTTTGCAGTACAATCCAAGTGAGAAGAAGTGGAGGATGGCCTCCTCGCAATTGGAGGTTTTGACGGGAGAAAACGCCGATCGGTTTGATTCTGATTTTACTGGATGGATTGATTTGTTCTCTTGGAGTACTCCTGAAAGTGAATATGGTACCATCTTTGGTTTCAATCATCAAGATAGGTTTGAGGGGGAGTTTGTTGATTGGGGAAAAGTTCTGTCTGAATCAGGGTGGTACACGTTATCTTCCGAAGAGTGGTATTATCTACTGTTTGAACGTCAGTTAGACCATGATAGTTATTTGAACGCAAAGGTCAATGGTGCGAGAGGATATGTCATATTGCCTGATAATTTTGTCAATCCGGGAGTTAGTTTCGATTTTTTCAGTACAAACGATTTCTCAACGTCTGAGTGGAGCAAGATGGAATCAGCGGGGGCTGTATTCTTGCCTGCGGCAGGTTTTATGCGAGAAGATGACATTATCGGAGATGGTTGTTATTGGACTTCCTCTTCGAAGGACAGTCAGGCTAATATGTTGAAATTTAGCGGTGTTATCATTGATCCGCAAGCAACGGCAGGTCGTCAATATGGATGTGCTGTTCGTTTGGTAAAGCCTGTAGACTGATTTTCAGTTTGTCAACTAAAATTAACAGAAAATTAAAAAGGGAAAAGGCTGACTCCTGAAAAGGATGTTCAGCCTTTTTTATTTTTTAGGGTGAGTAATTCTCATTTATGGGACGTTCGTCTTTTGTTGCTCTCCTTCTTTTTTCGATTTCAATGCACGGGCGATGGCAATTGCCAAGAATGTGATAATTTCGGAGAGAGGGACGGAAAGCCATAACCCGATCTCTCCTAAATAGAGCGGAATGAAGATGAAGATCGGAATTAGGAAAAAGATGCCTCTCAAAAGCATGAAGAAGTTGGCGAACCTTGCTTGTTCGATGCTTTGGAAATAGGTGATGTAGACTAAGTTCAGGGTTATGAAAAGAAAACTGATGGAAAAGTAGGGGAGTCCTTCCGTCGCTATCTCGTAGGCACTGCTGCTGGTGTCTAAGAACAATGCGACAACCGGTTCGTTGAAGAAGAGACCCCAAGTGGTGAGTAATAATCCGCAAACGATCGACCAGATGACACCTAAGCGAAATGTATAGTTGATTCTTTTCCAATCTTTCAATCCATAGTTATAACTGATGATAGGCATTTGCGATTGAGCAATCGCATTTCCGAACATGAAGACCAGCGGGAAGAGGTAGCAGCAGACGCTGAAAGCCGCCACGCCATCTTCTTGGAGGAAGTGCATGAACATATTGTTTCCTACAATCATCATGAAGAGGATGGCAGCCTCGCCGATGAACGAGGACATTCCGAGGTTTGCCATGTATTTAACATTTCGCCATGTGAGATATAGAGAGGTTTTGGTTCGTTTGACGTTGTAAAATTTGATTCGCTTGGAGAAGAAGATCATGTAGACGAAGACCATGACCGCCTCGACTGTCATGGATATGGAGGTGGCGATCGCCGCTCCTTTTAATCCGAAGTCCCATGGGAAGATGAAAAGGTAATCCAAAACTGAATTGAGGGTTGCGGAGATAACACTCAAATACATGGCGTATTTAGGAGAACCGTCTAAACGGATGATGAAGATTCCCACCATGTTGAAAAGTGTCAATATCGGAATCGGACTGATCCATGTCATGTATTCCACAATCAGCGGACTGAGCAAGTCAGAACCTCCAAACAGGTATCCCAAAGGCTCTGCGAAAAAGAGTATGATAAGGGATAGCGGAAGCAAAACGACCAGCGGTGCGAAAAAAGCCTGAGTCGTGATGATATTGGCTGCTTTGTTGTTGTTTTGAGAAAGGTGGACAGCGGCGACGATGGAGGCTCCTGAAGCGAACATCAGACCGAATGCCGTCGCAATCAGGTAGATGGGTGCTGCCACGTTTACTGCTGCTAATGCGTCGCTACCAACGCCACGACCGACGATGATTCCATCAATGATGTTAAAGGCACTATTGAACACCATGCCTAAAAGGGTAGGGATAAATAGTTTGATGAAAAGACGAGAGATACTCATCTTTTCAAAATCAATGCTGTCGCGGTCTAAATTTCTCATGAATCTATCTTTTCAATTTCTTTGCAAAGGTAAGGATAATCGTTAAATTTGCATAGAGAATGAGAGAAGAGTTTTTTGTGTGTGAGATAGTTTGTTAATAATTAAATTCTAAAAAATATCATTATGGATGTAAAAGAGCAAGTATTGGACGCTATGCGTCAGGCTGGAAAACCAGTTTCAGCTGGTGAGGTGGCAACCATCACCGGAATTGACAGAAAAGAGGTCGATAAGGCATTTGCCGCATTGAAGAAAGAGGCTGCCATCGTGTCGCCTGTAAGATGTAAATGGCAACCAGCCTAATGGGGGCTACTTTTTGGAAGTGGAAAAGGAAAGCGGACTATCTTTTGGGGTAGTCCGCTTCTTTTATGAATGGTTCTGTGTCTTAGAATTTGAAACCGATGAACGCTCTTAAACTGTTCAATTTAGATTGGTGGTTTTCGAATGGTTTGTAGTCGAAACCTTCATCAGCAAGACCCCAATCCATCACTTTTGCCTTTCCAAACTTAGCCTCAGCACCGATTTGGAAAATTCCGATGCGTAGTGCGACACCTGCTTTGTGGCTCACACCAAAAGAGAAGATTTGATCTGGATGGATGCGGTCGATGGTTTCTTCCACTGTTTCTTCTACAACTTCATCTAATTTTTCGATCTCTCTTTCCATGGCATCTGAGAGGTCGTTGTCGTAGATGATGCAGTTTGGACCAATGTTGTAGAATGCATCGAGAGCGAGGATGTCGTTGAAGTAAACAGTGACGATGGCACCCAAGTTGAGTGCGTCGAGGCTGAATGTGTTGATGTCGTAAGTCAAATCTTCGCTGCTGATGCCAGGGAGGAGACTTAACAGATCGTTGCCCGGCATGTCCAAACTTGCTTTGTTATAAGAGAAGTCTAACCAACGAGCGTTGAGCGCGATACCGACAAACGCAGGGTTGAGGAAGTACCAGCGGTTGTCTAATGCGATACCAAATTGCGGCTTTGCTTTGTAATGGTTTGCCAAGCCAGAGATTTCTGCTTTGTTTTCCAATCCGATACCGAATTGTTCTCCAAATCCTCCGAAGACTTTCACTCCGAAACCATTGTCTTCTCCTTGACCACCCGCAAAAGAACTTAGGCATATTGCCAAGGATGCAAATAAAATAATAATTTTTTTCATTTGTATAAAATTTTTATTTAGGTTCTACTTTTGTTGAAAACCCTAAAGATGAGAACCGTTACTCTAAAAGGGCTTTTTTTTTATTTTATCCAATCCAGTCTAATTCATGTAAGAAAATGGCTAAAATGCAAATTGGGACAACGAAGCGGATGAGGAAAAGATAAATCGGGTAGATTTTACCTTTCAATGTTCCGTCATTCGTAAATTCATTTTTCACGATTTTTTGGGGTACATACCAACCGAGCATCACACAAGTGAGAAATGCTGCTGCTGGCATGAAGAATTTCGCCGTAATGAAATCGCAGAAATCAAGGAATGGCATATCGAAAAGTTGCAGTGCCGGAACTGCCCCACAGGAGAGGGCGCAGAGGATGGCGATGACGCAACATACGATGGTTTCAATCCATGCACCTTTCTTTCTTGAGAGTTTCAACTCCTCATGGAATACGGACGTTCCAATTTCGTGCATTGAAATGGTTGAAGTGAGTGCCGCCAATACCAAAAGGAGGTAGAAGAGTATTGATATGATATATCCCACTGTTGGCATGGATGAGAATGCCTCCTGAAAAACAGACGGGAGCGTGATGAAAATCAGAGCTGGTCCGCTGTCTGGTTTCACCCCAACAGCAAACGCCGCAGGGAATATCATTAATCCTGCTAATATGGCGATGAGCGAGTCTAATAGGGCAATTTGTGTAGCAGACTTGACAAGGTTTGTTTTTTTGTTGAAATAGGAGGCATAGGTGCAAAGGCACGCCGTTCCCATACTGAGCGAGAAGAACGCTTGCCCTAACGCTTCGAGGAACACGCTGGAGGAGACTTTAGAAAAGTCTGGTTTGAATAAAAATTCCACACCTTTGTATGCTCCGGGGAGTGAACAAGCGGCGATTGCCACAATGATGAGAAGAGCGAAGAGTATCGGCATGAGGATTTTGGAGACCCTCTCGATACCATCTTTCACGCCTTTCATTACCACCAGATGGGTGATGAGGATAAACACTATCGCCCACAGAATAGGCATCGCCGCACTTTGAGAGAAGTCTGCAAAGTAGTTCTGCACATAATGAGCGTCTCCGTTCAGTTCTCCTACAATGCTCGCATACAGGTATTGTAAACACCAGCCTGCCACAACAGAATAAAATCCGAGGATAATCATGGAGGTGATTGCCCCCAAGTAACCCAATGCTCCGAAGAGTTTGTTGCCTTTAGATATGTTTTCGTATGCTCTTACCGCATTGGCGGCAGAATGTCTTCCGATGATAAATTCATTTACCATTCCGGGTATTCCTAAAAGCAATACGCAGACGAAGTAGATGAGGACAAATGCCGCACCACCGTTTTCGCCCGTCATGAACGGAAACCTCCAAATGTTTCCCAATCCGACGGCAGAACCGGCAGTGGCGAGTATCACGCCAATTTTGCTACTGAAATTTCCTCTTTGGTTTTTCTCCATGATTGTAATTTTAGATGATACCCAATTGATTTAGGAAAATAAGCAAAATGCAGATTGGACAGATGAATCTGATTAGGAAGAAGTAGACGGGGAACAACCGCCCTTTCAATGTCCCATGATTGGTGAACTCCTCTTGCAGCACCTTTTTGGGAACGTAGCATCCTACGAACAGGCAAGTGAGGAAGCCTCCCAATGGAAGCAGTATTTGCCCGGTGACGAAATCGAACCAGTCGAAAAGAGATTTTCCTCCAAATACCAGCGTGTCGCCTGCCGCCCCCAAGGAGAGCGAGCATATCGCCCCGATGATGCAACATGAGACGGTGACGATGGATGCGCTTTTCTTCCTTCCGATGTTATATTCTTCGTGAATGAATGAGGTGCTGACCTCGATCAAGGACATCAGGGAAGTGAGTGCCGCAAGAGACAGCAGGAGGTAGAAGAGTATGGAGACGATAAACTCCAAAGCCGGAATGCTACCGAAGGCTTGGTTGAAAACGTTGGGTAGGGTGATGAAAATCAGTTTTGCACCACTATCAGGAGAAACCCCTACGGAGAAAGCAGCAGGAAATATCATCAGTCCGGCTAAAATCGCCACCAAGGAATCCACCACTGAAATTTGCAGGGCAGATTTAGCAAGGTTAGTATCTTTGCTAAAATAAGAGGCGTAGGTGCAGATGCAGCCCATGGCGAGACTCATGGAGTAGAACGCTTGCCCCATCGCACTGAGGAAAACATCGCCAGTACATTTGCTGAAGTCTGGTTTGAACAAGAACTCCACACCTTCCCATGCGCCCGGAAGCGTACATGAGGCAACCACAATGATGAGCAGTAATATGAAGAGTGTAGGCATCATGATTTTAGATGCTTTTTCAATTCCATCCTTAACTCCTCGGATGATGATAAAGTAGGTTAATAGTAGAATCACCAATGTCCAAAACACCGGTCTGATGGGGTCTGCCGAAAATTCAGAAAAATAGTTGGCGATGTATGCCGAGTCTCCTTTGAGCTGACCCATTACAGAGGCGTATATATATTGAAGACACCAGCCGGACACCACTCCATAATATCCCGAAATCAGATAACCGGTAATGACACCCATGTAACCGATGTACTTCCATGGTGTGCCGTTGGCCATTTTCGTGTAAGCTCTTGCGGTGTTGGCTTCCCCTCTTCTTCCGATGATGAATTCTGAAATCATGCAGGGAATTCCTAACAATAGGATACAGCCGAAGTAGACAAGGATGAATGCAGCTCCTCCATTTTCCCCTGTCATGTAAGGGAATCTCCAAACATTACCTAGCCCCACTGCACCTCCAGCTGTCGCAAGTATCAGTCCGATTTTACTTCCAAAATTACCTCTGTTTGAATTTGCCATAATGACTTAATTATGATTGCGAATTTATGAATAAAATTTATTTTATCGGTTTTTACTATGTTCTAATTAACTTTATTTTGTATAAATTAAAACATTATAACGAATAGATTTGTCAGATTATTATGTGATAAAGTTTACTATCTGCTTAATTTTTTTAAAACAGATAGGGCGAAGTCTGACAAGGTGGTGTCTCTCGCTCCCATGATCAATATCACATCCCCCTCTCGGCAGTTTGCCAGATGGTCGGACATCTTCTCTCTGTTTGGGAAATATAAGACATGGTCTGTTTTTTTTCTCATTTCATTAAAGACATCCTCCGAGGTTACCTCTTTATTGACCGTTCCTCCAGCGTAGAAGACATCCGAGAGTAGGAAATAGTCCTCTTCTCGTAAAGCCTCAGGAATCTCCGTCTCCAGCTCCTTGTGCATGAATTTCAGTGGCCCGAAACCATGAGGTTGGAACCATGCGAACAATCGTTTGCCGACACTTTGACAAGCTTTTATTGCACAGACCACCTCTGCTGGGTTGTGGGCGAAATCATCAATGATTGTAACTCCTTTGGTTATACCCACCAGTTGAGTTCTCCTGTAGATGCCTTTGAAGTGGGAGAGTGCCTGTGCACACTTTTCTGTGCCTATGCCTACAGCGGCACAAGCGGCGGTTGCGGCCAAAGCGTTCTCCATGTTGTGTCGTCCGATTACGGGTATGTTGTATTGCGTTCCGTTGCATTTGAAAGATATTTCAAACCCCTCCTGTTTGAAGTCTGTGCCGCAAAAGCCGCAAGACGGGTCGTCGATGCCAAAGTCTTGCTTTTTGTCGACGGATAGTTCCGCACTTTTAGGATGGGATTGGTTGACGATGAAACTTTTTGTGGTGTTGGCACGAAATGTTTTGAATAATTCAGTTAGTTCGTCAAACTCTTTGTGGTCGCGGTCCATATTCAGTAGGAGGGCGATTTCAGAGGTGTAGTTGACGATTGACCCGTCAGACTCGTCAGCCTCGATGACCAGCCACTCGCTATCACCCACCCATGCGTTGCCCGGCAGTCCTTTTTGCTGCAAGGAGGTGAGTCCGGCTCCTGTCATGAGGGATGGTTGGATGCCGTTTGATTCCAAAATGTGGAAAATCATGGCGGTGGTGGTTGATTTGCCAGAAGTGCCGCCTACGGCGATGGTCCGTTTCGTGCGGGAGATGGAGGCGAGCAACTCTGACCGTTTTATCACAGGTATGCCCAAAGCCTTCGCTTTTTGCAACTCTACGTTGCTCTCTTCTATTGCCGTTGAGATGACCAGCACGTCCACCTCCTCCGTAACACCAGAAGCGTCTTGAAAATGGCAGTTTATACCTTGCTGCTCGAATTGTTCTTGAATCAGCAGTTTCTTTTCATTTTGGAATAGTCGGTCGCTCCCCGAAACTTTTTTTCCGACTCCCTTTAGATATTGTGCGATGGCACTCATCCCGGTGCCAGCGATACCTACGAAAAAGAAATGGTCGTCGTTTCTGTAGTCGTATGAATGATTTGTCATTTCTCAGAAATTTTTTAGTCTACATTGTGGAATCCCCACCTTAATGAAACGTGAGATGAGAATCCCTCATGAAATTTTTGCAAATTTACACAGATTCTTCGATAATTGCGTATTTAGTCGCTTGTTAGTAATAGGAAATTGAATTTATAGAATCCTCCGTTGAAAATAGTTTCGAGCAGATCGACGGAAGTCTTCTTATTTTTATATCTTTGCAAAAACAGAATTTTCTTCCATAAGTAAAATGAGGCATGGCAACCATAATTGATAAGATTGTCTCAAAAATAAATTGTCCTATTTGAAAAAGAGAAGATTTGTGAGTTTTAAATTTTATTGTCCATAAAAAGGTTTGGAATATGAGACGTTGTTTTTTATTGTTCTTATTGTCTGTTTTAATGTTTTCGTTTACCCAATGTTCGAGTACGGACGAAAACGCTGTGGCGTATAATGAGCATGTTGCAGGCTTCACTTCAGGTAGAATATCCAGTCTGTCATCGGTTTTTGTGATATTGTCTGAGGATCTGTCGGAAGAACAGATGAAGCGCGTGGATTTGACGAAACTTTTCTCCATCTCCCCTGAGACGAAAGGATCTTGTTCTTTCATGGATGCCCATACTTTGGTGTTTAAACCTGCCGAAAAATTCGCCTTTAACCAGACTTATGATGTTTCGGTTGATTTAGATGAAATCTATGATGATGGTTCGGAGGAGTTTAAGTTCTCTTTTCAGACCACTCCTTTCGGTTTGAATGGCAGTTTTGAAGGACTTGATGTTGATGCGAAAGGAGATTTTGTCTTCAACTATCTGGTGCGGACGACTGGCGAGTTGCCAATGGAACGGGTGAAATCGCTTGTGAGAGTGGCGTTGGAAGACAGGAGTGTGGAAACTGTGGAGTGGACGGAAAAAAACGGATCTGAATTTTTCTTGAAAGCGTTTGTGAAAAAAGAGGATGGAGATCGATCTGAGTTTATAAGGTTGATGTGTAACGAAGATGCGTCATTAGGATTGGAACAAAAAGATTTGTCGGAGCGCAAATTCCCATATAAAGATAAGTTTTATTGCTATGACATATCCTATAAAACAGGTGCTGAGCGTTGTGTTCAGGTAACATTCACCAAAGATTTAGACGAAAAACAGAATCTCTTTGGCTTGGCGTACCTCGAAGGACATAAATCACAAGCCGTAGAGGTGAAAGGAAATAAGTTGAAATTGTATCCAGACAACAATGCGTCTGGCTCTGTGGCGGTAAAACTCTCTGCAAACATCAGATCTAAAGATGGGGTTGAGCTGGGTGAGAATGTCGAAGAGTATATTGATTTGCAGATTGACAAGCCGAGTTTAGAGTTTGTGGATGAAGGAGTGATTATTCCGCAAAGTGATAAAATGACGGTCGCATTTCGTTCCATCTACTTGAAGGGAGTGCGTGTGCGTGTCTTTAAAATGTTTTCCAATAACCTGATTTCATGGTTGCAAAGAGGTTCGTTATCTGAATTTAGTGATTTGCGTCTTTTCGCTCGACCAGTGGCGGTGACCACCTTCTTCATGGATGAAACCTCCGATTTTACCCAGTGGCGCAATTACGCTATTGATTTGTCTGATTTGATGAAAGTGGAGGCTGGCTGTATGTATCGCATTGAGTTGGAGATGGATCATCGTTTGTCGGCATGGCCTGGAGCCTCAGAAGAGCCAGTGGACAAAATGGTTTTTGAAAAAGAAGATCGTTTGAGACTGGCTGAGCTTGGCGAGTATTTCGATGAGACAGGCTCATATTACAGCATGGATTATAATACCAATTGGAGTTTCTGGAACTGGAGGGAACACAACGATCCAAGTAAGAAAAGTTATTACATAGGAAAACAAAAAGGGAAAAATGTTTTCGCCACCAATATTGGGTTGGTCGCCTATTCTCCGTTTGCCAACCAATTGACGGTTTTGGCAATGGATTTGCAAAGTGCAGAACCAATTTCTGGTGCGGAGATAGAAGTTTATAACCATCAAAACCAGCTAATTGCCAAAGGTGCGACGGATGGAAATGGTCGTTTCGACTGTAGCTCCGATTCTCGGAAGGGAGCTCCTTTTTTAGTGATGGCACGGAAAGGCACTGATGTGTCGGGCTTGCGAGTGGTGAGGGGCGAAGAACTCTCCACCAGTACGTTTGATGTTTCGGGCGATGAGTTGCAAAAAGGTTTAAAGGGCTACATTTACGGAGAAAGGGGCGTTTGGCGACCGGGAGATACACTCCACCTCTCCTTCATGCTATGTGACAAGGAGAAGACTTTGCCAGCAAAACATCCGGTCTCGTTGGAGTTGATAAATCCTCAGGGGCAGGTCTATCGGACAATGACAAAAACGGTTGGCGCACTTGGATTGTACACTTTTTCACTGCCTACGGAGGCAAGTGTGCCTACGGGAAGTTGGCTGGTGAATGTGCGTGTGGGAGGTGCGACTTTCAGTAAACGATTGAGGATCGAAACCATTAAACCGAATCGTTTGAAGATTGATTTTCGTTTGCCTCAAGAGGTGAACAGCAATGGAGAAGAGTATAAGTTGCACACAGAGTGGCTCAATGGTAATGCCACCCATAATTTGAAATATGAGGTGGACGTGAAGTTGGGTGGCGGTTCCACCCATTTTGACAAGTGGAAAGGTTATTGTTTTGACGATTGTACGAAGACATTCAAAACAAAAGAGGAGCAATTGGCAAAAGGTGTGACCAGTGGAAGCGGAGATGCGAATGTCTACTTTAATATATCCTCCATTAAAGATGCTCCGGGTAAGTTGCAATGTGCGGTTACGACCCGTGTCTATGAGGAGAGTGGCGAGTTTAGTACGGATGTACAGAATGTGACCTATTCTCCGTACAACTGTTATGTAGGAATCAAAAGTCCGCAAGAAGAGGGTGCAGGTTGCCTGCAAACAGGTAAAAAGCATCGTTTCTCTTTGGTGACGGTTGATCCAGAAGGCAATGAGGTCAACAGGAGGGTGGAAGTTTATGTTTATAAAGTGAACTGGTATTGGTGGTGGAGTAGCAGTTCTTTCCAGCTGGCAAACTATTATCAATCATCAAGCAAGGAATTGGTGGAGGAGTTTAGCATTAATACACAGTCTACTCCCTATTTTGACCTGAATTTTCCAGATTCTGACTGGGGAACATATTTGATCGTCGCCAAAAGTGGTAGCGGACACTCCTCCAGTATTTTAGCATATTTTGATTGGACGGACTATCGCAGTCGTGATGGAAGGGAAAATTCCACCGCACTTACAATTTTGTCCGATAAAAAAGAGTACAAGCCGGGCGAGCAAATCACATTGACAATTCCGACAACGCAAGAGGGGCAGGCGATCGTTTCGCTCTGTAATAGTGGAAGAGTGTTGGATATGAAGCTTGTGAAGTGTAACGCAGGTAACACCATCGTAAAGTTTGAAGCAACCGAAGAGATGATGCCAACTGCTTATGTTACGGCAACGCTCCTTCAGCCATACGATCATACAGCACATAATGATATGCCGATACGCCTATATGGCGTTGCGCCAATTTCTGTGGTCTCGGAAGAGAGTCGCCTGCATCCTGAAATCATCTGCAAGACTGAAACCAAACCACTTTCAAAATTCGTGGTGAACGTAAAAGAGGAGAACGAAAAGGAGATGGCCTATTCATTGGCGGTCGTAGATGAAGGTTTGTTGGATTTGACACGCTTTAAGACTCCGAACGCATGGGAGACTTTTTATGCGAGGGAGGCGTATGGTATGAGAATCTGGGATTTGTATAGTCTGGTGAGTGGAGCGTTTGGCGGAAAAATCGACCAGATGTTTAGTGTCGGTGGTGATGAGTCTTTGTTGAATGGTCCTAAAGCCGTAGTGAATCGTTTCGCCCCTATGGTCTATTTTGAAGGTCCGTTCGTGTTGAAAGCAGGAGACAAAAATGTTCATGAGATAGCAGTCCCAAATTATAATGGACGAGTTCGTGTGATGGTTGTGGCGGGAAATGGTACAGCCTATGGTTCTGCAGAAAAATCTGTCAAAGTGACACAACCACTCATGGTGATAGGCACAATGCCTCGTCAGATTGGAGTGGGTGATGAAGCGACGGTTTCCGCAACCATCTTCTCTTCTGAAGATGGACTTGGAAAGGTTTCCACCACGATTGCTTGTTCCGATGGATTGACTGTCGTGGGAGAAAGTGTTGCTGAAACGGAGTTAGTCGAAAAAGGAGATAAAACCGTACGGTTCAAAGTGAGGGCAGGAGCCAAAGGAGGAGTCGGAAAGGTGAAGATTTTAGGTGTTTCAGGTAGTGAAAAATCCTCCTATGTCGCCGAAATCCCAATAAGGGTGGTGAGCCAGCGACTATTCAAATCTGAAGATTTTATGGTTGAGGCGGGTGCGAAAAAAACAAGGAGTTTGGGGACACTTGGTAGCGAACGCCTCTCTACTACATTGGAGGTCTCTCAATTGAAACCGCTTAACGCCTCAGGTCGGGTGGCGCAAGTCATGAGCCGTCCGTATGATTGCGCCGAACACATTTGCTCAAAGGCTTTGTCTCAACTCTATTTGGGTGATTTTGCACAATTGTCTGATGCTCAGAAGAAGAAAGTCGAGCAGAATATCAAAACGACATTGCAAAACCTTTTAAAATACCAGACTAATGAGGGAGGTTTCGCTAATTGGCCGAACAACTCCTACTCCGATCACTACACCTCTGCCTATGTTTTGCTCTTTTTAAACAAGGTGGCGGAAAAGGGGTATTTGGTAAATGAAAGTATGCACAGCAATCTGGTTCGGTATGTGCAGAACCAAGCTCGGAATTGGAAAAACAATACCAATGACTACGATAATCACATTGCGGCACTCTCTGTATATGCGTTGGCATCCTCCAATCGCTCAAATACGCAAGAGTTGGGTGTGATGAACCGAATGAAGGCCGCACTGAAAGAACTTTCCGATAACGACCAGAATTTGCTGGCTGCAACTTACGCCATAGTTGGACAGCGACAAGTTGCGAAGGAGATTATGAAGGCTCAAGGACTTTCGACTTCTTATTCGAGCTCCTATTCGGCAGACATTTCAAAATTGATCGCACAGACGCTCATTGAAGATGAAGAGGCGATAGAAAGTGCGGAGTCGTTGCGTGCCAAATTGGCATCCGACCAATGGTTGTCGACCATGGAGGTTGCGATGGCGTTCCATGCGATGGAACTTTTCTACAAAAAGAATGGATCTTCCGAGGATATGAATTTCAGATTAGATGTGAATCAAAAGAAATTTGCGGAGGTGAGTGAACAAGCGAAGATGTGGTGTACTGAAATCTCTCAAAACGCAGAGAAGAGTGAAGTCTCCATTGTCAACAAAGGTTCTTCCAATATCTATGTGACGGCAAATATGGAGGGATGGGCGAATCAGTGTCCGGTTTCAGAAATCAGTAATGGACTCTCCGTGAAGGTTACATACGACGGAAAAACGTCCCCTCAGACAGTGGCGCAAGGCAGTGAAATATCAGTTGTGATCAATGTCAGCAATATTTCAGGGAAAAATCTGAACAATATTGCCATCACCCAAATACTTCCAGCCGGAATGGAGATATTGTCGGCAGACAAACCTGCTAAGGCTGATTACCAAGATGTGCGGGATGATCGCCTGTTGAGTTATATCGGGAAAATGGCGAGAGGAGAGTCTGTTCAAATTGTCGTGAAACTTTCTGCCACCTATCAAGGAAACTACTATATGCCTGCTTGTACTGCAGAGGATATGTACAATAAAAGCATTTTCGGATGCAATGCCAGTGGTATGTTGGAAATCAAATAAGCAGAAGAATGTTGAATCAAGAAGTGTTTAGCATATTTCAAACAGAGGGACGGGCAAAGATGTTCATGACCAGTCGTCGTGGTGGTGTGAGCCAAGGTGCTTACGACAGTCTGAACTTAGGCTATTTTTCGGGCGATGACCCTGAAAATGTCCGCCGTAATCGCTCCATATTGTGTGAAGCTTTGGGTGTGGATGAAACTTCCTTGGTTGTGCCAAAGGAGGTGCATGGGAATGATGTTCGTTGGGTCTGTAAATGCGAGTTGCCTTTGGCGGATGTCGCATTGGAGTGTGACGCATTGGTGACGACCGACGAAGAGGTGGTTTTGGGCGTGACAACCGCAGATTGCGTACCAATCCTTTTGTGTGATGCGAACGGACATCGAGTGGCAGCGGCCATTCATGCAGGTTGGAAAGGCGTGGTGAAAGAGATTTTGCCTTGTGTGATAAGTGAGATCCATCATAGATTGAAAATCTCTCCAAACGAGTTGAAGGTGAAGATTTTCCCTTCGATAAGTGTGGATGATTTTGAAGTGGGTGAAGAGGTGGCGCAACAATTTCAAAAGTATGGCGAGCAGGTAGTTTTGAGGACTGGTTTTGAAAAACCTCATGTCGATTTGCATCAGACTCTTTTAGTGCAAGCATTGCAAGTCGGTGTTTTATCAGAAAATATTGAAATCATCAGGTCTGATCAACCCAAAGAGCTTTTTTTCTCAGCAAGGAGGGATGGCTTCCATTCAGGTCGGATGCTGACAGGTATATACATTCATAAATATTGAAAAAATAATTAAAATGAAAAGAGGTATTCAATTCGTCTTTTTTGTAGTCAGTCTGATTATTTTCTCATCATGTTCTAATGTGCAAAAAAAATGGTATGAGAGTTGGAGTGGCGAAGTTTTTGGAACATTTTATAACATTGATTTCGATGCGTCAGAAGCGGAGGGTGTCACACAAGAGGGCCTGGATTCAGTCTTTGCGAGGGTGAACCACTCCCTGTCGATGTTCGAGCCATCCTCCTTGATTTCAAGGGTGAATCAGAATGACAGCATGGTTGTTTTGGATAGCCTTTTCTTGGTTGTCTTCGAAGCAGGAAAAAGAGTCTTCGAAGAGACTGACGGAGCTTTTGACATGACAGTTGCCCCTTTAGTCAATTGTTGGGGGTTCGGGTTCAAGAAGAGTGATTCGGTGACGAAAGAGCAGGTCGACTCCCTAATGCAATTTGTAGGTAGTGACAAGGTTAACATAGTCGGAGGAAGAGTTGAAAAAGAAAATCCATCAACTATGCTCGACGCTTCTGCGATAGCAAAAGGATTTTCATGTGATTGCGTCGCCAATTATCTGGCATCGAAGGGGTGTGCCAATTTTATGGTAGAAATCGGAGGAGAGATTGTATGCAAAGGACTTAACAAAAAGGGACGTGAATGGATCATCGGAATTACCAAACCGACAGAGGATAATGCGATAGATCGGCCAGTTTTGCAAGAGGTGATAAAAATGACAGATTGTGGTATGGCAACTTCAGGCAATTATCGCCAGTTCTATTACAAAGATGGTAAAAGATTTTCCCATACCGTCAATCCGAAAACAGGTTATCCGGTAGAACATAACTTGTTGAGTGCCACAGTGATTATGCCAGATTGCATGATGGCGGATGCTTTTGCCACATCCTTCATGGTGTTGGGTCTCGACAGGTCGTTTGAAATTGCCTCCTCACATCCGGAAATGGCAGCCTATTTTATTTATGAAGATGAAAATAGGCAGTTGCAGGTGAAATATACAGACTCATTTAAGAAATATTTTCTTGAGAAATAGCCTTTTTTTGTGTATTTTTGAGCCTGTTTTTTAAATTTTGGTAGTGTGAAGACTTGGTTTGCTCGCATAATTTGTATGTTGTTCCTCTTTGTGATTCCCGCAATGAGGGCATTCTCGCAACTTTCTACCTATACAAGAACTTATACAGTGCAAGATGGTTTGGCACAAAACTCTGTCAATGGCATTTTAAAAGGAGACGAAGGGTTGATTTGGCTGATTTCAAAAGATGGTTTGAGCCTTTTCGATGGGTATGAGTTCAGAAATTTTAAGGCAAGTTCGGAGATTTTAAAAAGAAGTGTAAGCAATCAATTCTTATCCTTGAAAAAAGATGGTTGTGGTTGTTTGTGGATATTGAATGATATTGGGCAGGTTCTCCGTTTTAATCCTAAAAATGAACAGTTTGAGTTGTTCCCTTCTGCGGAAGAGAATAGAGGACTCTTCTATTTTTCCACTTCGAGTTGGACGCAAATATCGCCGAACGAATTATGGTTGTTGGGCGCAAATGCAACGGGAGCCATTCGTCTGACAATGGACGAGAATTGTAATGTGGTGCTCAAACGGTTTTGCGAAGAGACCTCTTCACATTCCGGATGCAATGTGCGATCGGTCGTGCCAGACCATAGCGGTCGCAGATGGATTTTGACAGATAGGGGTGTATGGTTCCTTAATGCTCAAGATTCTGTTCTGAACGAGTATAATATCCATACCGCCCGAAATAATTCGGTCTACTCGATGATTGAGACACCGAACGAGTTGATATTCTCTTGTGCGAATGGGCAATATCATAAATATGATAAAACTCATCGCCGTTTTGAGAATAGTTGCTTGGATACTGAAGAAGACCTTGTGGAGGTGCGTTTGTTAGATGATTCAAAGTGCCAGTTCGTTGCCCGAAATGGTGTCGTGTTTACAGTCTCCTTGTTGGATAACAAAGTACTGAAGAAACAGATGGAGGAGAGTGCGGAAAATGATGAAGAAATCGTTTTTGAGGATACGATGGGGGTCTCTTGGATGACATCACAATCACCGGGTGTGCGCAAAGTCGTCTCCTTTAATGAGTCCTTCCGGCTAACGCTTTGCGACGCAGAAAAAAAATGTAGAGCGAGTGATGATATTTCCGCAATGATGGAGGATAGAGAACGGAAATTGTGGGTCGCCTCAAAGGACGGTTCTCTCCGAATATATGATAAAGATGGTCAGTTGTTGGGCTATCTAAATTCAAAAGGATTTGTCCAAAAGGATTTTGTGAAATTTGAGTCGGTCTCCGCCATGATGCAAGACCATAATGGTACAATCTGGTTGGCGACTCTCCATGCTGTCGTTTCTTTGAAAAAAAATTCTGAAACCTCCTACGCACTGCGGTTTTGTAATCCGGAATCACCTCAATTTGCTCCGATAACATATCAAATCAGCGATATTTTAGAAGATTCAAAAGGGCATATATGGTTGGCAACGCGTGGAGGCGGCTTGCATCTGATGTTGGAGACTGAAAATGGTTTCCGTTTCATCCACAAAGAGAACCTCTTTAAAGATAATTTCCCTCCTACGGTAGAGCAATCCCACTCACTTATGGAAGACCATCTGGGGAATATCTGGTTGGGGTCGAGTGAGGGTCTCACACTCTTTTCTTCCGATTTTGAACAACCAGAAATGGTTCGTTTCCTTTTTTATAATACCGAAAATACAAATTTGACCAACAGTTGTATTTATGATATTTACCAAGACCAGAAGGATAATATCTGGCTTGCTTCGTATGGTGGTGGACTCTTCAAGTTGGAGGGGGATTTTGTCTTTTTCCAAACTCCTAATTTTGTCTCTTACAATCGTCAAAATTCCCTGTTCCCGACCGACCTTCTTTTGGATGTGACAGAAGATGCTTATGGTAATCTATGGGTGCTGACGGAAGAGTCGATTGTGAGATTCTCTCCATCCAGTAATATGGTGGAGTCTTTTGGTCAGTTTCGAGGTTTCTATTCCGATATTTTTGCAGGAAGAATGTTTGTCCGCAAGTATTCGGGCGAATTAGTGGCTGCCACTAATTCTGGTTTTTACACATTTTCACCTTCGGACATATCAGCGACAGAGTATTGCCCTGATGTCGTCTTTACCCGCTTCCTCTTGTTCAATAAAGAACAAAACATACATGGAGAAGATGCTCTTTTCAAAAATTCGATTTATAATTTGCAGGAGGTCACGCTGGAACATAACCAGTCTGTTTTTTCAGTAGGTTTTTCTGCTTTGGACTATCGTTTCCCTGAACGTATCCAATATGCCTACAAGTTAGAGCCTTTTGAAACCGAGTGGAATTATGTTGGTTCGCAAAGATTGGCGACTTACACCAACTTGCCGCAAGGAGAGTATCGTTTCATGGTAAAATCAACCAATAGTGAGGGCATTTGGAGTGATAATGTAAAAGAGCTCAAAATTGTGGTGAAACCATCCTTTTGGCAGACCGGTTGGGCGTATTGCCTATATGTCTTGTTGATTGCTATTATTGTGGGAGTTTTCATCTATCTATATAATTTACGCACAAAAATCAAGATGGAGCAGGAGGTGTCCGATTCCAAATTACATTTCTTTACTGATATTTCCCATGAGTTGCGGACTCCTCTGACGCTTATTAGTGCGCCATTAGAAAATGTGTTGGAAAATGGTTCGCTCCAAGAAGAGGATCGGGCTCAACTGGAGGTGGTGCGTACCAATGCGAATAGAATGTTGCGCATGATGAACCAGATTTTGGATTTTCGTAAAATGCAGAGCAACAAAATGCGTTTGAAGGTTCAGAAAACAAAATTGGGTGCTTTTGTCGCCTCTTGCAGCTCCAATTTCTTACGACTTGCGGAAGATCGTCATATCAACTTTACGATAAAAGACCATACTGAGGGGGCGACATTCTGGATTGATAGGGACAAGGTCGATACCTTGATGTTCAATTTGCTATCCAATGCCTTTAAATTTACAGGAGAAGGGAAAAGCATATCGGTCGATATTCGTGTGGAGAACGGCGATTGTGTCGTGTCGGTTGCTGATGAGGGATGTGGAATGCCCAAAGATAAATTGTCTGTCATTTTCGACCGATATACAACCTTACAGAACTACTCTTTGACCAAACAGAGTGGTACTGGTATCGGACTCTCCTTGGTGAAAGAGATTGTCGAACTTCATCACGCCTCTATTAACGTAGAAAGTGAGGAAGGAAAAGGTTCTCTCTTTTCAATCACTTTTTTGCATGGTAATGAGCATTTCGATGAGAGGGCAGAATTGTCTGCAGAAGAGGAAGTTAAGGAAAATGAAGTAGAGAGCAGTACGCCAGTGGTGGATCAGCAAACCATTTTGATAGTGGAGGACAATGATCAGATGAGAGAATTTTTGAAAAATGTCCTTAAAAAGAGATTTGTGGTTTTGGAAGCCCCTAATGGTAAGGTGGGGTATGAAATGGCCATCAAGGAGGTGCCAAGTTTTATCTTGACGGATGTTATGATGCCGGAAATGGATGGTATTGAGATGACACGAAATCTGCGCTCAGAAGAGCGAACTTCTCACATACCAATCATCCTTCTTACTGCCAAAACTGATGTGCAGAGCAAAATAGAGTGTATGAAGATTGGTGCCAATGATTATATCACTAAACCTTTCAGCATGGACTATTTGGAGGCCAGAATTAACAATATTTTAGAAGAAAGGGTAAATTGGCAGAAGAAATATAGAGAAGAGTTGTTAAAAAGTTCTAAATTTGCAATCTCTGAGACGGAAGAGACTTTGCAGGAGAAGGTTTCTCCTATGCGGTCTGCTGATGATGAGATGATGCGCAAATTTGTGAATATCATTGAGGCGAATCTCTCCAATGTTGATTTCTCAGTTGAAGATGCTCAGGATGCCCTAAAGGTAAGTCGTTGGCATCTGCTCTCAAAGGTTAAGTCTCTCGTTGGATTAACTCCAAACGAGTTTATTAAGGAGACGAGGTTGGCGCACGCTGCCAAGCTGATTGATGAGGGCGAACTGAATATGACGCAGATCGCTTATACGATCGGAATGACTGATTCGAGGTATTTCAGTCGTTGTTTTAAACAAAAATATGGAGTTACACCAACAGAATATAAAAATCGTAAATAATGAATATCTATGACATTGCCTCGTTTGGAGGATTCTTTTTGATTATCAGTTTTTTGCTGTTTTTGGATTTAGGGTTGTTCCATAAAGATGACCATGTTGTAACGTTTAAGGAGTCTGCGATATGGACATCCATTTGGGTGGGAGTAGCTTCTTTATTTGGTGTTTTCATCTACTTCTTCGGTGAGTATCTTCATGGCGTGGATTCAGTTGAGGCTTTGCAGAGCATTGTTTCGCGCAATGCGCATGAGATGGTTGTCGACACTTCGTTGCCGTTGGCGGATTTACTGCAGCAATACCGTAGTCAGCTCACCTTAGAGTATTTTTCTGGTTATCTGATAGAGTTTGCTCTTTCTGTGGATAATATCTTCGTGATGATCATGATTTTTGTGAGTTTTGGAATTGATCAGAAATATTACCACCGTGTATTGTTCTGGGGTATCTTAGGTGCGGTGGTTCTCCGTTTAGTCTTCATTTTCGTAGGTGCTGCTTTGATTCACAAGTTTGAATGGATTCTTGCGGTGTTCGGAGTTATCATCATCGTTTCCGGTTTCAAAATGCTATTCCAAAAGGATAAGGAAGAGAAGATTGATACTGAAAATCACTCTGTCGTGAAGTTCGTTTCTAAATTCTTCCCGCTCTCGAAAGAGGTGGCCGGACATGATTTCTTTGTGAAGAAAGATGGAAAATGGCACATGACAACCCTTTTCCTTGTGCTTTGTGTGATTGAGTTCTCTGACATCATTTTTGCGGTGGATTCGATACCTACCATCTTTTCTGTGACACAAGATCCTTATATCGTGTTCTTCTCAAATATTTTTGCGATTATGGGATTGCGTTCGCTCTTCTTTATGATGAACAATGTGATGAATATGTTCAGCCGTTTGAAAACTGGTCTGGGTGTTTTGTTGATGTTCATTGGTGTGAAGATGTTGCTCCATTTCTTCTGTGGAATTAAGATTGAGACTGCACACTCGTTGATAATTATCATCGCTATAATTGGTGTGAGTATATTGGCTTCTATTCTTTTCCCGAAGAAAGAGGAGAATGAAGTTGTAGAGGAGAGTAAATAGGAGACGATACCATATAAAGTTTCTCAATGATGAGCAAAATGAGGGTAAAAGACCGTGATTTCGTTGAATTTATCTCTGCAGAAGAGATGAAGAAGGTGGTCTCACGATTGTCTGACGAAGTGAAACGTGATTTTCAAGGTCGTAGCCCCCTCTTTTTAGTGACACTTAATGGTGCGTTCATTTTCGCTGCTGATTTCCTTCGCTTGTGGGGGTCGTCTGTTGAGGTTCAGTTCATTCGATACAAGTCTTATGAGGGAATGTGTTCTTCAGGGAAAATCACACCAATCATGCCTATCGGAGAAGAGGTGGCAGGACGTGATGTGATTATCTTGGAAGATATTGTGGATACGGGCAATACAATGTGCGAGTTGTTGCGTGTAGTGAACGAATACCATCCGAATAGCGTCTCATTAGTCTCTTTGTTCTCTAAACCAGAGGTTTTGAACAATAAGTTGAAGATTGATTATTTGGGGAAAGAGTTGCCAAATAAGTTTATCGTCGGTTTTGGACTGGATTACGACGGTCATGGAAGAAATCTTCCTGCTGTGTATGTGGTCGAAGATTAGTTGTGTTTTGAAATAATAATCGAATAATAATAAATAAAATGAAGAACGTAGTAATTTTTGGAGCTCCGGGATCTGGTAAGGGAACTCAGAGCGAGAATATCATCAAGAAGTATGGCTATAAGCATTTTTCTACAGGTGATATTTTGAGAAAGCAAATTGCAGACCAGACTGAGTTGGGTAAAATCGCAAAAACTTTCATTGATGAAGGAAAACTTGTGACAGACGAGTTGATCATCAACATGCTTGATGCAGAATTGGAGTCTGCTAAGGGTGCTGAAGGTGTGATCTTCGATGGTTTCCCTCGTACATACGCTCAAGCAGAGGCTTTGAAGCAAATGTTGAACAAGAGAGGTACTGATGTGGCAGTGATGCTTAACATCCAAGTAAACGAGGAGGAGTTGATCAACCGCCTTTTGGAGCGCGGAAAAACTTCTGGACGTTCTGACGACAATCTTGAGACTATCACTAAGCGTATCAAGACTTACAACGAGCAAACTACTCCAGTGATTGACTTCTACAAGAAGGAGGGTACTTGCGTTGATATTCAAGGTGTAGGTTCAATTGATGATATTTTTGCTGCTATCTCTAAGGCAATAGATGCAGCAAAGTAATTTAAAAATTGCCTTTTCTATTTGGATTGAGAAAGGGGTTCTGGAAACGGAGCCCCTTTTGTTTAACTGGACAAAAATGAGAATTTATAGTTTTTTCACCGCGATTGTTTTATGTATGTGTGTTTCAGTGAATAGTATGGCGCAAAAGTTTTTTTGTGCAAACCATCAGCATATAAGTTATATTGGTCGGGTCTCTCTTTCCGATGATGGCGCTGCTTTCTCTTTCCCGGGGGTGCAAGTGCGAACGGTGTTTTCCGGCACGGAGATTTCAATGGTAGCAAAACCTAATAGTGGGTTCTTTATGGTGGAAATTGATAATCAGGCTCCCTATAAAATTGAATGTCCTCAAAAGGATTCTATCTGCAAAATCGCCGAGAACTTGACGCACGGCGAACATTATCTCACTCTGACGTACGCTATCGAGGGATTGGATCATAATCCAGTTTTTAAAGGTTTTTTGTTACCCGATAATGGTTCGCTGACTAAGTGCCAACGTTTGCCGAATCGTAAAATTGAATTTATTGGTAATTCTATCACTTGTGGATATGGAGTGGAAGGGGAGAATGAGAATTGCCCATTCGAGTATTCTACAGAGAATCAATATTATGGTTATGCTGCAATCACAGCGAGAGAACTTGACGCTCAATGCTTTGTGGTGGCTCGTTCGGGGATTGGTGTCTACCGCAATTACAATGGTAATTTGAAAGGAGACCAGATGACGATGCCTGATGTCTACCCATACACCCAATTTGGGGGTAAGGGTGAAAAATGGGATTTTGAAAATTATCGCCCGGATGTTGTTTGTATCAACTTGGGAACGAATGATACTTCGACCGAACCGTATGATACGAAGTTGCTCTATAAGAGATATAAGAAGTTTTATGAAACGGTACGTTCGCATTATCCTTCGGCTCAGATAGTTTTGTTGTCAGGCCCGATGTTGGCGAAGGAGGGGAAGGCCTTGACGGATTTGAAAAACACCTTGGATAGGGTAAAGCAGGAGTCGAAGGACACTCGGTTGCACCGGTTTGATTTCACACCGGAGGATGGCAGCATGGGGTATGGTTGTGACTATCATCCGTCTTTGAAACGGCAGGCTTATATGGCTGCGGAACTTACAGAGTTTTTGCGTGAATTGATGGCATGGTGATGGGTGTTTTCACTTCCTCCTATGTGGTTTGAAAAAGATCCATAGCACAACGGGTATGCCCAATAGTGCGGTGACTGCGTTGATGGGCAAGACGTAGCCATTGTCGGGAAGTTGTGAAAGAATGTCACTCAACAACATTACGCAAGCACCGATAAGTGCGGCGCAAGGTATGACCTGACGATGTAGTGAAGTCCCCAAGAACATTCTGGCTATGTGCGGAACGGCTAACCCGACAAACCCGATTGGACCAGTGAAGGCGGTGGTCACTCCCGTTAGAAGTACTGTGGCGAGAATAATTCCCAAACGGTTTTTTCTTATTTCAACTCCCACGCTTGCTGCAAATTCTTCGCCCATCAAAAAAGCATCGAGTGAGCGTGTCAAAAAAAGTATTATCACCATGCCTGTGATCACGCCAATAGACAATACTCCTAATTGAGACCATTTTATCATTGATAGAGAGCCTAATGTCCAATTGACAAAAAGTTTCACTGCGTCGGGGTCGCTGAGGTTTTGCAAAACACTCACGAAAGAGTTGGCTGCCGCTCCGACAAGCATTCCTACTACTAAAAGAGAAACGGAGTCCTTAACTTTGAATGATGCTGCTAATATGAGAAAGAAGAGGAGAAGGGCTCCTGCCATCGCAAAGAACGCACTTCCCCAACGCACCGCTATAGCTGAAAGATGCCACCCAATCAGCGGAGGGAATAACATGAACAGGGCAACTCCTAATGTCGCCCCAGAACTGACACCTAATACATAAGGTCCTGCCAAGGGGTTTCGGAAGAAGGTCTGCATCAGTAGTCCTGAAAGTGACAAAGCGATGCCTACCCATATTGCCGCAATGGCTTTGGGTAGTCGTATTTCATAGAAAATCTTCTGGGTAAGTGCGTTCCCTTCTCCTATGATGTCGAGGAGGGAGAGGGAGACGCTGCCCGAAAAAAGGTCTGCAATAAATAGGCAAACCATCAGAACGGAAAAAAAGGTAGTCGTCCAACCGAAACGTTTCATTTTTTCAATCTTCTTTTAATGTTCCTAAATATTGTGTTTCATATCCTTCAAATAGATGGGGGTGTAAGACTGCTGCCACATCTTTTAAAATTCTGTCGGGGTGAGCTACCGCACTCTCGTAAAAATCGGAAATCACCGCAACCGGACGTTTGATGGAGCGTTTGTTGAAATGGTAAATCCTGTTTTTTTGATATGCGGACAAAAGAGAAAGACGGTCGTCTAATTCGCTTTTTTTTTCTTGTTGGCAATTCATCCAATACTCTGCATCATGGAATCGATCCAACACCCATTCCAACCCTGTTGTGACGGTTCCGACCATTGTGTCCGCCATTAGGAAGCGGGCGTTAGCATCCTCGTAAATTGATTTCATATATCCTAATCCTCCGGTAAGATACCATGTTCCTCCAAATTCCGCTGCGGCAAAGAGGGTGGGGCAAAGAGTGTCTCGTGCTGCTATCGACTTAACTTCCATGTATCGAGCTTCAGTCTCTCTGAATAGGGAATCTGCAACAGATAGTTTGTCGTAAAATAGTGCGAAGAATTTTATCCACTCTGCTCGTCCTAATGCACTTCGTTCTCTCCATTCAGTGCAGATGATTGTCGGACAAAGTTCCAACGAGGAGGCCTCTCTGCGGTCTGATAGAAAAAGCACCTCAGGGTTTGCGACCAGCAATTGCTCCTCATTCACCTGCATGATAGAACCCAATTGGGTGATTTCCCCCGTTTCTACCCGATGATAGGTTGAGTCATTGTAAAGATATTCGGCATTGCATAATCCGACGAGGGTGTTCATTTCACCTAATAACACGAGAAATTCCAAATATGTGGAACTGTTTAAGGCGCATCTTTTTAGGGGGATTTCTATGCGTGGGTACTCTTCTATGATGTCACATGTTCTGTTTTCTCGCACCAGAAGAAATGTGTGAGAGACCTCATTCTTCTGTTTCTCTTCTTTAGTTTCATTCACAGAAACTTTATATCCCCAATCAAATTCGCTAATGGAAAAATTTTCGGCATATTGCAATGGGATAGTTGAAGTGCCAGTCATTGAAAATGATTCGTTGGTCTTGATGTTGTGAGACTCACATGACACAAGAGAAAAACAAAATATTAAAGCAAAACATTTTAAATATTTTATCATAGATTATTTTTTTTGTGCAAATTTAAAAATTATTTTAAAAATGATTTTTTCTAATAATAAATTTAAACTAATTTCGTTCTCGAATTGTAATATAACGTAATATTAAATGTAAAGACTATATGGGAAATGTGAAAACCAGATCACAGTTTATTGACGTGGCAAGAAAATTATTTGCGGAAAGAGGTGTGGAGAACACGACGATGAACGAAATTGCGAAGGTTGCCCAAAAAGGTCGTAGGACGATATATACCTACTTCAAAAGTAAAGATGATCTCTATTATGCTGTGATAGAGAGCGAGTTGTTTATGCTCGCACACAAACTCCAGAAGGAGATACAAAAGGATAAAAACCCAGCTGAGAAGTTGTTGAACTACATTTACGTCAGAATGGACATCTTTCAGGAGGCGGTGATGAGAAATGGAAACCTTCGGGCAAGTTTCTTCCGCAATATTTATGTCGTTGAAAGAAGTCGCCACCGTCTTGACATCACCGAAATTAAAATGTTGGAGTCTATTATCATAGAGGGAAACCAACAAGGATTCTTCAATGTGAAAAACCCTCAGTTCGCTGCAAAAATCATCCACTGCTCTTTAAAAGGTTGCGAAGTTCCTTTTATCAAGGGTGATCTTAGAGCTTTCTCATACCCGGAGAACCGTAAGCATTTTGCGGCATTTCTACTTCATGGACTGAAGGAGGGAAAGACAACCTCTAACTCTCCGACAGCCACTATGTTTTTTTAGGCATTCCCTATAAATTAGGTCGAGGCGTTTTTGAATGGCATTTTACGGTGATCCCATTTTACTTAGGTCGATTGCATTCTTCAAGGAACGATGCGGGCATCGCGACTGAGTGGACATGTGCAAGATAGGTAAAAAGAATCCTTTGGCATCCTAAACTGAATTTATGAGCCACAAATATAAAATCGTAATATATAGAGGTTGCCTGTAGAGGTAATTTAGTCTAAATCATCAGCATAGCCGATTATTTGTCCGCTGACAAGTGTGTCGCTCCAAATGTGTTCTTTGGCGATGTTTATTACCTTGCAATAGCGGATATTCTGAAATTCAGCCTCTTTTCTCATGTCCGCTAAAAAGGTTTTGGCGGTGTTGTCCTGACTATGCTCGACACCTCGACGAGAGGGTAGTCCCACAAAAACCGTATCCTCTACTACTGTGGCGTATTCTATATACTGCATCGCAGCAATGTTTTTTGCGAAAACCTGCGCTGGTGTCAATTCCGAACTTGTCACCTCTTTCTCCTTCGCATTTTTATCCTTTACAGTGACGTATGCGCAAGAGGCGAAACTTAGAGCCATGCTCATGAAAATAAAGATTTTTCTCATTTTTATAAATTATCTTAAAGAGGGTTCTTTCATTTCGAGGATATTTTGATTTTATTTCGAGTAGATCGCTGAACGAAAGAAGAGTGCAGTGATGACACTGTGACCAACTGACAAACAGCAAGTTGCCGAAGTAAATCAAAAAGTACCGAAAAGTTTTTCAACCCACGATTTGTACTTTTTTACTTAAAAAAACAATGAAATTATAAAATTCACCTTAAAAAAATCAGGGACAAAGATAGAATTTCTAAAATAATCTTCATAAATTTGTAGTGGAAGAATTTATGAAACAGTCAATAAAAATATTATTTAAGTTTTGGGTTGCCGTAGTGATTGTGCTTTCGGGTGCTTTTTATTATGGTGATGTGCAAGATGGAAACGTCCCTCTTGGTTCTCCGCAATTTTGCCTTTTGAGTGAAACGGAGGATGATGACAAGACTTGCTTTTTTCTTGACGACTCAATTCTTCCTTCTCAATCTGCTAATATCTCTTACGAGAGACAATCTTTCTCAAGGTGTTCACTTAATTCAATGGGGCTTTACAAAAAAAAGTTCCCTTTGTTGGTTTCACAAGTGGATATGCGGGTTCGGTTGCAGAGGGTTTGTAATCATCAGAAAAAGATAAATTCGCAAAAGAAGAATAGAGGCTATTATATCTACCAGTTGGAAGAAATTATCATTTGAACCATTTTTTTAGCAAAGTTTTTCGCTTTGCAAAAAGATTGAAGTATCGTTCGTCTTTTTTGCAGTTTAGATGGATGAACGTAAGATTCACTTATAAGGTGGGTTATTTAAAAAATTTTGGGAGTGTGTATATGCTTCCTCTAAACTTTGTTGTAAACTTAAAAAACTAAAAAAAATGGAAGAAAATGATTTGATAAAAAATAATATGTCAATAGAGGAGAGAATTTCAGAAGATACCCAAAGGGTCATCTGTAAGTCGCAAATTTCGCCAATTGCTTGGGTTCTAACGTTCGTTGGTGTGGCTCTTTTCGCTCTTTCTGTTACTCCGTATGTTCCAGAGGGAATGGTTTCATTAATCGTCAGCTCTCTCGGTATTTTTCTTTTCATTGTCGGTGTCGTAAAATTGTTTAACAAAGAGGTAAAATTCTTTGATAAAGATACGATGAGCCAATTAGAGAAGAAGATTTTTTTCTTTGAAAATTCTGATACAAGTAAAGTTATCCATTTGTATAAAGAGAAAAAATTTGAAGAGATGGCAAATTTGAGGCAAACGGAAAATTCTGGAATCGTTATGCATCTCTATGGTGCTGAAGAAGGTAGTCTCTACTATTCTTTATTGATGAAATACGAACCTTATGAGTATGTGGCTGTACAAGACTTGGGGGTGCATACAGACGTTAAGGAGATAGAGTCATTGAAGAAGTTGAGCGTTTGTTCATAATTTTTAAAAAGTTCGTTAATTGATGATAAAGAGAGCATTGAGGTCAAACTTTGCTCTCTTTTGTTTTTAGGTAAAGATTTTGTATTTGCCGTTTTGATGTTTCGGATTGCTTGTTGCCGTTTAAGTGATTGGATTTTCCAAAGTTTTGTGTAATTTTGCACTTCCGAATTTTTGTTGAAAAAATATTAAAATAACAGGACAATGGATAAGCAGACGAAGATTATCGCGACAATTTCTGATTTAAGATGTGAGCAGAGTTTTATTCAGTCCCTTTTCGATGAGGGAATGAATGTGGTGAGAATGAATTCTGCCCATATTGAAGAGGAGGGTTTCGATAGAATCATCAATAACACAAGGGCGGTCTCCAATGAAATCGGTATCTTGATGGACACGAAAGGCCCGGAAGTTCGTACAACTAAATGTGACGAACCGATTGAAATTCGGACCGGAGATATCTTAAAGATGAAGGGTGCTCCAGACGAGGTATCTACGAAGGAGATGATTTGCGTTAGTTACAAGGATTTTGTGAAAGATGTTTCTGTTGGTAGCGATATTTTGTTTGATGATGGCGAAATAGATGTGAAGGTGATAAGCAAAACGGAAGAGTTTTTGTTGTGCGAGGCGATGAATGATGGTTCGCTTGGTAGCCGAAAGAGTGTCAATGTGCCGGGTGTCCGCATAAATTTGCCTTCCTTGACAGAAAAGGATAAGAAGAACATCCTTTTTGCGATTGATAGGGACATTGATTTCATTGCACACTCTTTTGTGAGAAATAAACAAGATGTTTTGGATATCCAATCAATTTTGGATGCACATAAAAGTCCGATAAAGATTATTGCCAAAATTGAAAATCAGGAGGGTGTTGATAATATTGATGAGATTCTTGAAGTGGCGTATGGTGTGATGGTTGCTCGTGGGGATCTTGGTATCGAAATCGCACAAGAAAAGATCCCGAGCATTCAGCGTGTGTTGATCAGAAAGTGTGTGGTGGCTAAAAAACCGGTTATCGTCGCAACTCAGATGCTCCATTCCATGATCAAAAATCCTCGCCCGACGAGAGCCGAGGTGACTGATGTCGCAAATGCGATTTTCTATCGTACTGATGCTTTGATGTTGAGCGGGGAGACAGCCTATGGAAAGTATCCCGTAGAAGCGGTTCGCACAATGTCTAAAGTTGCTTCGGAGGCAGAAAAGACGAAGCTGAAGGACAACGATATTAAAATACCTTACCTTCGTGATGAGGATGACATAACCTCTTTTTTGGCGAAACAGGCGGTTAAGTCTCAGGAACTTTTGAACACGAAGGCTATTATTACAGATAGTTATACGGGGAAAACGGCCCGCTATCTTGCTGCCTATCGAGGCGTGAATCCTATTTTGGCAATATGTTATAAGGAGAGATTGGTGCGTCAATTGGCTCTTTCCTATGGTGTCACCCCGATTTTTCAAGAGGAGAAGGAGGATACGAGACACTATTTCTTTGCGGCATTGAAGATGCTGATTGAAAATGGTTATTTGAAATTTAGTGATAAAGTGGCCTATTTGAGTGGAAGCCAAAATTTGGGAGGCGGTACAACTTTCTTAGAAGTGAACAGTATCGATAATATCTTCTCTAATCAAAAGGAGTATCTGTTGCCTAATTTTTAAGATTTCAATAATTCAATATTTTAAAGTATGAATAGCGTTGTTAAAAAGATAAGTTTTGTAGTCTTGATTGGACTGGCAGTCTTTTTCTTGTTTTTCTTTGATTTCTTGTTTTCCTTTGACGGAGCAGAAGATGCCAAACAAGAAGAGGGCTGTAGTGTTGAAAGTACTCGCTGATTTTCGTCTTTTGTATTTCAGTTGCACAAGAGTCGGGGCGAATCGCATTCGCCCTATCTTTTGAAACGAATCGCAATCCTCCCCGTCGTCGGGGCGAATCGCATTCGCCCAGTTTTAATTACTTCTGCTAACATATATACTAATCCTCCCCTTTAGTTTCAAGTTTCATGATCCATGGATTTGGTGCGCGTTTCAGGTGTCAAGTCACCGCCCAGTCGTATTTTCAATCCGACCGCACCGAATACCGGCATTTTCAAATCCAAAACATTAGTTTGAGAGCCCAAAAGTTCCAGCTTTCGCATAGATGGGAGGAAAGTTAAAAAAAATCATTAAAAAATATTTTCTTGATTACAAGCGAGTTAGTGAATTTTTACAAATATTTTCAAAAAAATCCGTCCGAACATTTGTCTAAGAATAAAAAAGCGCCTATCTTTGCACTCGCTTTCGGAAAGGAAGCGCGGTCGATGCCGGAGGGCAGAGTCGCGTCAAGAAGAGAGAGATCTTTGAGGGAATTGATCGAGACAGCAGCGGCCGACAATGAAGTCGGTCAAACAAGGAAAGGTAAAGAAAAACCGTCAACCAATACGGCGTC
>CALFTM010000018.1 GCA_937916355.1 uncultured Bacteroidales bacterium
TTTTAACGTCTGCTCCATACGCTGAATTTTTCTTTCTGCAAAGATAATGTTTTGGTCGTGATTTCATAGAGGTGTAACAAAAATTAATGAATGAGGTGTTAGGAATTAATGCTGTTGCCCCGTTGGGGCGAGTTTTGTTGTGCGCGACATTGCCGAGGGCCGGAGCCAACGGCTGAGGGGTTTTGCCCTTTCAGGGTGTTGGTGGGTGCAAAGCGGGAGATTGTGAATGAGAAGATGTGTGGCTTTGGTTGTTGGCGCATTGAAAATGATTATACTTCCGGGCATGCCTCAGTCAACAAAAGGGATAGTAAGTAGTCCGACAAGAAATTCAATTAATCCTCCCCATAATATTTCTCTAATACTGGATTTCTGATAAATAATCTGTATGTGATTAAGTTCCCCTTTCTCTACTTTCTCTTTTATGAAAAGCATTGCTTCTTTCTCGTTAGACATAGACCGACTTTTCACCTTAATTTTGCCGTTTTCATAAAATAACCAGAAAGAATCTTTTTTTTCAAATATCTTCATAGATTTTACATCTACGTAATATATTGTTTCTGTTTTGTGTTTATAAAATACTTCTATATGCTTTTCATGAAAATTAATTTTTTGAACTCTATCTTTACATGAAATTAAAAAGCAAATAAAAAAGAACAAAAGGCTAAGTAAAAAAAATGTATCTCCGATTAGATTCAGACAATATAAAACTACAACTATAGAAAATCCCCCAAATGTTGTAATTTGCCACGTCAAATAAAATAATTTCAATGATTTGAAAATTTCACAAGTTATCATTTTTTCTCTATTATGGGAGGTTCTATAAATTCATTTTTTCTGCATTAGCAAGCAGCCTGAACCTCATTACTGCTACTGCTAAAGCGTTTCGTTTTCACAAATGTAGTACAATTTGTTAAAAAAACAAACATTTTGGTGCTTGTTTTCTTGTTAGTGGAGGGGTAATTTACTGATATTTAATATTTTATATGTGTACAACCAACGTCAAGCCCCAGATTTTACGATTAGTAGGTTGTTTCTTTATTTTTTTATAAATAAACGATTTATTTATTTGATTTACAAATGTTTATAGATGTTTCCTCATGAAACTTATTTGCTAATTAACATTAAATTCCGCAACACTTCAAATATAATTAAGTTGGTTGATGGTAGGGTGTTGCCCCTATGGGTACAGTGTTGAACGATTGGAGTTTTCCATGAAGAACTGAATTACCTTGAACGATAAATTTTCGGATTCGATATAATTTGTGAAAATTGCCAACGAGATTTCTGTGAATTATTGTTACATCTCATTATTTTCATTAATTTTGCGCAGTCTTTTCCTTTTGAAGTTAAGAAGTAGAGAGGAAATGATAAAAAAATTTAAGATTTGTAAATTTAAACGTACGGAATAGTAAAAATAGAATAGAATATGAATAAAAAAATTGCTTTTACTTTGGCGTTGTCTGCATTGTCGGTAGTGGCTATGGCAGACGATTTGGTTGCTACAGCGACAGAGTTGGAGAATGGTAAGGTGATTGAAGAGTCTAAAGATTCTGTGGCGTGGAAGTTCCCCGGGTCTTTAGGTATCAATGCCAATCAAGCCTATTTTAATGATTACAGCACAGAGGGTTCTGGTGCAAGTGTCTCCTTGGATGCTTTTTTGAATCTTAACGCCAATTACAAGAAAAAACGTGTGTTGTGGGAAAACTCGCTTTCTGCGAAGTATGGAATGATATATTCTACAGAATTTACGGGAGACGACAAAGTGCGTAAAAACGTGGATGAATTCAATGTAAACACCAAGTATGGTTACAAGTTGTCTAAGGCGTGGTATCTCTCTGCTTTTGCGAATTTTGAGAGCCAGTTTGCTAAAGGTTACGAATATTTGGAGGATGTGAACAAGCAGGATTCTGCCGCAATGATTTCAAATTTCTTTGCTCCCGGTTATGTGAAGGTTTCGCTCGGTATGGAGTGCATTCCTAACAAATATGTTTCGTTCTTCGTTTCTCCGATTACTGCCCGTTTCACATTCTGCCGTTTAGATGAGTTGGGTGATAAATATGGAATGAAGTTGATAACCCCTGCAGAAGAGGCGGTTTATAATGAAACCGGAGATTTGGTAAAGGAGGCTGTTGATGCTGAGTATGAGCACAATCGTAAGGAGCTTGGTGCGTATGCGAAAATCAAATCTGATTTTGACATCACGAAGTCAATCCATTTCTTTAGTACATTGGAAGGATTTTATGCTTACAACAAGGCTGTTGAGACCCACACGGACGCTTTTGTCGATTGGTATGGCTTGAATTATGAGAAAGCAGACTTCTCTGAGGATGCTTTTGCTGATGCCAAGTTGGGGGATAAGTTTATGGATGTGAATGGTTGGTACATCAAGTGGAAACTGGAACTTTTGTTGAAGGTTTCTAAGTATGTGAATGTCTCATTGAAGACTCAATTGAAGTATGATAATGCAGAGAAGAAGGTGGTTGAGGGAAATAATTTCGGACTTCCACAGGCTAAGCTTCAATTCTGGGAGACGGTCTCATTGGGATTTGCCTACTCTTTCTAAAAATCATGAAGTGGAAATTTTGCTGAATGATAATGTTGAATGATAAAATAAAGGCTGCTCTTGGTTCATTGGACTTGAGAGCAGTTTTGTTTGATATGGATGGGGTGCTTTATGACTCCATGCCGTTTCATGCGAAGGCTTGGGTATATGCTTTTGCGCAGGAGGGTGTGACGTTTAGTGACTACGATGTTTATATGCGAGAGGGTATGACTGGCTCTTCTACGGTAGAGGAGGTTTTTCTCGCACAGTTGAATCGTCGTGCTACGGAAGAGGATTGCCAGCGAATCTATCGGGTGAAATCCGATTATTTTGAAAGCCTTGGTGTGGCTGGCGAGATGCCTCATGTTGATGAAGTCTTGTCGTGTGTAAAGGCGAGTGGGGTAGATCGTTATATCGTCACTGGCTCTGGTCAGCGCACGTTGTTCGATAAATTGAAGCACTCATATCCTGAAATGTTCGATAAGCGTCAGATGGTTACTGCTTATGATGTGAAAAAAGGGAAGCCAGACCCAGAACCATACTTGATGGCGTTGAAGAAGGGAGGTCTGCAACCTAATCAGGCGATTGTCGTGGAGAACGCTCCTTTGGGGGTTCGTTCAGCGGTTGCTGCAGGAATTTTCACCATTGCAGTCAATACTGGTATTTTGCGCAATGAGGAGTTGGAGAAGGAGGGGGCTAATATCGTCTATCCTTCCATGAAAGCCTTTGCAGAAGATATTCCTGAAATTATTTCTTTGGCAAAAAAATAACAAAGAGGCTTTTAAAAATTAGACATATACGCCAAAAATTATAACAAAAGAGGGTGAATGAATTAGTCAAACACCCTCTTTTTTTTGTTGATGAAATATATCACTCATCAAGAGCCAATTGGATTCTGTTTCGTCCTAAATCTACATCCAGCACCTTCACCATGACTTGCTGATGAAGAGAGACGACGGTCGATGGGTCGCTGACGAAATGGTCTGCCAATTGGGAGATATGGATTAGTCCGTTGACCTTTACTCCTAAATCCACAAAGACACCAAAATTGGTCATGTTTGTCACTATTGCAGGATACGATGCGCCTATCTTCACATCCTCGATGGTTTTTAGTGTAGGGTCGAAAGAGAATTCTTTGATGGTCTCCCTGCAATCACGACCCGGCTTGTCCAGCTCCTGCATGATGTCATTCAAAGTCGGCAATCCCACTTCGTCTGAAATATATTTGGAAAGGTCGATTTTACTTCTCAGCTCCTTAGAACGGATTAGTTCCTCGATCGAGCATTTCAGGTCTTTCGTCATTTGGGAGACGAGAGGATAACGCTCAGGGTGTACGGCAGTGTTGTCTAACGGATTTTTAGGGTTTGAAATCCTAAGGAAGCCTGCACATTGCTCAAAAGCCTTAGAACCGAGCCTTGGCACCTTCTTCAAGTCGGCACGAGAGAGGAAAGGACCATTTTCTGCCCTAAAGTCTACGATGTTTTGAGCCAGTTGAGGACCTAAACCAGAGACGTATGTGAGCAAATGTTTGCTGGCAGTATTCAGGTTCACCCCCACTTGGTTCACACTGTTGATGACAGTCTGGTCGAGTGATTTTTTTAATTTTGACTGATCCACATCATGTTGATATTGTCCGACACCGATTGATTTAGGATCTATCTTCACCAATTCGGATAGAGGGTCCATCAATCGTCTTCCGATAGAGACAGCACCTCTCACCGTCACATCATGGTCGGGGAACTCTTCTCTTGCCAATGCTGAAGCAGAATAGATGGAAGCACCACTTTCGCTTACGACAAACACAGCCACGTTTGTATCGAACGCAATCGAGCGCACAAACTGTTCGGTTTCTCGACTTGCTGTACCATTACCAATTGAAATCGCCTCTATTTTAAATTTCTTCACCAATTGAGAAATTCGGTTTTTCGCCTCTTCCATTTGATTTTGTGGAGGATGAGGGAATATCGCCTCATTGTGCAACAATTCCCCTTGTTCATTCAGGCAGACCACTTTGCAGCCTGTCCGGTATCCGGGGTCAATCGCCAACACCCTTTTTTCTCCCAATGGAGGAGACAACAGCAATTGTTGCAGATTTTCGCTGAAAACTTTGATGGCTTCCTCGTCAGCCTTCTCTTTGCTTGAATTTGAAAACTCAGTTTCGATGGAAGGTTTCAGCAGTCGCTTGTAAGCATCAGCGACGGCATCCCCGACCAACCTTGAACATTCCGAATTTCCTTTCACATATTGAGGAGTGATTCGGTCGAGGGTGGTTTCCTCGTCAGGGGAGATGTTGATGCGCAGGAACCCCTCCTTTTCACCCCTTCTCATCGCCAACAGCCGGTGGGAAGAGCAACGTCGGAGCGGTTCTTCAAAATCGAAGTAGTTTTGGTATTTTTCCGCCTCCTTCTCTTTCCCTTTTACCACTTTTGACGTTATGGTCGCCTCCCTTTGAAAACATTGTCGCACGCGACTTCTCGTCCCCTCATTTTCATTCACCCATTCAGCAATGATGTCCATCGCACCTTTAAGAGCCTCTTCTATAGATTCCACCTTTCCTTTTACGAACGCAATTGCGCGGTTCTCTGGGTCGCGTTCATTTTGACTCATAAGGATTTTTGCGAGTGGTTCCAGCCCTTTCTCTCTTGCCATTTCTGCGCGAGTCCTTTTTTTCGGTTTGAAGGGCAGATAGATGTCCTCTATCTCTGTGAGCGTAGAACAGTTGTTGATTCTCTTTTCCAACTCAGGAGTCAATTTTTCCTGTTCAGAAATACTCTTGATGACAAACTCCTTTCTCTTTTCCACCTCTTCCAGTTTTTCGCACATAGACTGGATTTCTTGGATTTGCACTTCGTTCAATCCTCCTGTGCGTTCCTTTCTGTATCGGCTGATGAAAGGTATTGTAGCACCTTCAGAGAGCAACTGAAGTGTGTTAGACACTTGTTGCTCTCTGAGGTTGAGATTTTTAGCAATAATAGAACTAAAGACCATTATTTATCTGATTACATTTTTATTTGTATGGCTCGTTGATGATGATATATCCTCCGTTGACAGGTTCAAACCATGTGTCTCCGCCAAACCAGTATAGACGACCATCCACTATCACACGCTTGCTACCGGCAGGTAGTTCGCTTACAAAGTTATTGTTGTTGATTACATAGTTATCTTCCACATCATAACTCTCGACATTGTCTACCAAGATGTATCCGCCGTTGACAGGGAGGAAGAGGTTGTTTTCTCCTTGGTAGTAAGTCGTCTTCTCAATCACAACCTTTTTGCAAGCGAAAGGAAGAGTGGTGATGAAAATCTCTGTACTTGCAGCCAAAGGTCTGTTGATGATCACATAACCATTGTTTTGTCTTCCGAACCACACACCGTCACTATACCAGTAAGGGGTGTTGTTGAGGTAAATCTTCACGCAAGCAAAAGGAAGAGCGTTGAAGAAGAGACCCAAAGGACGTGCAATCAACTCATAACCTAAGGTTGTGTGCCATCTGTAGAACACACCGTTATGGATGTAGTATTTCCCCTTCGGATGAGAAAAATGGTGTGTGTGATGAGGAATCTGATGGTAGTACTTACGACCGTTCACGATGCGTGGAGCGCAAACTGGCTTTGGTGCAGGGTGAAGATGGTGGTAAGTGTGTGGACGTTCATGAGATTTCAATCTGAAAGACCCCTCATTCTTACGAGCTGGAGTTGGACCCAACTTTGGAGGTGCTGGCTTGTTCGCCTTCTTAGGGTTGACGGTTGAAGCGGTTCTGGTACTTGAAGCCGTTGTCGCAGCAGGACGAGTCGAACCGTTAGAAGATCCACGAACGGAAGATGAACTACGGGTAGTAGAGTTAGCAGAACTACGGGTAGTAGAATTTGCAGAACTACGAACCGGAGTATTAGCAGAACTACGAGTGGTAGTATTGGCAGAACTACGAGTGGTAGTATTGGCAGAACTACGAGTGGTAGTATTAGCAGAACTACGAGTGGTAGTATTGGCAGAACTACGGGTAGTAGTATTAGCAGAACTACGGGTGGTAGTATTAGCAGAACTACGAACCGGAGTACTTGCAGAACTACGAGTGGTAGTTGTTGCAGAACTGCGAGTAGTCGAACTTGCAGAGCTACGAGTTGCAGAGGAAGCGGAACTTCTGCTTGGTGAGCTGTAGCTGCGAGTATTGGAACTTACAGAGCTGCTGCGGGTGGTTGCCGGCGAAGAGCTTCTTGTAGAGCTTGATGAGCTGTAAGAAGATGGTCGACTACTTGAACTTGCAGAAGATCGAGTCTGCGAACTATTCGCGGAAGAACGCACTCCACTACGCGAACTACTTGGTGAACTTTGACGCATCTCAGTGCGGTTAGATCCACTTTCTCTACCAGAAGATCTCTGGGCATATACTGATATTGATGAGCAAACCATCACGAATCCTGTGAAAAGTATTGCGAAAATTTTATTTGCTTTCATGGCTATAAAATTTTAGTATGTTCAACAATCATTTATTATCTCTCGTTTTGTACTGACAAATATAGGGTAAAAAGAAATATAAAAAATGTCTCTTTTTTCTATTTGGACGAAAATGGGTATTGACAAAATTTTTGTAAAGACCAAAACCCCGTTTTTTTCGATATAAAATCAAAGGTTGCTAAAAATAGGTCTTTTTTTGTGTCAAAGTAGATGGTTTTATCGACGAAAATCATGTTGTGTGGACAATCTGTTTTCTCATTCTCCTTTTTTGGGGTGAAAAATTGTAAAAGAGAGCTGAAAGACAGTGGAAAAACACCCAAATTCTATTCGCAAAGAGCATAAAGATCTTTTCTCGGATTGATCACCATCACTGGAATTTCACTTTTTTCTATGACTTTTTGTTCTTTGGGACCAAAAATGATGTCATCCAGTCCGTAATCACGGGATGCGGAGATCAGCAGGAGACCAGCCTGAAGTTCTTTTGCTTTTTTCACCGCCTCCAATTCAATCTTAAAACTGTCTTTTTGAGCGGGTATGTCCGAGTAGCGTATTTTGAATTTGTCGAGTATGGTACGGATGCCGGCCGCATTTTCTTTTGCCCTTGAACCATAATCTTTGGCGGTCATCAGTAGTATTTCAGAATGGAGAAGTCTTCCCATTCCGCTACAGAAAACCCCTTTTTCTTTTTCTTCAACCAAAAAACCTACTGGCACCAATACCTTCTTGTAGTTGATCACCTGATTGGGTTTCAGGAAGTAGTAGGCGATGCGCAACTCTCTGCACAATTTCAGCGGTTTCTTGCAATTGGGGTACATGCTATTGGGGATTAGCTCGAAAATGACTGAACGCACTTCATTGTTCTCCATGAAGTCGGTGAAATCCTCCTCTAATATATAATAACCCAATGGTTGTGTCAACTCTTCTGCATATAAGGAACACCATTCCTCCATGCCGTTCTCCACTTCGTGCATATCCTTCTCTTTTCCTGTCGGAACGTAGAGGAATGTAACCCCTTTCTCATGGACTTTCGATAGTACGGAAGCCATTTCGAATGCTTTAGCAGGGAAGTAATTAGGATCTGCCACAATCATTATCTGGTCTTTGGCGATATTCATAATCTGAAAAAATTATCAAGTCTCTTTAAAAATATTCACCTCTCCACTGTTTTAGGTGGAGACTTCCTGCAAATATACAATAAAGGCAACTTCTATAAATTACGATTTAAAAATTTTTTGTAATAGTGGGGGGAGTACTTCCAACACTACTATTTTAACGCATTGTGGTTGTATGGATTGATGATTATTTTACCTTCCGCCGTGTACAACTCATTGATGCGCTCTTGGTATGCTTTTTCAATTTTACCACGAACCATTTTCATCGTACTGTTGATCATCTGGTTTTGTTCAGAGAATGGTTCAGGAAGAAGTGTGAACGTGCTTGGTAGCCAACGTTCAGGGAACATTCCTTCATATACTCCGCCTTTCCTATACTTGTTGAGTTCTCTTTCAATCTTTTTGATTGCGGCGATTCGTCCCTCCTCAGATTCTAATGTGAGGTTTTGTTGTGCGATTTTACGTTTTAGTTGCTCTTTGTTGGGAACAATCAAAGCGATTGTGTAGGGCGATTGGTTGTTGTAGAGCATGATCTGGTCTATGTAAGGAGAGTGTTCGACCATCGCCTCTTCGATTCCTTCCGGACTATATTTTTCACCATCGCTGGAGATGAGCAGGCTTTTGAATCGACCTTTCACATAGAGCAATCCTTCATGGTTGATATAGCCGAGGTCTCCAGTGTATAGGAATCCATCTTTTATGGTTTCCGCGGTGGATTCTGGATTTTTCCAGTAGCCAGCCATGACATTTTCCCCTTTCACCACAATTTCACCCATTTCTCCTGTTGGCAGTTCTTTTCCTTCGCTGTCGCAGATTTTCACTTCGATGGGTTTCACCAATTTTCCGCTGGAGCCGAAACGGTAGAGTTCTGGTCCGTTAGAGGAGATGACTGGTGTTGCCTCAGAGAGTCCATAACCTTGGAACATCGGAATACCTATGCCTATGTAGAACTTTTGAAGGTCTTTGTCTAAAAGCGCACCACCACCGATGAAGAATTTCAATTCACCTCCAAAATTTTCTCTGACCTTCGAGAAGATGATTTTGTCGAATAGAGAAACAAGCGGAGAGAGAAGTACGCGCCAACCTTTAGGGTCTAAATTGCTTTCTCCAAAGTATATTTGGCGGATTTTCATGCCGACTTTGAATAATTTCAATGTGGCATTCCCTTTGGCTCTGATTCCTTGTTCGATGTTCTTTTTAAAGGTTTTAGCCAAAGCTGGGACACTCAGAATGAAATGAGGTCTCACTTCTTTGATGTTTAGAGGGATGTTTTTTAGCGACTCCATCGGAGAGCGTCCCACTTGCACGGTAGCGGCCGTTGCTCCCTTTGACATCATGATGTAGAAACCTACGACATGTGCAAAACAGTGGTCGAGCGGAAGGATGATCAGGGTTCGCCAAGTCTCGTCGATGTCGACAAGAGTGAGAGCCTGTTCGACGTTTGCGGTGTAGTTGCGGTGTGTCAGAATTACCCCTTTAGGGTTGGCTGTTGTTCCGCTGGTATAAGTGATGGTCGCATAGTCATCGTTTTGAATGGAGTTGGCCACTTCTAAAAATTCTGCTTCGGAATGTTCGCTGAGAAATTTGTCTCCCATTTTCATCACCTCTTCCACGGAGACCTCTTTTTCTTCGTAGTTCTCTAAAGGATCGAAAACTATGATTTTTTCAATCATGGTGAGCTGTTCCTTGATTAGGCGGATCTTCTTCAGTTGAGTCGCCGAAACCATCATGAACTTCACATCTCCGTGAACGAGCCTGAACAGTAGATCGTTGCTCTCTTCCAATTTGATGGAGAGAGGCACATTGACCGCTCCTGCATAGAACATGGATAGTTCTCCAATCACCCAGAGGTTTCTGCCTTCGCTGAGAAGTGCCATGTTGTCCCCTTTTTTCACCCCTAATGCTTGGAGTCCTGCCCCCAATCGGTAGACTTGCTCTTTAACTTGCGCATAGGTTGTCGGTTGAAATTCTTTTCCTGTTTTTTCTAAAAGGAAAGTATTGTTGGAATATTTTTTTACCGAATCCTCAAATAGGTCGACTAATGTTTTCTTCATGTTATAAATTTTTAGAGTTATTATGTTTGAAATTAAGAGGTCGCTCAAAATTTCATTTTGTACACGTTGGTCTCTTTTTTCTCAAATCCGATTCGGGGGTAGAGGTGGTTGGCTTCTATCCTTTTAGGGTTTGAAGTGAGTTGTAGGAGAGGGATCTGTTTTTGTTTTACGAATCCGATGGCGTACTCAACCAATTTCTTTGCGCAACCATTCCCTCGATGGTTTGCGTCTACGACAACATCCTCGACCCATGCTTTTTTGCCTGTCGGACTCATATAATATCCGACCGTCAGCATGCCGACCAGCTTTTCGTTCTCTTTTGCGATGAAGAGGTGGCTGTTGGTATTGGTTATAATCTCTTCCAGCTCTTTTTGGGTGAAAGATTGTGGTGTATCCGTCAGTTGCCGGAGAAGAGAAAAAACCTCTTCTGGTTGGACATCGGATAGGTGTTGTACTTCTGCAATTGTGATCATACCATTACTCTTTTCTGCAAATATAATGTTTTTTCTTTTAGTTTTGGTCTGCTTTTATGGCGGTTGCTGACTATATATTTTTTTGCTCAGCAATTTACCCGAAGTAAATTCAAAAAATTCCGCAAAATGAATTAGTAGAACCCACCTTTACTCAATCAGTTTGTCGTGGAAAATCAAATAACCGATGTTCAAACCGAAGTTGTAGTTTTTTTCAGGGTAGCTATACCAGTTGGCATACAATCCTGCGGTGATATACCTCAATTGCACGGCGAATGTAGCCTCTGCCATGGCATAAAGTTTTGAAAAGTCTTTTTCATACTCCGGTTTGAATGTTGCGGTTGGTATGATTGCTTTATGAGGGGCGAAAAAGAATCCTTCAAACCTCAGTTGCAAAAATTTGTTGATTGAGACAATCGGTTTTATACCTGCTGCAAGATAAGAGTTGCTTGAAAATGCGGTGTTGAAGACCGTCAAAGAGTGTTTAGTGGGAACAAACTTCGGACACATCAAGAGAGTTTCCATGTAGTTGTTTTCCAAAGGGTGGGTAGAGTAGACTCCTTCCGCTGCCAGACCGAGTGAGAAATGTTTTCCCATTGGGATGTAGTGGTCGATTTTTGCGGAGAATTGCCACCAGTTGATTTTTTTTCCTTTTTTTTCTACATCAATGGTAACAGAATCCAAAGGGACTCTTGTCGCCATCTCCTTTTTTCCGAAAATGTACTGCACATTTATTTTCGCTAAAGTACCAGAGACAGGGTATTGTTTGTGGGAGAGCGAGTTGTGCCTATATTGCACCAATGCAGCCCCTAATCTATATTCGGTTTGGTCGAAAAGATCCTCTGCCGCAGAATACAATCCATGATATTTGTTTTTTATGATTCCATAACCGATGCCTCCCGTTATCTCTCCTTTTAGGAGGAACGGTATACTTATTTTCATTTTTGTGTGAAATTCAGTATTATAAGCACTGGTTGGAATATCAAATTCGTAGAAAGCGTTTTGCGTGTTGGAGTAGGAGTTGTGTGAAATGTCCGCAATCGCTTTTACACAAAATGGAATCTGATAAGGGAAATCGATTCTTGCTTGGAAGTGTGCGTTTCGATATAACATTCCGATTTGACCATCGAGGGAGAAATCGTAGGAGAGACGCTGCACAGTGAGGAATTTCGCACTTGCATACAATAAATTGGCTGTCGTGGAAGAGATGTTCCCTCCAATCCCAAAACGGAAATGGTCGTCCAATGAGACATCCAAAATCAGGTCGTAGGCATTGGTTTGAGGATTGTAGTCAGCATGCGGAACAATCTCCTCGATTTTTTTATCGGACAGTAGTTTGAAGTAATTCTTTTTAAAACTATTGTAACTGAAATAGTCCGTTTTTTTATGGAATGTTTTTGATATGAAACTTTGTTGTTTCTTTTTCAGATCCTTGATTATGATATTTTGAAAAATCAAAGGAGGCTTTTTTTGATTGAAAGCAAATCTTTTGCTCGCCAAATCCTCTTTTGAGACAGTCCGTCCGATACTCTTTTTGATTTCATCAATATGGGCGATTGTGCTATCATAACCGATTTGTATCAGTTTTTTTGCTTGCTCAAAGTCCAATAATCCCACATCCTCATATTTGAATCGTAATACGATGCCATCTTCTTTATTCAGGTCATTTACAGTGTTTTGGATGATTAGATTTTCCAATAATGAGATTGGACTTTCATCTTGAGTGTTGGCGGGTCCATCGCTCACATTACAGCCGATGATATAATCTGGCTTAAACTCCTCTTGCATGACATCTAAAGGAAAATTGTTGTAGATACCCCCATCCACCATCAATTGTCCGTTCACCCTGACCGGTTGAAAGACGAACGGGAAAGACATGGAGGCTCTGACGGCATCACCCAAATCTCCGTTTCTATGGATGTATTCACCCTTTTCTGTCATGTTGGTGGAGATACATCTGAAAGGGATGAAGAGGCTGTCAAAATTTTCCTTGCAAATAGTATTGGCTTGAGCGAACAGGTACATGGTCGCCTGATTCATCTGGTCGGGAGAGATAAAACTGTTCGGTATTTCCGGTTTGAAGGTAAATGATTCTTTCAGTTTCATTTTGAAAGAGACAAATTCGGGAGTCACATCATCTTCTTTGAAATAGAATTTTTCTTTTTCGTCCACCCTTCCTTTCAGCCAAGTGTTGAACATTTCCGAAGATATAAGGGATTCCATCTCTTCCGGAGTGTATCCCATGGAGTACAATGCACCAATGATAGAGCCTATGGAAGTTCCCGTCACATAGTCGATAGGGATATTATGTTCTTCAAGGGCTTTTATGACACCGACGTGAGTACATCCTTTTGCTCCTCCACCACTCAGCACCAAACCAACGGATTGGGCATACAGCGACTGCAATGAGCAGAGCAAGACGCTGGCAAACAATATTTTCAGCAGTTTTGGAAGCATATACAAATTTTTTCTAATATAAATATCATAAAGAAACAATACAACCCACAAAAAGCGATTTGCCAATCGTGGGTGCTTGTTATTTTAGAAGGTAGGAACCGCTCGAAGTTATTTAGGTTGTGGAGCGGGAGCGACTTTTGACATATCACAAGTTCCTGAGAACACTGCTTGAGGTTCGATTGATAAGATCTTGGTGTCGATGTCGCCTTCCACTTTTGCCGTGGATTTCAATGAGAGGGTGTCTGTGATGTGTAATGTACCCTTGACATTTCCCATGATTTCGGCATTCGCGCAAGTTAATGTCCCTACAAGGACACCTTTCGCACCAATGATTACCTTACCTTTGCATTCGATAGACCCTTCTATCACTCCGTCTAAACGGAAGTCTGTCTCTGCAAATATGTCGCCTGTTACTTTCGTTCCAAAGGCTAACGAGTTGTGTTCACTACCGATGACTTCTTTTGCCATTTCTTTCTTTGAATTAAAGTTAAAAAGTCTTGAAAACAATGTAACTTGGTTTTTAGTATGCTGATTTAAATTGATTTAAGAATCTCACGTCATTTTCAGAGAACATTCTCAAATCTTTTACTTGGTATTTCAAGTTGGTGATTCGCTCAATACCCATACCGAATGCGTATCCTGAGTATATTTTACTATCAATTCCACAACTTTCTAAAACGTTAGGGTCGACCATTCCGCAACCCAATATTTCCACCCAACCGGTGTTTTTGCAGAACGCACATCCAGTTCCTCCGCAAAGGTTGCATGAGATGTCCATTTCCGCAGATGGTTCGGTGAATGGGAAGTATGATGGTCTGAGGCGTATTTGCGTGCCTTCTCCAAACATCTCTTTCGCAAAGTAGAGCAATGCTTGTTTAAGGTCAGCAAACGATACGTTCTTATCAATGTACAAACCTTCCACTTGATGGAAGAAACAGTGCGCACGATATGAAATCGCCTCGTTTCTGTAGACACGACCCGGACAAAGCACTCTGATAGGAGGTGTTTGTGATGTCATGATGCGAGATTGTACCGAAGAGGTGTGTGTGCGCAACAGAACATCCGGGTCTCTTGTGATGAAGAACGTGTCTTGCATATCGCGTGCTGGATGTTCAGGAGGAAAGTTCAATGCCGAAAAGACATGCCAGTCATCTTCGACTTCCGGACCTTCTGCAACGGAAAAACCAATGCGAGCAAATATGTCCGCTATCTCATTCTTAACGATAGAGAGAGGGTGTCTTGTTCCCAATTCGATTGGGTCGGCAGTACGGGTCAAATCCAGTTTTGCCTCCTCTTTGCCCGAATCCTCCAAAGAAGCTTTTATTTCGTTGATTTTTTCCTGAGCAGCATTCTTAAGTTCGTTGAGCATCTGCCCAACCTCCTTTTTTTGCTCGTTTGAGATTGTCTTAAAATCATTGAACAATGATGATATCTCTCCCTTCTTGCTAAGGTACTTTATTCTCATTGTCTCCAATTCATCTTTTGTGATGGCTTGAAGGCCTTTTATTTCCTCTAAAAGTTCTTTTATACGATTTTTCATTGCTATATCTTTTCTTGTCCTGCAAATTTATGAAAAATATTTTTGAAATAGGTTATTTTCAATGTCTTGTTATTCTTTTTTATGAAAATCTTTTTTATTTGTGATGATAACGTGCCTTCCGCTGTTTTTTTAGAGTGGTGATTAAATGAAAATTTTTCTTGATTGGGGAAGATTTCTGGTTGGTATAGGTATAAAACAAAAGCACTACAAAGTTTCCCAACTTCGCAGTGCTTCGAACGTTTTTCGTTCTAAAAAATGAAAACAAACACTATTATGAAAAAGTTTTTATTATCGTCTCAAATTTTCGACACAAATATAAGCGTTTTTTTTCTATTCAAATATTTTTTCACCTTTTTTTTAGGGGAATAAACATATTTTAAACTAAATGTAAAAAAAACTTAATGATTTTTGTGTCTAAAAAAAGAAATCTTTATTCTCGGTTAAATGTCAAGAGTTTTCCTTTGTTTTCGCCCTTGATATTTCCTTCATCATACACAATATTCCCATTGACAAATGTTTTGCTGATTTTGTAATTTAGTTTTTCTCCTTCCATTGGAGACCAGCCACATTTGTACAAGACAGACTCTTTTGTAACTGTAACAGGGTTGTTTGGCTCGACCAAAACCAAATCTGCAAAATAGCCTTTCCTGATGAATCCTCTTTTTTCGACATTGAATAGTCGGGCAGGGTTGTGGCACATTTTTTCTACCACCTGTTCTCTTGTGAAATTTCCCTTCTTCGCCAACTCCAGCATCATTTGAAGAGAATGTTGAATAGAAGGGTAGCCGGAAACCGCAGTGAGGCAATCGCCCTCCTTTTCGCTCAAAAGATGTGGCGCATGGTCTGTTGCCACTGTGTCGATGATGCCAGACTCAACCGCCTTTAGTAGGTTGACACGGCTCTTCTCTTTTTTGATGGAAGGGTTGCATTTGATTTTTGCTCCAAGACGCTCATAGTCTTGGTCGTCAAACCAAAGGTATCCTACGCAGGTCTCTGCTGTGATTTTCTTCTCTGCCATAGGTTTGGTGTTGAACAGAGCCATCTCCTTGGCGGTTGTCAAATGAAGTACGTGCAGCCTTGTGCCGTGCTTCTTTGCCAGATCTATCACTTGTGAGGTTGCCTTATAGCAAGCGTCTGAATTGCGGATGAGTTCGTGATATGTGATAGGTATTGGTTGGTCGCCCAACTCCTCCTTGATTTTCTTCAGGTTCTCTTCAATCATTTTCTCATCCTCGTTGTGTGTCGCAACAAGGATAGGGGCATCTTTGAAGATTTTGTCCAACACTTCCGGGTTGTCGACCTTCATGTTGCCTGTTGAGCTCCCGATGAAGACTTTGATTCCACAGACTTTATTTTTGTCTACATTGATCACTTCGTCGATGTTGTCGTTGGTCGCTCCTATATAAAAAGAGAAGTTGGTGAGACATTTTTTTTCTGCGAGGGCGATTTTTTTATCAATTTCTGCCATAGAGGTAGTTTGAGGCAAAGTGTTTGGCATATCCATGATGGATGTTACACCACCTGCCACTGCCGCCTTGGACTCGCTTTCGAAATCACCCTTTTCTGTTAGTCCGGGTTCGCGGAAATGCACATGAGTGTCAATCACGCCCGGCAAGAGCCATTTGTCTTCTCCATCTATGATATCCGCATTTTTCAACACATTTTCAGGTACTTCATCGCGGAATATTTTTGATATTTTCTCCCCTTCTATTAGTACCGATCCTTTAAATGAGTTTCCCTCATTTATGATTTTAACTTTGTGGATTAGTATGTTTTTCATCACTGTATTATTTATTTTTTACTACTAAATTTCAAGCTCTCTTTTTTTGAGGATATTTTCTGAAAAGACTGTCTATTTTTAGTCGAATTAGACCAAACAATGCTTCTCCAAAGATTCCTCCGCTCATTTTGGAATTTCCTAAAACCCTGTTGACGAATATGATAGGAACTTCCTTAATGGTAAATCCGCATTTATATGCGGTATATTTCATTTCTATCTGAAAAGCATACCCTTTGAATCTGATTTTGTCTAACTCAATGGTCTCTAAAACTTCTCTCCTGAAACATTTGAAGCCGGCGGTCGTGTCGGCTACTTTCAAACCTGTGACGATTCTCACATATTTAGATGCGAAATAGGACATCAAAACTCTTCCCATTGGCCAGTTTACCACGTTCACACCACTTACATAGCGTGAGCCGATAGCTACATCCGCACCCTCTTCTGAGCAAGCCTTGTGGAGTTTCAACAGGTCATCCGGGTTGTGGGAGAAGTCCGCATCCATCTCGAAGACGAAGTCGTAACCTTTCTCGATTGCCCATTTAAAACCGGTGATATAGGCTGTTCCTAAACCAAGCTTACCAGACCTCTCGATGATATGTAGGCGGTCTGGAAATTCTTTCATGAGTCCTTTCACGATTTCCCCTGTGCCATCTGGAGAACCATCGTCCACAACCAAAATATGAAAATGCTTTGGCAATGAAAACACTTTTCTACAAATGTTTTCAATATTCTCTTTCTCGTTGTATGTTGGTATGATTACCACACCGTCATTGCTTTCCATTGCCTTAATGTTATTTTATTTTAGAGTGTAAATTTACTTTTTTTTAGTCAAAAAAAATAATTGTTGGGGAATAATTTCTCCTCGAACAGTCATTTTTCTTTTTTTCTTCTATTTATGCAAAAATAGAAAATGGTTTGGATTTTTATTCGTTATCTTTGTAAAAAAAATCTAAGATTTGGATATAAAAGATTTGATAAAGCGTTTAGAATCTAATAATCAGGTTCTTACGTTAAAGGAAAGATTGAAAAAAAATAGGGGAGAAAACTTCATCCTTAAAGGTATGGAGGGTTCTTTTCGTGCGTTGGTTTTTTCTAATTTGTATGTTGAAGGGTGTGGAGAGCGTCAGTTCATCATCATGAATGATGCTGAAAGTGCCGCATACATGTATCATGATCTTACCCAGTTGTTGGGGCAGGAGGAGGTCTGTTTTTTTCCTGTCTCTTATAAAAGTGCGAAAAAATACGGGGGAAGGCAGTCGGATGCTGCGAATGAGGTGTTGAGGACGGAGGTTTTGAATAAATTGAGCGATAAAAACGGTCGTTTTATGATTGTCTCGCATCCGGAGGCTCTGTCAGAATTGGTGGTGAAAACGGAGGTTTTGAAGGAAAAAACCTTTTTTGTGAAGGTGGGCGAGACGGTAGACACTCTCTTTCTTTCTCAGATGTTGGTTGAATATGGTTTTCAAAGGGTCGATTTCGTCTATGAGCCGGGGCAGTTTTCCGTGAGAGGTAGTATCATAGATGTTTTTTCGTTCTCTTGCGAGTACCCTATTCGTATAGATTTTTTTGGTGATGAGGTCGATTCCATCCGCACTTTTAATGTGGAGACTCAGTTGTCCATAGAGGAGAAGAAAAGTGTTTCGATTGTTGCTAACGTGCATGATGATTCGGATGCGTCCGACTCGTTGTTCAGTTTTCTTCCTGCGGATGTCCTTCTCTCTTTTTATGATTTTTCTTACACAGCAGAGGTCTTGAAGCGTATTTCGGAGGAGGAGCCGGAGTCGTTGCTGTTTGAACAGTTTTTTGAGCAAATCAGCGATTTGTGTAAAATAGAGTTTGGTGGGCATCAGACTTTGCCAGATGTGCGAGAAGAGTATGTGCTGCATTTTCATACCTCTCCGCAACCGCTGTTCTCGAAAAATTTCGATTGGATTGCGGAGGATTTCAGGAAAAGGAAATCTGAGGGTTTCACGGTTTGCCTTTTGAGTGATAATAAACATCAGATAGAGAGGGTTAGTGCCATTTTTGAGGATAAGGGGCTCGATGTCGATTTCACACCGGTACTGCAAACGCTCCATGAGGGTTTTGTGGATCCGGATAGTCAACTATGTTGTTATACGGATCATCAGATTTTCAATAGGTTTCATAAATATTCGTTACGTTCGGAGCGGGCGAGGAATGGTCAGGGCGCATTGACTCTAAAGGAGCTGAACAGTTTTAAGGCGGGGGATTTCGTGGTGCATGTAGACCATGGAATCGGACGGTTTGGCGGTTTGATCCAAATTGATGTGAATGGCAAAAAACAGGAGGTGATAAAGCTTTTGTATAAAAATGATGATCTGCTGTTGGTGAGCATTCATGCTTTGCATAAGATTTCTCGTTACAGGGGAAAGGAGGGGGAGGCTCCTCATATCAGTAAATTGGGTACTGGCGCATGGCAGACTTTGAAGGAGCGCACCAAAAAGAAGGTGAAGGATATCGCCCGTGATTTAATCGCCCTTTATGCTAAAAGAAGAGAGGAGAAGGGGTATGCTTTTTCTCCGGACACTTTTTTGCAGTCTGAATTGGAATCCTCTTTTATCTATGAAGATACGCCCGACCAGTTGAAGACCACCCAAGAGGTGAAGGCCGACATGGAGAGTGATTTGCCGATGGATAGGCTCGTTTGTGGGGATGTGGGGTTTGGAAAGACTGAAATCGCCATTCGTGCTGCATTCAAAGCAGTTTGTGATAGCAAGCAAGCTGTGGTGTTAGTGCCGACGACGGTCTTGGCTCTGCAACATTACAAGACATTCAAGGAGAGATTGAAGGATTTCCCTTGTACGGTGGAGTATTTAAATAGGTCTCGTTCTGCAAAGGACGTGAAGCGTATTTTGCAGGAGTTGGAAGAGGGTAAGGTTGATATTATCATCGGCACACAGAAGGTTTTAGGAAAGGGTATTAAATTCAAGGATTTAGGACTTCTGGTTATTGACGAGGAGCAGAAATTTGGTGTTTCGATGAAAGAGAAAATCAAGCAAATGAAGGTGAATGTGGATACGCTTACGCTTACAGCCACGCCAATCCCTCGTACGCTCCAATTTTCACTGATGGGTGCGCGCGACCTCTCGATCATCAGTACTCCGCCTCCTAACCGTTTCCCTATCCGAACTGAGTTGTACACCTTCAATGAGGAGGTGATCAGGGATGCTATTTGTTATGAGATGGATCGCAACGGACAGGTGTTTTTTATCAATAACAGAGTGCAGAATCTGCTCGAACTGAAAGCGTTGATCAATCGGCTCGTGCCTGATGCGAGGGTTGCGGTGGGGCATGGTCAGATGAATGGTGTTGAACTGGAGAATATCATTTTGGATTTCCTCGATTATGAATATGATGTTTTATTGGCTACCACGATTGTGGAGTCGGGAATTGATATTCCGAATTGTAATACCATCATCGTGAATAATGCTCAGAATTTTGGTTTGAGCGACCTTCACCAGTTGCGTGGTCGGGTGGGACGAAGCAATCGTCGTGCCTTCTGTTACCTTTTGTCTCCTCCGTTGTCGACACTCACCGCAGATGCTCGCAGAAGATTGCAGGCGATAGAGAGTTTTTCAGACTTGGGTAGTGGTTTTAATATTGCGATGCAAGACTTGGATATTCGCGGTGCTGGTAATTTGTTGGGGGCGGAACAGAGCGGTTTCATCGCAGATTTGGGGTATGAAACCTACCAAAATGTGTTGAATGAGGCGGTCGCCGAACTTAAAATCAAAGAGTTCCCTGAATTATATGAGGAGAAGGAGGAGAGTGCCAAAAAGATATTGCCTTTGGTGGTCGATTGTCAGGTGGAAACCGACATGGAACTTACGTTCCCTTCTGATTATGTGGAGAATGTTTCTGAAAGAATGAACCTCTACCGTGAATTGGATAATGTGCGAGATGAACAAGAATTGGAATTGTTTGAGAAGAAGATGGTCGACCGTTTTGGTGCGTTGCCGGAGCAGACCATCAATCTCTTGATGCTGGTTCGTGTGAGGTGGGCGGCACAGAAGCTCGGATTTGAAAAACTCACTTTGAAGCAAAACCGGATGACAGGCTTTTTTACGAATGATGATGATTCTCCATACTTCCAATCTGAAGCGTTTGGTAAAATATTAAATTATTACCAGAATCATGTGGAAAGATGCAAGTTGCGTGAAAATGGCGGCAAACGTTCGATTGTCTTCCAAGATGTGAAGTGTGTGGAAGAGGCTTTTTCTATTTTACGCCGAGTCAATGAAACTTCTGGGGAGTGACTTTTTATCCCTCCCCGGAAAGTTCTATTTTTTTTCGGTATTGGGTAATGAATTAGCTTCTGTTTTAGGGGATAATTTAAAGTTGACCGGAAGGGTGAACGCTGATTTCACTTTTTTCCCGTATGCTTCTGCAGGCTCCCATTTTGGCATGTTTTTTACCACTCGTACAGCCTCTTTGTCAAGTGATGGGTGGACGCTTCTGATTACTTCAATATCTTCAATAGAGCCATCTTTGTCGACAGTGAAATGAATAAGTACTCTTCCTTCTATTTCTGCATCCAATGCATCTTGTGGGTAGTTTAGGTTTGTTTGCAAATATTCAATCAAGGCAGGTGTCCCTCCTTTGAAACTTGACTTTTTTTCTACTTTTACGCAGATTTCATCTTCGCAATATGCGTTAGAAAAACCTAAAAGACAAAAAATGAATAAAAAAACTAATTTTAAATGATTGAGTTTCATGATGTTCTTTGGTTTAATTATGGGGTTCTGTGATTGTTTTTAGAGCGAAATTAGAACCCCGATAAACTCCGCTTTGTGCAAAAGTATTAAATTTTTAAGAAAAATAAGGAATATTACAAGTTTTTTACTGGAGTCCTTTAAACAGGGAGAGTGTGCTGGGAGGAAAGTCTGAACAAAAGAAAGAGCCGTAGGGATTGTCCTCATACAATTATTTGCAGTTATCAAAATAGATTTTTATTTTTGTGCGTTTCAAATTTGAATTGAAACGATGTAAGTTGAAACCATTGTTAGTGTTTTTTATGATTTTTTTGTTGGTGTGAAATTTCATTTTTTTGAATGAATATTTCATATTGCTTTGAGTAATAACCACTATCTTGGTCGATGTTTTAATGTGGTGCTTTAATCATGAAATTTTATAATATTGGAATTAAAATGAATATCAATTTAAAGATTCTGCGAACCTTCTGTTGGCTCGCATTGTTCTCGTTTTTCTCTTTGGTGGCAAAGGCTGAGGAGCGTTCTTATTCCGCCTACCTTTTCGCCTATTTCAAGGGCGAGGGGTTGGCGCAAGGCGAACAGATTTATTTTGCGGTCAGCAAGGACGGATTGCATTGGACGGACTTGAACGAGGGCAGTCCGGTTTTGACTTCGTCGATGGGCGAGAAGGGCTTGCGAGATCCTTTTATCATGCGCTCTGCTGAAGGCGACAAGTTTTTTGTCATCGCCACAGACTTGAAAATCTATGGCAATGGTAACTGGACGGCAGCTCAGACTACTGGCAGCAAGTCGATTATGGTGTGGGAGTCGGAAGACCTCGTGAATTGGTCGGAACAGCGAATGTGCCGTGTCGCCCCTGAGGGTGCTGGCTGCACATGGGCACCCGAAGCCTTTTATGACGATGAAAGCGGCAATTATATTGTCTTTTGGTCGTCCAAAATACCTAACTCGCAGAATGTGCAGAATAATGACAACACTCATCGTGTCTATTACGCAACAACAAAAGATTTCAGGACATTCAGCGAGGCTAAAGTTTGGATTGAACTGCGAAATGCGAGCGGCAGAGTCATCAGCGCAATAGACGCAACGGCAATCAAGGTGGGCGACACCTATTACCGCTTTAAGAAAAACGAAGCGACGGAGGCGCATAAGGCGGGCTTGCCATCTTCTGGAAAATACATAATCATGGAGAAGTCTAAATCGCTTTTGGGCGAATGGACAGAAATTGCAACCGACATGAGCCGAATCTCTGGTGTGGAGGGACCAACCTGTTTCAAGTTTAATAACGAAGACAAATGGTGCCTCTTTTTGGACGATTTTGGAGGAAAGGGGTATTATCCTTTAGTCTTCACAGATCTCTCTTCTGGGCAGTTTACGCAACTGGCTTCGGGCGAGTATTCTTTGCCGTCGGTAATGCGTCATGGCTCGGTCATCAACATAACGGAAGAGGAGTATTACGGACTTTTGGCGAAGTATGACCCTAATCGCAAATCTACAGCTTGTCTCAACCCGGCGGCTCGTCAGCAGACAATCGAAGGTTGGGGCGTCTCTCTCTGCTGGTGGGCGAATATGTGCGGCAAATGGAGCGAGGATAAGGTGGATCATCTGGTAGAACTTCTGACGGCGGAGGATGGTCTTAACTATAATATCTTCCGATACAACATCGGTGGCGGTGATGACCCGTCGCACTATAACGGACACATGACGACCGGCAAGGGGAAGCGTGCGGAGATGGACGGTTTCAAGGCGAGTGAGTATGCTCCGTACGATTGGACAAAAGACCCGGGACAGCGTAAGGTGCTGCAGAAGATAAAAGAGGCGCGTCCGGACGCAATCTTTGAGGCGTTCTCAAACTCTCCTCCGTACTGGATGACCTACAGCGGTTGCTCGGCTGGCAATAAGGACGCTAATTCGGACAATCTGAAGCCTGAGTATTACGGCCAGTTTTGCGACTATCTGATTGATGTCTGCAAACACTTCAAAGAGGAGTATGGTATTGAGTTTAAGACGCTCGACCCGTTCAATGAGCCTAACACAAACTACTGGGGCGCGAACGGCGGTCAGGAGGGCTGTCACTTCTCGCCGGCTTCTCAGGTTAAACTGATTCGCACTTTGTACCCTAAATTGCAGCAGTCGGGCTTGAATACGGTTATGTCCGCTTGCGACGAGACCAGTGTCACAACCGCCATCTCTGAGTTGCAGTTGTATATGTCGGAGGGAGACATTATTCCGATGCTGGGACAGTTCAATGTCCACACCTATTCTGGCAATGTGATGGACAAGGCTAATTTGAAGGATTTGGTGAATAAGTCGGGCTTGCCTTTCTGGATGTCGGAGACTGGTGCCGGCGGTAGCGGCATTGCAGGCAATCTCTCTTTGGCTCAGCGTATGTTCGACGACCTGAACTACCTGATGCCGCAAGCTTGGATTGACTGGCAGTTTGTGGAGGAGGGCAACGACCAATGGTGTCTGGTGATGGGCAATTTTGCCGCTCAGACCTATTCCATCGTGAAGAATTATTATATCAGAATGCAGGTGACCCGGTTTATCAAACAAGGTTATACAATGCTGATGACTGGTCGTCCGGACCTCTTGGCGGCTCTAAGTCCTGACGGAAAAGAACTGGTGATTGTGATGCTGAACACCAATACGGAGGATAAGTTTGTAGATGTGGATTTGTCGCTGTTTAAAGACGTTTCGGAAAATGTGCAGCTCTATGTGACTAACTCTTCTAAGAATTGCGAACGTTTGGACGGGGTGGTTGTGAAAGATGGGCAGTTCTCGTATGTGCTGGGCAAGCAGGAGATCGCTACGGCGATTCTTTCTGTGGAGAGTGGCGACGGAGTTAAGGCGTTGCAGCCTGATGTGGCATATATGATGATTCCGAGGGCGGCGACCTCTGTTGTCTCTGCGGCTTCGGACGGTGGTTTGTGTCTGGCGAACATTGCGTTGGGCGATTCGCTTCAGCGTTGGTATTTCAAGTTGCTTCCTAATGGCAACTATATGATTTGCACAAAGCAGGACGGGGCTGTGAGTGCCATAACGGACGACGGTTCGTATTTCTTGAAATGGTCTCCAGTGAAGACTGACGATATTTCTCAGCAGTTTGAAATCAAGCCTGTTGGCGAGAATTGCTTTGACATCATATCTGCGTCAAATGGGAAAATGTTCGACTTGGAGGGTGTGAACACGGAAGCCGGCACGAAAGTGGGCGTGTGGGAAGGCGGAAAGGCTGGCGAGAATGCGCATCGGCAGTGGCGGATTTTGCCGTTCCCGTATGCCAACGAACTGAAAAGCGGGGAGGGTACAGGTGTTGTTTCGCCTCAGACAAATCAGTCTGTCTATTTTTATGGAGATGATGATGTGTTGAACGTTGTGAATTTGTCAGGAGACTTGCTGGCAATGCGAATCTACTCGCTCAACGGCAAATTGCTGAAGACGGTTTCCATGAAAGATACTTTCGGCACGATTGCGCTTCCGACTGGTGTTTATGTCGTAGAATACGAACAAGCAGGCTCTTCAAAATCTGCAAAGGTTATAGTGGATTAAGTGGTGGTTTGTGCAAAAAATACTTTGTACTGCGTAAAAAAGGTGCTTTTTTATGCAGTATGGGTAGTAAAATGCATAAAATAGTGCCGTTCGCCGAATTTTAGCTAGGCTTTTTGTCGAATGGGAAAGAATAATATAAAAAATGGGATGCACATTTTCGCGCATCCCATTTTTTTATATTTCATGGAAGAGGTTTATTTCTTCCAAGTCACTGATTTGCAATTTTGGAAAGCTTGCACTGCAACTTCAACATTATCTTTTGAGTTGTCTATCACAAGGTCAAGATTCTTGCAATCATAAAACGCCATAACTCCAATAGATTTAACGCTTGACGAAAGTTCTAAATTGGTCAAGCTTGTACAACTCACAAACGCATTTTCTCCAATACTTTCAACGCTTGACGGGATTTTCACACTAACCAAATCTGAGCAGCCTGAGAACAAGCCAAGACCGATGCTTGTAATGCTGGAAGGCAGTTTGATAGTAGTTAGACCCGAATTTGAAAATGCATAGGATCCAATCTTTACAACACTTGACGGAATTGTTATGTTAGTCAGGCCTTTGCAGCCGTAAAACGCATCGTCTTCGATGCTAACAACACTTGACGGAATTGTTATGTTAGTCAGCCCTTTGCAGTTCCTAAACGCTTCGCCTGCGATGCTAACAACACTATATATCTTTCCGTCAATTACCACTTTTGAAGGAATTGTAACGGAACCCTCCACGCAACTTTCTTTTGTCACCTCTGCTGTGGTTTCTGTCAAGACTTTAAATTTAAGTGGAGATTCAGACTCGTCTATTATTTCCCATGTCACTGATTTGCAATTTTGGAAAGCTTTCGATGCAACTTTTACATTATCTTCTGAGTTGTCTATCACAAGGTCAAGATTCTCGCAACCATCAAACGCCATAATTCCAATAGATTCTACGCTTAGTTGCAAATTGGTCAAGCCTGTGCAATTATAAAACGCCATATCTCCAATAGATTTAACGCTTGACGGAAGTTCTAAATAGGTCAAGCTTGTACAATTCGAAAACGCACTTTGTCCAATACTTTCAACGCTTGACGGGATTTTCACACTAACCAAATCTGAGCAACTTGAGAACAAGCCATAATCGATGCTTGTAATGCTGGAAGGCAGTTCGATAGTAGTTAGACCCGAACTTGCAAATGCAAAGGCTCCAATCTTTACAACACTTGACGGAATTGTTATGTTAGTCAGCCCTTTGCATCCATTAAACGCATCGTCTGCGATGCTAACAACACTATATGTCTTTCCGTCAATTACCACTTTTGAAGGAATTGTAACAGAACCCTCCACGCAATTTTCTTTTGTCACCTCTGCTGTGGAGTCAGTCAAGACTTTAAATTTAAGTGGATTTTGTTCTTGTATCTCAGCAAAAACAACCTCTTCGACATCATCTACGTTGTGTCTGAAAGTCTCTCCGTTTTTCAGTTTTACATACATGCCTGTTCCTGCAAATGCAGACAAGCCTACTGCTAACGCCGCAACTAATGTTATTAAACTTTTTTTCATTTTATTTATTATCTTATTTTGTTATTTACGAATGATTTTAAATGATTGATTTCCGGCAGTAAGCACGTAAACTCCTGCTTTGTTTGGTACAACGATGGTCGCTTTGCCGTCTGCGTCTGCCTTTGTCTGAGACAATACTGAGCCACTTATGCTAACAAGTG
>CALFTM010000019.1 GCA_937916355.1 uncultured Bacteroidales bacterium
CGTTGAAGTATGAGGTTGCAAATGGTAACGAAGCGAAGGTCTCAAAGCAACAAAGAGCAAAAATTTCAGGCGATGTGAAGATTCCTGAAAATGTGAAATTCAAAGGTGAAAAATACACAGTGACGACGATTGGAGTGTCTGCTTTTGCAAATTGCACCGGTCTAACCAGCGTCTCCATCCCAAACAGTGTGACGAGCATTGGAGGGTTTGCCTTTTCTCATTGCTACCGTTTAACCAGCATCATCATCCCAAACAGTGTGACGAGCATTGGAGGGTTTGCTTTTTCTCGTTGTTCAGGTCTAACCAGCGTCATCATCCCAAACAGTGTGACGACGATAGAAACTGGAAGTTTTAAAGATTGCTTCCATCTAACCAGCGTCACCATCCCAAATAGTGTTACTGCGATTGGGGACGTTGCTTTTTACTTTTGCTACTCCCTAACCAGTGTAACCATCCCAAATAGTGTTACTGCGATTGGCGAGGCGGCTTTTGAAGAATGCACTGGTCTAACCAGCGTCACTATTCCCAACAGTGTCACGACGATTGGAAAGTCTGCTTTTGCATCTTGCAAAGGTCTGACCAGCGTCACCATTGGCAACAGTGTGACAACGATTGGGAAATATGCTTTCAACTCGTGCCGAAACCTCAAAAATATTAATGTGTCCACAGGCAATTCACATTACAGCTCCGAAAACGGAGCACTGTTTGATTCCTCAAAAAAAACATTGATTTTATGCCCCATGGGAATAAATGACGAATATGCCATTCCAAACGGTGTGACAACAATTGGGGAGACTGCTTTTTATAATTGCACAGGTCTAACCAGCGTCATCATCCCCAACAGTGTTACGACGATTGGCGAGGCGGCTTTTTACAATTGCGACGGTCTAACCAGTGTCACCCTCCCAAACAGTGTGACGACGATTGGAGTGTCTGCTTTTGCAAATTGCACAGGTCTAACCAGCGTCACCCTTCCAAATAGTGTGACGACGATTGGAGTGTCTGCTTTTGAGGATTGCATAGGTTTAGCCAGTGTGTCCATTCCTAATAGTATGACAACCATTGGAGTGAAAGCTTTTAGAAATTGCCGAGGTCTGACCAGCGTCGCCATCCCCAATAGTGTGACGATGATTGATTTTGAGGCTTTTAGGGGTTGCACCAGTCTAACCAGCGTCACCATCCCCAATAGTGTGACGATGATTAGTTGGTCGGCTTTTAAAGATTGCTCCAGACTAACCCTCTTAACAATTGAAAATGCCACACCTCCTGAAGTAAGAGGCTGGGCTTTTGAAGGAGTCAGCGAAAACATAACCATCTACGTCCCAGCGGAGAGCGTGGAAAAATACAAAACCGCAGAAGGCTGGAGCGAGTATGCGGATAAGATCAAGGCGATAGAAAAATAGTAATGAAAAGAGTGGCTAAAAAGTGCGTTCGGAAGTTATTCCAGATGCGCTTTTTGTGACAAGTAAAAAATAGGAGGTTAGGAAATGAATGATGAGATGTTGCTTCCCGACGGATATTCAGAATGGCGTAAAAATATAGAGGAATTAATTGAAGTTTCAAAACTTCGTGCAGCTATTAATGTCAATATGGACATGTTGTCTCTATATTGGAACATTGGTTCTCAGATTATTGAGAAACAAGAGCGTTTAGGTTGGGGGAAAAAGATTATAGGGCAACTTTCAAAAGATTTAAGTTTGAAATTTGCCGATGACAGAGGATATTCAGAACGAAATTTACGGAACATGAAAAGGTTTGCGGCTGAGTATCCAAATTTCCCGTTTCTGCAAGTGCCGCTTGCCAGTTTAGAGGGGCGGGCAATTTGGCAAGTGCCACTTGCCAAATTAAAAGCGAACGGTCAAGACTTTGTGCAAGTGCCTCTTGCTCAAGTCACTTGGTATCACCATATTTCATTGCTGTCAAAGGTAAAAGACGATGCAGAACGTGCATACTACATAGTCGAAACTGCTCAAAATGGGTGGAGCCGAGATGTGATGCTTATGCAAATTGCAAACGGATATATCCATGCAAAAGGCAATGCCATTAATAATTTTGACCAGACTCTTCCTCCTCTGCAATCAGATTTGGCTCGATACATATTCAAAGATCCATACAGTTTCAGTTTTTTGGGAACTGTCGCGCTTCAAAATGAGCTGGATATTGAGAAAACGTTAACAAGCAGGGTTACTGACTTTTTGTTAGAAATGGGACGTGGTTTCGCTTATGTTGACAGGCAATATCATATATCTGTGGATGGAGATGACTATTATATTGATATACTTATGTATCACTTGAAATTACACTGCTATGTGGTCATTGAGTTGAAAGCCGTGGAATTTAAACCTGAATTTGTAAGCAAATTGAATTTCTATATTTCTGCTGTGGATGAGTATGTAAAATCTCCAGAGGACAAACCTACTATTGGTTTGTTGTTGTGCCGTACGAAAAGCAACAAGAAAGCGGAGTTCTCCCTTCGCGGCGTTACCCAGCCTATGGGTATTGCTCAGTACGAAACAGAAAGACTATTTGCAGATGTGGCTTCTGCGCTGCCACAAATAGAGGATATGGAGAACGAATTTGAGGATTAGCAATTTGTTGTAAAATTAAAAGGAAGTTGAGTGATGGGGAATCCCTGCCTGAAAGGCAGCACAAGCGTAGCGGCGGTAAACCGTGACGAAGTCTCGGGTGAAGGTGTATGTGAAGAAAACCTGCCTGGAAGGCAGCACCAACTTCTTTGCAAATTATTTTCAAAGTGCGTTCGGAGATTGTTCCGGATGCGCTTTTTGTGATAACTTTTGTGCGTTGCGAACTTTTTGACCTATAGGTGTGTTTTGTTTGCTGCGGATGTCACAAAAAAAGTGAGGCACTGTTTTCAGCACCTCACTCCATTGGTCTTTTAAGAAAAATTATTATTTCACAATAATTTTCTGAACTATCACATTCATGTTTTCGTCATAAACACGGACTATGTATTTGCCAGACAAATGATTTGGAATATCTAACTTGTCTGAGCCTGTTGCCGATGCCACTATCGCACCGTTGATATCCAACAGTTCAATCTTCTTTAGATTGCTAACGCCAGATACCTTGATGAACTCAGTTGCTGGGTTCGGAGACACTGCACAATTTACAGAACTGTTATCCGTCAAAGATGTAGCTGACTTCTGCTCGATGGTGATTGTCACGCTCTCTGCCAGTATAGTCTCTTCGCCAGTTTTATTCAAGTAGATAGGCGACTCTATATCTTCTCCA
>CALFTM010000020.1 GCA_937916355.1 uncultured Bacteroidales bacterium
CAAAAAAAAGCAACCTCTATAAATTACGATTATAATTTTGGTGTCATAAAATGATTTTCAAAATCTTCTCGACCTAATTTATAGAGGCAACCTTTAAAAGCTTATTTTTTTCACATTTCCTCAAAAAAAAAGAAAAAGGCGATCCGAAGACCGCCTTTTAGCGATTTAATTACGGCATTTTAATTACTGAACCTCTTCGATATTAGCAATCTTTCCGTCCTTCAACCAGATGTTAACCACCTTGTTATTCAAAACTGATTTTTCCAAAGCAGCGAACTCGATAGTAGAAGCAGCACCGTCTACGATAACGATAGTCTTAGTACCATCAGCCAACTCAACTTTTTGAAGGTCACCTTCTTGAGCACCCTCAGCGTTGATTGCTTTGTAGTTAAGAATCCAAGCACCAGCCTCATCTTGACGCAATCCAAAAGATTGAACCTTTTGAGCATCAGCTTGAGCGAACTCACATGCAGCAGCCTCAGCAGGAGCAGCAGTAGCAGCCTCAGCAGGAGCGGCAGTTTCAGTAATTTCAGTTGCAGGTTCTGTAGCAGCTGGCTCAGCAGCCTTATCCTTATTTCCACAACTTGCGAGAAGAGCAATACAGCCCATCAAAAGAAAAATCTTCTTCATATTATTCTATGTAATTGATGATTAAAAATTCAAATTAGTAAACAAACACAGTGTCAATTGCCTTAGCGGTAATCTTCGCATTAGAAACCTTTGTTGCAGAAACCAACTTAGTTGTTCCAGCCTTCAAAGCGAAAAGCACTTGCGTAGGATCTGCCTCTGCGTCAGCCTTTTTAATTTCACTATATTCGTTGCTGATGTAAGATGCTCCAGCATCAGAAAGTTCAATGACATTTCCATCTACCTGAATAGTCACACAACCCGGTTTAGCCTCAAGCACATTGATCTCTCCGGTTTTACCGATATGGTTGAACAAAATCTTTGCAGAAGAATCCACACTAGCCAAATCAACTTCATTCGCACCCTTTGCGAAGATTGTCTCAGCAGCTCCCGCTTTTACAGTAGGGTTAGCAGACTCAGTTGGAGAGATCAAATTTGAACTATTTGAAGCCAAGACCAAAAGAACCTCTGCAGGGTTTGCTTCTGCCTTTGCCTTATTGATAGCCTCCAAAGAAGTACTTAGATAAGAACATCCAGCATCTGACAAGTTGATTTTTTTTCCATCAATTTCAAAAGTTACATTTCCTGCCTCAGCAGAAATAACCTTTATTGCTCCAGCATAAGCTGCGTTATTGCACGCCACAAAGTCATTAGAACCTAGGCCAGCCAAATTAATAGAATTCGCCATAATTTTAAATTGAAGTTTTTTTTGTTGTTAAACATAAATTCTGACAAGCATGATTCAGTTCTCACTCCAGCAAGAAAAGGATTCCTAAAAATGAATCTCATCAACTTGTCTCGTTAGCAAAAGTAAGGAAAAAATAATAACTACCAAACATTTTCAGAAAAAAAGCACAATAAGTTTTCGACATATTTATTTTTAAAAGTTTTTAATGTTAAAAAACATAATTATTCAATCATTTAAACATAAAAAAAAAGGGAGAAGTCGATGCGCTCCCCCCTTTTTATCATCATACTTTTTTAATACTCCACCTCAAATTCCACACGGCGATTTTTCGCACGTCCAGCAGATGTTTTATTATCTGCCACTGGTTTTGATGCTCCGAAACCAGAAGAACGGAGTCGGTTTGCATCCACACCTTTTGAGACGAGATAGTCTACCACAGAAGCAGCGCGCTCTTCTGAAAGTTTTTGGTTCTTCTCTGCATCACCGCTCGAATCAGTATGACCTGAAATATTCAGCTTATAATCCGCATTTTCTTTCATAATACGGACGATTTCATCCAACACAGCATAAGAAGAACGTTTGATGACCGCCTTACCGCTCTCAAATTGGATTCCCGTCAAAGCTTTTTTGAACACTTGTTTTACCTCAGCCTTAACTTCCGGACAACCGCCTTCGGCTTCTACACCCTTTATGTCAGGGCATTTGTCCAAGTAGTCATAAATGCCATCTTCATCACTATCCTTCGGACAACCTGTTGCATCAACCATACCGGCTGCCTCTGAAGGGGTATCTGCACATTTATCTAAATAATCAGGCACACCATCCTTATCAGAGTCCGTCGGGCAACCCAATGAATCAAGAGCATGAAGAGCCTCTTTTGGTGTGTTCGCACATCTATCAATATAATCAGGCACGCCATCCTTATCAGAATCCTTCGGACAACCTAAAGAGTCGATCGCGTTAAACGCCTCTACTGGCGTATTCGCACACTGGTCTTTATAATCCGGCACTCCATCTCCATCTGAATCCAACGGGCAACCCACACTATCAACCAGTCCGGCAGCCTCCAAAGGAGAGTCTGGACAAATATCCTTATAATCTGGCACACCATCCTTATCAGAATCTTTAGGGCAACCCAAGGAGTCGACAGCGACACCCTCCATTGTCTCAGGACACTTATCTAACTTATCAGCTACACCATCATTATCAGAATCCTTCGGTTTCCTGTAGCCGAACATGTAGGCAATACCCAACATTGCACGAACGCTACTCTTATTAGAAGGAACTTTCACATCCACATCTTTGATGGCAGCATACTTCATCGGGATGTTATCCACAGCAAAATTCAAATTGAAAGCACCCAAATTAAAATTCATGCCAGCACCTAAGTTGCTCCATTGCCCATCGAACATATTATAGACAAGAGACAATGAGAATTGTTTGCACGGGCGGAAATTCGCGGAAAGCAAAAACTCTTCCCATACACTTCTGCAATAAAAATGAGTTTTAGACAACACACCCAATCCGATGCGATCTTCCCAAAAGGAGTATTCCGCACCAATATGAAGTTTTGTTGAAAGAGAGGTTGTATAAGCAGAAGGAGTTCCGATTTCATACATATCATTGAGTTGATCTTCGTACTTTTCAAAATACTCCGTCGTATCAGTGTTAATATCATACTCAACGCCATTGAAAACGAAATCGTTCGTTTTATTCAATTGCTGAATATTTTTTGACCATCGGATAAAACCGAGATCAACCAAACTTGCAGAGAGTTGCAACTGAGGAAGCAACTGGTAGGACATACCCAAATCGATAGCAGCACCATGGCCTTGCGCCTTTAAATAAGGCTTAACATTCTCAAACTCATCGAACTCCACACCATCAATTTGATTTTTATCATTTGGCACAAACCTCAAACCGGGGAATGCTAAACGTGCATAAGCATCACCCTTCAATGTCCAATCTTCACCCGAAGCCTCCAATCTCGCATCTTTAAAATTAGTAGAAGCATTTGCATGACCATATAAATACTTAAAAGTACCTCCCACAGTCAATTTATCATTTATCACATGAGAATAACCTGCAGAGACCTGAGAGAACAGTGAAGCATCCACCGCCATTTTATTGATTTTAGTATCAAATTTCTGCCCCTGCGTCATTCCCACAAAAAGAAGATTCGGAATTGCCTTTGGAAGGACAACCATTGACTCGAAGCGATTAGAGAGAGCGAACGTGAAATAGCCCTTCTCTTTTATCCTAAATCCGAAGTCGATCAAATCCAACTGATAAGAAGCGAAGACTCTCTCATTATACTTCAACTTGTCCAATAAATTATCCATTCCATTTGGATTATTCTTATCACAGAACAAAAGGGTCTGCATCTCTCCATTGACCTCCACATTTTGGAAAATATCCCCAAAAGTGAGTCGGTTATTTCCAGCCTCAACAGCAAATGTCGGAAAGAACGGGAATGGGATTCCTACATAAAACTTCCCGATAGGTCTCATTGCCGGATTTACCTTATGTTGTCTCGGATTATTTTTATCAAAATACAAAGTGTTGCTCAACTGAGCGAAAGAAATTGAGGGGATCAAAAGCATCAGCATCCCCAACAAAATATTTTTAATACAACGATTCATAATACATTCTCATTTAGACTTTATACATAAAACTATTCGACCACTGCCACGCGCGCCTTTAAATACGCACTAAGACGAACATCCACGAAATAATCGGCATCAACATATATTTCCTCTTTGCTACGGGAATTAAATTTATAGAACACCTTAATCAAAGTGACGTTTTGAAGCAACTGGGCATCCTCTCCATCGATAGAGACCGTCTCTTCTGACACGCCTACAGAAACTGCTTTGTTCGCATCATTCATAATTGCCTTCCTCACATAGAACGAACGAGTTAAAGAAGAGTGTTCTTTCAAGACCGAATATTCATCCAGCTCTATCAATTCATAAAAGCGGACTTCCACCTCTCCATCAAAAGGAAATTTGTTTTCAACCGTTAAAGTAAGTGCGGCTTCACAAATCGAGTCGATCACATTACCCTCACCTACATTGTCTTTAAAGGTAACATCCTCCAAAGAGTCGACCGCTTCAATATTTGAATTAAACTTCAAATAGGCAGGAAGAGGTAATATATCAGTATCTAAAAATTGAGAAAGATTGTACTTCTCATTCAATTTTTGGAACTCCCCTTTTGACGCACGATGTCTAAAAAGGTCTTCCATCGTAAAATGAACTTTTGCGATAGGAGCCTCCACGGCGGTAACAAAGCGCACACTATCCAACGAAATATTACTCAAATCATACTCATTCTCTTCCACACAAGAAGGTAGAGAGAAAAAAACGCCCACAAATAAAACACTTGTCAACAACTGTAAAATTCGAGACAACAAACACTTCTCATACAAAGAAGTTCCTTTGGTTTCATTTTCTTTCATACTATTTTAATTTTATTTAAGACATAAAACAAAAGTAAATATTTTTTAACAAAACAAGATAGAAATTTCATAAAATTTACAAACACCCTTTGCATTCGATTTGCAAAGATAACAAAAAATCTGAGCAATCTGGCCTATAGCTCAGTTGGTTAGTAGCACCTGACTCATAATCAGGGGGTCACAGGT
>CALFTM010000021.1 GCA_937916355.1 uncultured Bacteroidales bacterium
GGTACTGCGACCGTGGGAGAGTAGGTCGCCGCCCGTCTTTTCAGAGGGGGATGTCTGGTTGGATGTCCCCCTTTTTGTTTTGTGCCGCTTTGTACTGTATTGAAAACTTTTTTGTGAATTTTCTGAAATTAAGTTGCTTTTTTTGATAAACATTTTTATATTCGTTGGTAAGTTGTTCGAGACCGTTTTGTCGGGTCTGATTTGTTTGAAAATTAAAGTAAAAAATATATGAAAGCTAAATTATTACTATTCTCCATAGTTCTGATTTTTGCAGGTGCTGACGCTTTCGCGCAGTGCAAGGGCAATTGCCGTAACGGCAAAGGTGTTTATACGTTTAAAGACGGCGAAGTGTACAACGGTACGTTCAAGGATGGCCAGTTTGACGGCAAAGGCACTTATACCTATAAATCTGGTGCTAAGTATGTCGGCGAGTTTGTAGCAGGGAAACGTCATGGACAGGGTACTTTCACATATCCTACTGGCGACATCTACACAGGCGACTTCGTGAACGGAGTGCCGGAAGGAAAGGGTGTTTACACATTTGCTACAGGAGACCGTTATGAAGGAGAGTTCAAGAACGGCAAGCGCAATGGACAGGGCGTTTACATCTTTGCTTCGGGAACAAGACAGACAGGTATATTTGAGGATAATGAACTTATAGAAGAGATTAGCATCGAAAGAAAGAAGACAGATGAAGAATGGAAAGACAATGTAGACATAGACATCTTTGCCTATCCAGAAGCTTTTATTGTGTTTTCTGCAGATAACGATTCCTTTACAGGAGGTGAAGTTAAGAAAGCGAAACTTCTTTCAGCCAAAAGTGTTTTATCACGTGACAGATGTGAAACGAAAGAAAGGAAGACGGGTAGGACAATACAAATAGGATACGACAACGCAAGATATACCACTCTAAGTTTTGACTTGTTTTATTTTGATCCACAAACAGGCTCTGCCATTACTCTACACTCTGATTCTGAAAAAATAACAGAAGAAATGAAGTGGCAAATAAAACAAATGAATACAAATGACATTTTCAAGATTATTAGAATTTTTGTTTTGGGTGTTGATGGGTTCAAGCGTCAATTACCACAAATAGAAGTGGTTGTCAAGTAATATAGAGACCTAATATTTGTGAATTATTACGTGTTAGCAAATCAATTTGGATAATCATCAAAAAAGGTCACTCAAAGTGTACTTCTAACTTGAATGTGCTAAAGAGCGATAATTTCGGATCACCGTAAAATTCAAGATGCCACAAAACACAGTTGTTCGTAGAGGTGTAAACAATTACGCAATTCCAGAACTGGGATATGATTTGAGTTCGCCTAAGGTTGGTGATGTGTTCACAGAAAAAGGTTTCTTATCAACGGCTGTTCATAGGAACAAAGGTTTTCATCAAGATTACAATCTTGTTGTCTGTGTACCGAAAGGAGCAAAAGGCTTCTATGCAGAGCCATTATCACACTACACTGACTATTGTAGGTTTGACTATAAAACAAACACGCTTTGGGATGGTAAGAGTGTAGAAGTAATCGGTAGAGAAGCCGAATGGATAGGACAACGTGGTAGCCAGTTTAAGGTGCTGAAAAAGTCTGGAAAGACTATCTACTTGCAGATGATAGGTCAGTTGCAGTAAACCAAAAGGGAGTGCCGAAACACTCCCTTTTTTTAGTAATACTCTTTGTAGAACTTTTTGAATGGCTCTACCGCTTCTGTCATTGATTGGCAGGTCCTCGCATATCGATTAAATAGCAACGCTTTTAATGATAGCGGGGTATCATCGAATTGCTCAAAAAGCATCAGCCCAAGACGGATATACTCTTCTATGGCTATGGATAATGAATTACCATTGTTGAGCATTTCATTGATCCACGCACGTTCATAGAACCAAAGCATTGATTTGTTCTGCTCTCTGAAAGGGCTATCATCCTCGCCTTTGTAGTACCGACAGAACTTTAAAAGGTCTTTCTTATCCATTTTGTCTATCGTTAAGTTAAACCATTTGCAAATATAGGGTAAAAATAGAATTACTCTATATTTTTTGCCCATTTCAATACCCCAGCACCTTCTTCCCTTCCGAAACCACAAGATTGAAACGTTCCAAAAGTTTCTCGTCCTTAAACTCGATTGAAGAAGTCTCTTAGGAAATTTTTTGTATTTTTGCTAATAAAATTTTTCAAAAAGCAAGAATGGAGTTGATAACGAAAATAAAAAGCAGTTTACTTTTTTTGTTGTTTTTGTCATGTTTTAATGTAACCATGGCTCAAGAAACTACGGCATTTGTTGTCGATGGCTTTGCAGTGAGCGGATCGAAGGAGATAGCTATAGAGTACTATTTCCCGAAGGTGCTGTATGATTGCTACTATGAAAAATTTTTTAATTGTGTAGAACTTAATATACGTGAGATTAAACTTTTAGAGAAAGATTCTTTAGATTCTAAAATAGGGTACATATATTCAAAGAAAAGTGGCGATGGATTTTGTAAAGTGAACGATAGCCTCTTATTGAATATCCCTGTCGGTCACGACAGAATGACTGTTTCTTATTATGTTGATTATGTGCTGGTGAAGGATTCTATAGATGTGGCTCGATTGATAAGTTTAACTAATGATGAGGTCAAGTCTTTTCATTATGACAAAATTATAAATTCAATATTTATCAGCACGGATAAATCCCATGTGGCTGCTGTGAAACCGTTTGTCAAGCAATCGTTGTATGAGAAAAGGATAGAGGAAATATTCCCTCTTATCTTTTTTGGTTCGTTTGCGTTGATCTTTTCTCTGTTTATCTATTTTGTGAGGAAAATCAGTCATGAGTATAAATTGTATCGTTTGTTTTCCAAGGGTAATAGACAGAGAGCTTTGTTGGCAAATGATCCGAGACGTTTTCATATCAGTTTGGTTTACTTGATGGCTTATTTGACACGTTCTAACAGTGTTCTCTTTAGTTATCCTGTGCAGAAAGAAAAACTGAAGATGGTCGTGCGCTATATTAGAGAGGCGATTCCGAACGGCATTCAGGATGACGCAATATGGGTACTTAAATTACTCACGGATAAAAAAGAGGGGAAGGGTTTTCATAAATCAGTGATAAATGTGAAGGCTTTTAACGAGGGGAGAGAGTGCATTATAGATAATTCCGATTATGACCATCTTCCTCACGTCAGGCAGATTCATGGCAGAGGCTTAGCGGAGGAGTTGGCTCTATATGTGTCGGACGAAGATCGTATGTACATTATGTATATGTTCTTCCGTCTTGCAATGGCAGACAATGATATAAAAAGAGTCGGTACTAACTCAGAAAAACGAATGTTGCATCGTTTGTGTGTGGAAGGCATGAAGATCGATGAAAGGGATTTTGATGAGATACTGAATGATTTTAGTAACAATAATGCTCAAAGTTGGTATGAACGGCATTTCGGGGATAAGGAGGGTAAATACCCTGCCCATGATCAATTTGCGGATGTGTTCAGAGAAAATCCTAATCGTGCTACCCTTGTTAACAAAACAATACCCAATGATACATCTGATTTGGGCTTTTTAAAGTTTTTTTTCCTTTTGATGCCCTTACTGTTTGTGGGCTTTTGGTGTTTATGCCGATTAATTTCTAATTACCAATGGATGACAGGCTATGAAGGTATTATGCCTCACTTTACATCTTGGCCTGCGCTTGGGGTAATGATTTTTTCCTCCTTCTTCATGTGGTTTTCTATAAAGGAATTGGATTCTTCGCGATACCCGATATTGAGGACGAAAATAGAAGATCGCATACAATTAAAAAATGTGATTTCTTCATCGATTTTTTCTGCTTCTCTAATTGGAATTCTTATTTTGTGGACATCTTACATATTATTACATATCGGAAACGAAACTTTTTCCAATCCAAACCTTGTTGACACAGTTAGGCTTGTCGATTATCAGGCTTATAATAATGATGATTATAACCGATATTGCATTGAATTTGAAAAAACTCCATTTTCAGGTAAGTCGTATAAGGATTCTGTGAAAAGGGACGTTTCTCCACTGAACCGTTTCTGTTTGGAGGTATTGCCCATCTTATCAGGTGTTGATTTAGAAGAGGCGGAAATTGACCAGAAGACTTCTTGTGAAGTATTAAATCCCTCTTCTATTCCCGAATATGTTGATTTCAAAGTGGGATACTACGATCTTGTCTATTTGGACGCTAATAGTTTTGAGGATTATTAAATTTATGCCCCCTGTAATGTAAAATCGTATTTTATGGAAGTTGCCTTATGATTATCCGCTAAAACTTTCTGAAACTTTTAGCGGACAGCAATAGAATTTTTTAACTTTGCAGAAATCTGAATGGGATCTATACAGAATAATTTTCTGTAACTTACAATTTGTAATATTTATTATTTGAAGGAATGAGAGTCGCATTGAATTTAGAAATTCAGACGACGGCAGATGGTTCGTCCACGATCTATTTGCCTGATATGGATGAGCATTACCATTCTGTCAATGGCGCTATTGTTGAGAGTCGCCATATTTATATTCGGAATGGACTTTACGCTTGTCCCAAAAAAGAGATTTCCGTTTTGGAGGTTGGTTTTGGTACGGGTTTAAATGCCATACAGACGTTAATGGCTTGTGAAGAGAAGGACATGGACGTTCGATACACCTCTTATGAAAAATATCCTTTGCCGGAGGAGGTTACAGAAAAACTTAGATTTGATTTAGATGAAGGGCATTTAGCGATGTTCCGACAAATCCATCAGGTCGGATGGAATGAGCGTCATGAGATTACCCCTCAGTTTTCACTTCGTAAAGTGGAGGCGGATTTGACTGTCGATGAAATATCAGGGGAATATGATGTGGTTTATTTTGATGCTTTTGCCCCTGATAAGCAACCTGATCTTTGGAATCAGACTTTATTCAAATCTATTTATGACCACTTAAATGTAGGGGGCGTTTTTGTGACATATTGCGCCAAAGGTGTTGTGCGTAGAATGTTACAAAACATCGGTTTTACCACCTACCGTCTTCCCGGACCTCCCGGAAAGCGGGAGATTTTACAAGCTCAAAAGATTTTATGAGGTACATTGATTTGGAATGTATATTGACGTTTGAAGGATGTGTTTAAAAGCAAACTAATGTTGTGAAAACTTCTTTGTTTTCATTGGTTCTTATTATATATTTGCTTATTGTATTTTGAGGAATTGTAAATTTTTTTCTTGTCTGATAGAATTAGTATAATAAAGATGTTAAACATAAGAAAATTTGAAGCAGAACTTTGGGAGTCGGCAGATTTGCTTCGGCAGGGTAGTAAGCTGACCAGTAGTCAGTATTGCATGCCTGTCCTTGCTTTGTTGTTTCTTCGTTATGCGTATAGTCGTTTCAAATTGGTGAAAGAAGAAATTCAACAAAATCGTCCGATGCGGGGCGGTCGTGCTATGCCGATAGAGAAAACAGACTTTGAGGCTAAAAGTGCTTTGTATCTTCCTCTTGAAGCTCAATACGACTATTTGGTAAACCTTCCTGAAAATATTGCTGAAGCAGGATTGGAGACAAAAGACGGACAACCTATAAACTCTCTCGGCGAGGCTGTGAATTACGCTATGCAATTGGTGGAGGAGCAGAGTGAACAACTGACGGGGATTTTGCCTAAAAGCTACACCATGTTTGCAGATGATTTGCTCGGCGATTTGTTGCGTATCTTCAACAATAAGACCATCGACGAGGTGGGTGGCGATGTGATTGGTCGTATCTATGAATATTTCC
>CALFTM010000022.1 GCA_937916355.1 uncultured Bacteroidales bacterium
ATCGCTACTATAACGGTATGGTTTACATGCTCTCTTTCTTGCACGCTTCTGGTAATTTCAAAATCTGGAAGCCTATGCCGGAAGTCAATGAGGTGAAGGTTACAGGAGAGGGTGTCGCAGAGTACAAAGGTGTGGAGTATACAGAGAGTACAACATTCTGTGAAATAGATGGATGTGACTATAATAAAGTGATTATCACAGTTACAGAAGCGGAAGGAACTTCAGTAGATAACATCGGTGCATCCAATCGTGTAAATGTATATCCTAATCCTTCTGGTGATGTGGTGAAAGTGGAGTCTCTCAATGGTGTGGCAAAATTGGAGTTGTGCAATCTTTTGGGAGAGTTATTGGAAGTGAAGGTTGACGATAATAGTTTAAGTGTCGCATCTTATCCTCAAGGAACATACTTGTTGAGAGTATATGAAGAGGGCGGTGATGTGATTGTATGTAAAATCGTCGTGAAACGCTGATTATAAAATTTTTTAATAAAGAGAACACTGTGGCAGACGAGTTCTGTCACGGTGTTTTTTGTTTAAAGTGCATTGTAGAATTAAGAAATCAAAGAGTTTTTGTAAATTTGTGGTTTAAAGTGATAATTTTTTTCTGGTCTCTCTATATTTGACGGAAGCGAGGAAAACAGCTATGTCGAATTGGAAGTAGAAACGGAAAATTTTTTGGTAGCAAGTGAAAAATAAATTATAATATGAATTCGACGGAATTATTTAAATATGAAGTAAAAGAGGGCGTTTCAGAGTTTCATGCGATGTTGCACGTCCCTGATGTTTCTCTGCCTTTTTGCGGACAGGTGGAAGAGATCATATCTTCGTATCTCCAGTTGATGGAGGAAGAGAGGATGTTCTCTCCTGTTTTTATTCGAGTCTTTTTGAGTGATGCCGCCAACCAGTCTGAATTTTTTCAGTCAGCATTTTCAGAATACCAGAAGTGTGCCATCTCAATTGTTGAGCAACCTCCGTTAGATGGTTCTAAAATAGCCATGTGGATTTATGCTGTTACCGATGTGACGATACAAACTTCTTCAGATGGTTTGTTTGAAGTGAGACGTGGGGATTATAACCATCTGTGGGGCGCATACTCTTTTAATAAGGAAATTGGCTCAGAAGAGCAGACTCGTCGTTTGTTGACGGACTATGTGGCGCAGTTGCAGAAAAGAGGTTGTCGTTTGGCGGACAATTGTGTTCGCACGTGGTTTTTTGTTCAGAATGTGGATGTCAACTATGCAGGTGTGGTGAAGGCGCGCAATGAGGTGTTCTTGCCAGAAGGTCTTACCAAGCAGACCCATTTCATCGCAAGCACTGGGATCGCAGGACGACATGCAGAGCCTTCCGTTTCGGTGTTGATGGATACCTATGCGATATCAGGTTTGCAAGAGGGACAGATGAATTATTTGTATGCTCCGACCCATTTGAATCCGACCCATGAATATGGGGTCAGTTTTGAACGTGGAACTTATGTGGATTATGGAGACCGTCGTCATGTTTTCATTTCTGGCACGGCAAGCATAAACAACAAAGGTGAGGTGGTTCATGTGGGGGACATCAGCAAGCAGACTTCTCGGATGTTGGAGAATATCGAGGTGCTTTTAAAAGAGGCGGATTGCTCGTTTGAAAATGTGGCTCATCTAATTGTCTATTTGAGAGATGTGGCAGACTATGCCATCGTGAGGAAAATCTTTGCGGAGCGTTTCCCTTCTATTCCAACGGTAATCGTGCTGGCTCCGGTCTGTCGTCCGGGTTGGCTGATAGAGACGGAGTGTATGGCGGTGAAGCGTATCACAAACAAGTGTTATCCTGATTTTTAAAATATTTCAATAAAGTAACGTTGAAAAAGTTTCTCCTTTTCATATATGTATTGCTGACGGTGGTGTTGGCAAGTGCCACTTTTGTGGAATATTTTTATGGAAGTCTATGGGTCTCCGAAAATATCTACCACTCTATTCCCTTTATACTTCTGTGGGTTGTTTTGACCATTGGTATGTTGCTCTCCCTTTGGAGGGAAAAAGAGAAGATGCGTTGGCAGAGCCAGTTGTTGCACCTCTCTTTTGCGGTAATCTTAATGGGGGCGTTGACCTCTTATATGACCAGTTCAAAAGGATTACTGCATTTGCGGAAAGGAGCTTCGACCAACCTGTTTGAAAATACGGAGAATCAAGAGGTTCAGATGCTTCCGTTCCAGTTCTCATTGGACTCTTTTGCTATCTCCTATTACCCAGGGACGGAAACACCATCCGACTATGTGAGTCGGGTTTCTATAGGAGGGGAAAATTTCACAATTTCCATGAATAATCCTTTGAGGTATAGGGGGTATCGGTTTTATCAATCTTCCTTTGATGAAGATGGAAAAGGTTCGTGGTTGAGTGTCAATTATGACCCATGGGGGACTACGATTACCTATTGTGGTTATATCTTGTTACTCCTCTCCATTTGTTCTCTCATGTTCTCTGCGCAAGGGGGATTTCGTAGGTTGTTGAGGCATCCGCTGTTGAAACAAGGAGGATTGTGGATCGTTCTGGTTTTATGGAGTGTGGGAGAGGTAAAGGCAGAACAGAATTTAAGTGATGATTTGCCATTCATATCAGAGCAGATGGGGGATTCTCTCTCTACCATTCAGGTGGTTTATCATGGTAGGGTAGTTCCGTACAATACGGTCGCTATGGATTTTGTGAAAAAGATGACGGGGAAAACTACGTTTGGCGAATTAACCCCAGAGCAGTTCATGGAGAGTTGGCGATTGTCCCCCAAAGCATGGAGCTATGTGCCTGCCATAAAAATTAAAAGCGAGAATTTACGACATCAGTTGGGAGTGTCGGGGGAGTATGCCCGTATGGTTGATTTGATGGAAGACGGAGACTACAAGTTGAGGCGATTGTGGAAAAACGAACCTCAAAATGGGAAGGAATCTCCGTTGCAAAAAGCTATTTTAGAAACGGACGAGAAAGTCGCGTTAGTCATGATGCTGACACAAGGCACGCTCTATCGTCCATTGCCGACCGATGGTAGTGTGCAGGAGCTATCCCCCCTTTCGATTTCCGCCGAGTTGCTATACAATCGCATTCCGTTTTCAAAAATATTGTTCATGTTCAATTTGACGATGGGGATTCTCTCCTTTGTTTTATTACTCTTCTCATATATCAGAAAAAGGCAAGTTGGAGGCGAAGGAGGGGCAGAGCAGTTCATTTGGAAAGGATTCCATTTTGCACTTTGCGGAGCATTGTTCTTTCATGCGTCAGGTTATCTATTGCGGTGGTACATTGGCGGTCGCATCCCTTTGAGCAATGGGTTTGAGACGATGCAATTTTTGGCTCTTTGTATATTATGTTTTGCGGTGTTGTTGTGTAGAAGATTCCGTCCGGCTTTGCCATTTGGCTTTTTGTTGTCAGGTTTCACATTGTTGGTCTCCTATTTAGGGCAAATGAATCCGCAGATTACGCCATTGATGCCGGTTTTAAACTCTCCGTGGTTGAGTCTCCATGTGTCGCTCATCATGGTCTCCTACGCACTTTTTGCATTTATGTTGTTGGATGGAATACTTGCGTTGTGTATGCCGAGTGAGGCAGAACGTCTGATGGTTGTGAGTCGTGTTATGCTCTATCCAGCGGTATTCCTTTTGGCGTTAGGGATATTTGTGGGGGCAGTTTGGGCAAATGCCTCATGGGGAAGATATTGGGGCTGGGATCCCAAAGAGGTTTGGGCGTTGATTACATTGTTGATTTATGCGTTGCCATTGCACGAAAAAAGCCTTAGGCACTTTCGCAACCCCCGTTTTTTTCATACCTATCTTGTGTTCGCTTTTTTATCCGTTTTGATGACCTATTTCGGAGTCAATTACCTTTTGGGCGGCATGCACAGTTATGCCTGAAGAGCCAGTTGTAGCGACTTGAAATGGGCGATGCCTTGACGACTTCCTCCTTCAAGGAAAGGATTCCAGACATCCCCTAAAAAAGCAGCTCCACCAAACCCCCATTTTCTGATGAGCGCACATTTGTCTGTTTCCATGCCCCCCAAGGCAATAACCTTTTTGTCAATGATGTTCTCTTTTTTCGCATTCAGCAACACCTCTTCGGAAAATGCGGAAGAGTACCCCTCTTTTGAAATGCTGTTGAATATGGGACTTAAAAAAAGATAGTCGCACATCGGTTTGAACTTCGCAACCTCCTCTAATGTGTGGCATGAGCGAGAAATGTGACCTGCCCAGTTAGGTGGAGCAATCGGGTTTCTCCCATTCAGGTGTACACCTTTCAGTTGAAAATGTTCCAGTAGAGAAAAATGGTCGTTTAAGATAATCTTCGGGTGAAAATCGGAGGGGATTTTTTTCAAGAACTCCTCTATCTCATCAGCAGAAGCCTTTGGCTTTCTGAGGTGTAGCAATTGCAAACCGTATTCAAAAAGTTCGCAAATATATTTCACCTCATTATCGAAGAAGTCGGGTAGAGTGATGACCACTAATTTCATTTTCATAAAGTTATAAGTCGATGATAAAACTCTCCATGCTATCCAGTTCGATTGTCCACAGTTTCCCGATCAACGGTTTCCCGATGTTGGCAGCCAGTAGCAATACTTGGTTGGCCTCCACAGAGCCGACTACAGCAGGGGTCGTAGGAAGCACTGCCTTGGAGTATTCACAATGAGAGGTCTCCTGTTCTGGGAAGAGGTCGCGGTAATATTTCGGATTCTCTCCGGTGCAGAAGACGGACACTTGTCCGCTGAGTCCTTGGATCGAACCATACACATAGGGTTTGTGAAGTTCCCTGCATACCTCGTCGATGACGTAGCGTGTTGAGAAATTATCACAACCATCCACTACAATATCATACTGAGAAATGATTTCCCTTGCATTCTCTGCGGTCAATCTGAAATTGTAATCTATGATGGCGGTCTCTCTGTTCAATTCAGAGAGCCTTTTTTTTGCGGCAGACGATTTCGGGTTTCCTACCTCCATTTCAGTGAAAAGCACTTGCCTGTGCAGGTTGGTGATGCTGACCACATCATCATCCATCAAACCGATGGTGCCGATGCCAGCCCCGACCAGATAAGAGGCGATTGGGCAACCCAATCCCCCTACGCCCACTATCAGAACTTTAGTGTTGCGTATTCTCTGTTGCCCCTCCTCCCCAAAATCAGGGAGGAGAATCTGGCGTGCATATCGACTTTCTAATGGTGTCATATCAATCTTATAGCTTCTCAATTTCATCAACAGACAAATTTGTCAGTTTTGAAATTACATTTACATCCAAGCCCTCTTCCTTCATTCTTTGGGCTGTTTTTAGAATTCCTATGGTTTCGCCCTCAGCTCTCCCTTTTTGCAATCCTATAGCCTCACCTTCTGCTCTTCCCTCAGCTCTTCCTTTTTTTAAACCTATAGCCTCACCCTCAGCTCTTCCTTTTTCTATTCCTATCGCTTCTCCCTCTTCCAATCCATCTTTCTTGGCGGTATTCATGACACTGAACCAGTCATTGCAATTTTTCAAGTTCTCTTCATAAT
>CALFTM010000023.1 GCA_937916355.1 uncultured Bacteroidales bacterium
ACAGGACATCCGCGAAGCAATCTACAGCCTCGGCAGCATCGTCGGAGAGATATCTACTGACGAGGTGCTAGGGAATATTTTCAGGAATTTCTGCATCGGAAAATAAATACCGAAAACAAAGGAAATCACCAGAAAACAAATCTTTTCAAATTCCCCACATAATCCACTCATTTACAAGGTATTACAACCCTAATACCCCGAACATCCATTTTCATCCGTTTTCATCAGAAATAAATTTGGGGGACAAAATAAGTTGTTTTTGTCCCCCGTTTTAAGTAAATTTGCCATAGAAAAGAATGAGGAAAATATGGCAACAATAACACTCACCCTCTCCGCTCGCACGAGCAAAGACACCGGCAAAGCCGAGATCCTTCTCCGCTACCGCAACACACGTGAAGTCGCCCTTCGCGCCCACACCCGTGTATTCATCCTGCCGAAATACTTCGTCGATGGTCAGATCGTAATCAAGAACCGACTCATCACCCCCGAAGTCAAAGAAGCACAGGAAGCAAAAGCACTCATCGAGCGCATCATAAATCACCTCACAGAAAAAGGCAACAACAAAGCCATCTCTGACTTCACCCAGGACTGGGCCCAGGACACCATCGACCGACTCCTCTTCCCCCAGAACTACACCCAGCCCGAAAGTGACGAAATCCTCTTCCAAGACAAAACCGACGCCTTCCTCAAATACAAGAAGGTCTCCCTCGAACGTCACAAAACCTACCAGATCATATTCAACATCGTCAAACGCTACGAACTATACAACAACAAACCCATAGCGCTTGACAAAGCCGACGGTGACACCCTCAGAGCCATCGAAGACTTCTTCCGCACAGAACACACCCTCTTCAAAGAAAAGAAGCTCAAATACCGCACAACCCTCGAACCCGTAGCCAAATACAAATACGTCTGGAACAACTCCCCACACGAAAGAGCCCCAAAGAAACGAAGCGACAACGCCATCGTAACATACATGAGTGCCATACGAGCATATTGGCGCTGGTGCATCGACATGGGCTACACCAAAAACGACCCATTCCGCAAATACACCGTAGGCTCACAGAAATACGGCACACCATACTACCTCACCACAGAAGAACGAGACCTATTATATAAAGCAGACCTCGGCAAAAACAAAGAACTCAACCTCGCACGCGACATGTTCGTCTTCCAATGCTACCTCGGATGCCGAATCAGCGACCTGCGCGACCTCACAAGCAGCAACATCGTAACAAGCGCAAACGGAACCGCAGTCCACTACATCCCAAGCAAAACCAAAGAAGAACGCCCACGCGTAGTCAAAGTCTACCTATCCCCCACCGCCCTTGAGATCCTCCAGAAATACCAATCCCAAGGAGGCAACACCATATTCCCATACATCGGCACAGGCAAACTCAACGACCTCGTCCGTGAAGCCCTCAAAAAAGCAGGCATCACCCGCGTAGTCACCACAGTCAACCCACGCACCAAACAACCCGAGCAGCACCCGATATGCGACGTAGCCAGCTCACACATGGCCAGAAGAACCTTCATCGGCAACCTATATAAAAAGGTAAAAGACCCGAACCTCGTCGGCAAACTCTCCGGCCACTGCGAAGGCTCAAAAGCATTCGCCCGCTACCGCGACATCGACGACGACATGATACGAGAAATGACAAACCTATTGGACTAACAAAAGGCCGGAGCAATCCGGTCTTTTTCAATAATATACAGTATATTTGCAAAAAGCATAAACACATGGATCACCAGCAAGCACAAAACATAATAGCCACCCTAAAATCATACTCAGCAGCAGCTGAAGACGTCCTCATAAACCTCGGCAAATACGACTACAGAGAAGAAGCCAACCAATGGCACGCCGATGCCCAGCCAAAACTCCTCGAACCCGAACACCCAACCCTCAGAGGACTATACTATAAGCTTGCCCATCACATTACCACAATCCCATACTACCCACACAACATCGAAAGAGACAGCCAGGTCAGCCGCACAAACATCGCAGCCTTCGTAAACTATATAACAGTAAGCAACGACACCCAAACTGCCGCTGCCTTCAACCGCATAGCAATAGAGCCAATGCAAGGCATCACCACAGCCTTCAAAGAACTCAACCTCCAGAACGAAGCACGCATACTCAACAACATATACGAATTCGCCCACGGCATACGCAAATGGCACAAAGCAACCAAGAACAACCCTGGCACCCCTATCACCATAACCCTCGAACTCAACTACGACCAGGTCACACCAGAAGAACAATCAGCTGACGCAGGATTCAAACTATTCACAGACCTCTTCAAACCAACCTGCAACTACACCACATCCGACAAACGAGCCCTATACAAAGCACTCAAAGCCACATACGACACCAACGACGAAAAAGTCGCTGACAAAATCGTCATGGCAGTAATCCTCCTCTTCCGAACCAAACCCGTATTCAAAAAGCCATTCAGCGACTGCAGAATCGGAGAATGCAAGAAGAAAACCTTCGCATCCCTCGGCAAAACAGGTGCTTCAGTAAAAAGCTACACAGAAAACTCCCTCACCAAAGCCCCCAAGCTAACTGATGAAACAGTGAAACAAGCAGAAAACATCATACGAACAGCTTTAGGCAAAACCAAACAAACCCTTTAGACAATTTTAGACAAACCACCTTCAACCGCTTGAAAACCAAGCGGTTATTTTTATGCCTAAAAAATTCTAAAAAACTTCATTTAGGCAAATTGCACCCGTTCTCAAAACCCTCATCTTCGCAATCGGATTCATGAAAACAAGAATTATCGGCCGTTTTCATAATCAGACTGTCGAACAAGTGCGGAGACCGATAAATCCGCACCCAGGGACAAAACTTCCTTAAAAACAAAAGCAATGGAAGTTAATATAATAGAACTGGCAACCCAATGCCCGGATATCACAATATCCATCAAAGCATCCGACCTCCTCACAGCAGGCCGAACCCTCAAAGACGAAATCCTGGAAGAACTCCGCGCCAATCAGGAAGACCACCCTGCCCAAGCAGCAGAACAACTCCTCAGCCGCGAAGAAACCATGGAAAAATTCAAAATCTCAAGTGCCACCATCTGGCGCTGGAAGAAATGCGGCTACCTCGTACCCGTCAAAGTCGGCTCCATGGACCGCTACCGACTCTCCGACATCAACGCACTCCTAGCAAAGAAAGGAGGTATCCTATGAGAGAGCCAAAGCACATCAGCGAAGTAATGCACCAGCTCGTCCTGAACAACCCCAACGACCCGCTCGCGCAGATCCTCAGACACTGTCCATTCATCCAGATCCAAATGCTCAAACAAGGCTACATCTCCCTCGACGACCTCACCGACGACGAAATCGACAGACTCGTAGCCTACGACCTGGCAGACCTAGACATCGAAGAACTCAAAAGAAAGGAGGCACAAAATGACTAAAGAACACCTGCTTGCCAAGACCCACTACGGCCTTGACATCATACAACACCTCATCCGCAAAGAATTCCCGGACCACATCATGCACGTATCCGGCTCAGACTGCGGAGACTGCCCCGACCCCGTATGGGCCGACGGAACCATCATCCACGTCACCATCGACCGCATCCCCGTCCCCGGTCAGCGACTCCCCAACTTCAAAGCCCGCTACCACTACCCTAACGGAGAAATGTTCGACGGAGACGCCCTCGCCCTCGCTGCAGCCTACTACAACCAACGCGGAGAACGCCTATCGCAAGACCAGCTCATCGCCCGTCTTGCAGAAGAACTCTTCATCAAAGAACCAAGAGCCCCATTCTTCGAGACCAAGCAAGAAGAACAACAAGAAGAGCAACAGCCACCAAAACCTGCCCTTCCCCCTTGTCCCAAGATGAGCTTCTACCGCAGACCCATCAAAAACACCAAACCCTGCAGAGAAGCATCCCCACAAGACATATACAAATACCTCATCAGCGACTACGCCAAAGCCCACACCGAGCACATACGCACCATCGCTGACAACCGGGAACGCAGCCGCTACAAAGCAGCCAACCTCGACTACATCACCCCAGGCGGAATCTTCGCAAGCCGCAAAGAAAGCGAACTCCTCAAAGCATCAGGCTACATGGTCATCGACTTCGACCACATACCCAATGCCGCAGGACTCGTAAAACGCCTGGCAAATGACACCAACTTCGAAACCGTCCTAGCCTTCCGAAGTCCTTCAGGTGACGGAGTCAAATGGATTGTAGCACTGCCAGATACACTCAAACCCGACGGCACACCCTTCACCTACGGAGAATTCTTCACGATCCTCTCCAACTACTCCAAACGGACCTACGGAATCGAAGCAGACCCCTCCGGCAAAGACATCTGCCGAGCCTGCTTCCTTCCCCACGATCCAGACGCATTTATTAACCCGTTATACATAGAAAACGACATAGAATATGACATCACAAAATTTCTATCTTAACCTGCTCAACGATGGTGCAACTCCATCAGACACAGCCACAAGAGTCGAATCTCTTATAGCACAACTTAAGGCATCCCACACCGACATCACATCCGGCTACACCGAATGGCTCAAAGTCGGCTTCGCCATCGCATCAGAATTCGGAGAAACAGGACGCAGATACTTCCACGACATCAGCGCCCTCTACACCGGCTATGACGCGACAGAATGCGACAAAAAATACGACGAATGCCTCAAATCAGACAACGGACGCACCAACATCGCCACACTATTCTATCTTGCCGAACAACAAGGAGTTAAACTCCCTCACCAAGAGCGAAACATAAGCCACAACCAGGCCCATATTCCAACCGACGCGACAAGCGACAAAAATGTCGCCGTGTCGTTTGTAGAATCCCAAGCCGAAGACAGAACCCTTCCACTCCTTGACCCATCAGTCTACACCAACCTGCCCAGCATCCTCCGCAAAGCAGTAGCCACAATGCACATCCGTCAAGAGAAAGACCTCGTCCTCATCGGCTCCATCGTCACCCTCTCAAGCGTGCTGCTCCCCTTCCGAACCATCTTCCACGGACGCACCATCTTCCCCAACATGTTCCTCTTCGTCCCAGGACCAGCAGGATCAGGCAAAGGACGACTCGACTTCTGCTACCGCCTCGTACGCCCAATCCACAACGACAAACGCGAACTCTGGCAGCTCCAGCAAGAAGAATACAAACAGGAACTTGACCGCTACCGTGCCCTCTCCAAAAAAGAGAAAGCCAACACGACATCCCCAGTCAAGCCACCCATCACCCTCCTGCGAGTCCCCGCCAACTGCAGCGCCACATCATTCGCAGAAGCCATGGCAGACAACGGCAACATGCTCATGTTCGAAACCGAAGGAGACACAGTAGTCAACACCTTCAAAAGCGACTACGGCAACTACTCCGACAACTTCCGCAAAGCCTTCGCCCACGAAGAATTCGGATACCTACGCCGTGGCAACGACAGCGAAGAAAAAGAAGTGCAGAACCCAAGGCTCTCAGTAGTCCTCTCCGGCACCCCGGAACAGGTCAAATCCCTCATCCCCAACGCCGAAAACGGACTCCTCAGCCGCTTCATCTTCTACACCCTCTCAGCAACCGACGAATGGCTTGACGGCTTCTCCGGCTACGACACCGAGAACCCTCTCGAGAAAGTCTTTGACGACCTCGGAGCCGAAGTAGAGAGATTCTACCAATACCTCAAGAACATCCCCGAAGTATGGTTCAGCCTCTCCTTCGTCCAGCAGCAGAAATTCAACGACTACTTCGCCGAAGAAAAGCAGCGAATGAAAGAACTCAACGGAGACCTCTACAACGCCAGCACCCACCGCCTCTCATGGGCACTGCTCCGCATCTCCATGATCCTCTCCGCCCTCCGCTGCATGGACACCGGCAAAGTCCCCGAGAAAGTAGAATGCACAGATGCCGACTTCGACACCGCACTCAGCATCATCAAGACCATCTCCCAGCACAACGACTACATCTTCAACGTCCTCAATGAAGGCGTAACCGAAGAAGTCAAAGTCTCCGAGACCTACAGCTCAGCAGCACGTGCCACCCTGCTCTCCATCCTCCCGGACCAATTCACCTCCAAGGACATGAAAGCAGCAGCCGTCAAGATCTCAAAATCCCTCCGCACCGTAGAACGCCAGGTACGCAGAGCAATCCAGAAAGGACAGGTAAAGGAACTGGGGAAAGGAAGTTATCAAAAGATCTAATGATAAGCCCCTGTACTCAGCTATCAGACCCAGCCGCTGGTACAGGGACATTTTTTATTGATTTTCGCTAAAATTCGTTACATTTGTAGTTTATTGGAGTATAATATACCCAAAAGAAAGCAAGAAGATAAACCTATGGCCAAGAAGACAAGAAACAAGAAATATAAAGGTATTGATTTATTTTGTGGCATCGGCGGATTCAGACTCGCAATGGAAGACAATAAAGTTGAATGCGTATTTTCATCAGATATTGACTCCTTTGCTCAACAAACATATCAAGCTAACTTCGGAGAAATCCCAACTGGTGATATCACCAAAGTAGATGAAAAAGATATGCCAGATTTCGATTTTCTTCTGGCTGGATTCCCTTGTCAGGCGTTTTCTGCAGCAGGCAAGCGTTTCAGCGGTGACCATAAGCTGACGGACCTGCTGTATCTGTGCCATGCCCATGTGCAGTATGGCGTGGACTGTTCCCCTATTTTTGAAATGATCGCAAACCGCTATCTGGAGA
>CALFTM010000024.1 GCA_937916355.1 uncultured Bacteroidales bacterium
TCTATAACACTCATAGTTCATCCTCCTCCAACTCCTTAATGATTTCATCTATCTCTGCACGCAACTCATTCTCCCTCGCCACAATCTTACGGATACGCTCGTTGAGTTCCTTGATGTCGGTCTCTTGGCGTGTCTCTTTCGCCTCCACGTAGCTCATACTTGCATAATCAACCTCATCGTCTCCACCTTCAATATAATTGGTGAAGTTTTCACTGATGAAACGGTAAAACAATGTGCCAAGGACAAACTGTTTAAAGTCCCACCCGTCAACTGCGCCACGCACCTCGTTGGCGATTTTCCATATTTGAGCCTGCAATTGCGCTCTTTGAGTATTACTTATCATAAAAAAACTTTCAAATTATCTTGTTGTAAAAGTAAGTATTTTTACGAAAATAAGAGAGCCATTTACAAGAAAAAAACTTACTCTTCAACATTCTTCCCCCATTTCTCACTCACTCTCGTTTCTTTGTTGTACCTTTGTCGAAAATAGTCCAAGGGCGACCAAGGCAAAAAAAATAAATCATACTAAAATAATAGACACCAAAATGTTAAAATTTTTCAGAATCTACGGAATGTCCATCGTCATGTCCCTTTTCATACTCTACATGAGCATCGTAAAGGAGTTGCCTGATTTTTACATTCCTTCGTTTTCTTTTCAAGACAAAGTTCTTCATGGTGGCGCATACACAGTTTTGACCATCATTTTATGTTATGAGTTGTTCCGACAAAGCTTCACCTTCAACAGCAAGCAAATGATCGCTTGGGGCATCCTCTACCCGATTTTTTTCGGTGGGTTGATTGAGGTGCTACAACAGAATTTCTTTCCACCGAGATGTGGAGAGTGGAGCGATTGGTTGGCAGACATCATCGGTGTCTTGATCGGTTACTTCATCGCAAAATATTTTGTGCCCAAATTTTTCAAGCCAGAAAGAGGAACTTTCTGCTAAAAAGCAGAATCCACAAAAAACAAGAGCGTCCCTGACTCCTCAAGGACGCTTCTTTTGTTCTCATTCACACATTTATACACACCTAAAAAAGGTTCAGTTTCTTCCGCTTCGCCTCTTCTATCGAACTCAATTTACCTTGTTTCTCCTCCTGTTCCCTACGGATTACCTCTTGCGCATTCCGAATCTCCTCTGCATAAGAAGCCCCCGTCTCCTTGCTTAACAAGCGAGAGATAGCGTAGGTGTTTTGCGAAGCGTCCCTCATTCTAAGCACCACCCCGCTATAACAAGGAGCGATTTTCACCGCCGTATGAATATCAGAAGTCGTCGCACCGCCTACCAGCAACGGCAATTTCAGTCCGGCAGCCTCCATCGCCTCAGCCACTCGGCACATCTCCTCCAGTGATGGCGTAATCAATCCGCTCAGGCAGACCACGTCAACCTTCTCTTTTATTGCGGCAGAGACAATCTCTTCCGTTGGCACCATCACACCCAAGTCTACCACTTCATAATTATTGCAAGCCAATATCACTGAAACAATATTCTTTCCGATGTCATGCACATCCCCTTTCACAGTCGCAATCAGTACCTTGCCAGACTTTTTTCCGGCACCGCTGTTTTGCGCCTCGATATGAGGTTGCAGAATCGCCACCGCCTTTTTCATGGTTCGGGCAGTCTTCACGACCTGTGGCAAAAACATTTCGCCCTTTCCAAACTTTTCGCCTACCTCATTCATACCCTCCATTAGAGGTTTTTCGATGATCTCCACGGCAGACGCATAACAACCAAGAGCCTCATTCATATCCTCTTCCATATATTCTGAAAGACCCTTCATCAAACTATACTTGATTCTTTCAGCCAATGGCAAACTTCGCCATTCCGCCGTCTTTCCTCCATCTTTCGAAGATTGCGCATTCTTGATCTCTTCTGCCTTCTCAATCAAACGTTCCGTGGCATCTTTTCTGCGATTCAACACCACATCCTCCACCCACTCCAAGACATCGGGGGCAATCTCCTCATACTTCACGCGCGCACCAGCATTAACAATACCCATGTCCATTCCCTTCAGATGGGCATGATGAAGGAATACCGAATGAATCGCCTCCCTTATCGGATTATTCCCTCTAAACGAGAATGAAAGGTTGCTGACACCTCCGCTGATTTTCGCATACGGCAAATGAGTGCGGATCCACTCCGTCGCACGGATGAAATCAACCCCATAATTATCATGCTCCTCCATTCCTGTCGCAATGGCAAGCACATTAGGGTCAAATATAATGTCCTCAGGAGGAAAACCTATGGAACACAAAAGATTGTATGCTCTCTCACAAATTTCAATCCTCCGTTCATAAGTGGAGGCTTGTCCCTCTTCATCAAAAGCCATCACGACCACTGCCGCACCATACCCTTTTATGATTTTCGCACGTTGCAGGAAAACCTCCTCGCCCTCCTTCAAAGAGATCGAATTGACAATTCCCTTTCCCTGCACACACTGCAAACCAGCCTCTATCACCTCCCACTTGGAGGAGTCGATCATAACCGGCACTTTCGCCACATCCGGATCTGATGCGATCAAGTTCAAGAAGGTGACCATTTCAGTCTTGGCATCCAGCATGGCATCATCCATGTTGACATCCACCACCTGAGCACCATCTTCCACCTGTTTTCTTGCGATTTCAAGAGCCTCATCATATCTCTTTTCATTGATCAACCGAAGGAACTTACGAGAACCCGCAACATTACAACGTTCACCCACATTCAAAAACGGGGAACGCTCTCGCTCTTCTGGGTTATCATAGCAGACCGACTTCACCTCAAGCGGTTCAAGTCCCGACAAACGCATCGCATGAGAAACCCTCCTCGGCACACGAGGCGTGGCATCTTTCACCAAATCCTGATATGCAGCGATATGGGCTGGCGTAGTTCCGCAACAACCTCCGATGATGTTCACCAAACGTTCGTCGACATACTCTTTCACTTGCGCCGCCATCGCCTCAGGCGACTCGTCGTATGCACCAAACTGGTTGGGCAGACCCGCATTGGGATAAGCACTCACAAAACAGGAGGCGGCCTCCTCCACCTGCTTTAAATATTTTTTCAAATCTCTTGCGCCAAAAGAACAGTTCAACCCCACAGACAAAGGGTTGGCATGAGCGACCGAATTTAGGAACGCCTGCATCGTCTGACCAGAAAGTGTTCTTCCACTCACATCCGCCACCGTAGCAGACAACATGATGTAGACCTCCCTGCCACACTCCTCTATTGCCTCTGTCGCAGCAGAGATTGCCGCCTTAGCATTTAAAGTGTCAAAGATTGTCTCAATCAAAAGGGCATCCACCCCTCCCTCAATAAGAGCGGTCATCTGCTCCTTATAATCCTTTTTCATCTCCAAAAAGGAGACATTGCGGAAAGCCGGATTGTTGACATCCGGAGAGATTGAGCAAGTCTTGTTTGTCGGACCTACAGATCCTGCCACAAAACGAGGTTTATCTGGATTTTGAAGCGTAAACTCATCCGCCACCTGACGAGCCAGACGGGCAGCTGCGAGGTTCAACTGGGGGATGCAATCTTCAAGATGATAATCCGCCATAGAGATCCGCTGAGCATTAAAAGAGCAAGTCTCGATAATATCCGCACCCGCCTCCAAATATTTACGATGGATGGAGAGGATGACATCTGGCCGTGTTATACAGAGCAGGTCGTTATTCCCCTTCTGCAGCACCTCCGAATTTTTCATAAACTCACCCCGATAATCCTCTTCCGTCAAATTAAACGTCTGAATCATAGTACCCATTCCACCATCGAGAACCAGCACCCTTTCCTTTAGACAATCTTTCAAATCTTTTGCCATGACAATATTATCACACTAAAGGCAACTTCCACAAATTCTATTTTTATTTTTCACAAATAAAAAATCGTCAAATGATTTTGAACTCATTTTTTTATATTCAGCCAGTATCTATATCATCTTTTTTTCAAAAAAATTAGACCTAAGCCCGATACCCTCCAAAACCATTTCAGCCGAATTGATAGAAATAGCCGATTTTTTTTACAAAATTATTTTCAATTGCACAAAAATACAAAATTAAGCGGAGAACTCCAGCCTTTGCCGAATAGAAACAGCAGACATACCCAGCAAAAAGGTCATTCTCGAAACAACTCCAAGAATGACCTTCCGAATTTATCCACGATTCATTAACGCTTGAATCTCAAGAGAGTGACGTGTCCGACATACTCTCTATCCTGTTCTCCGACACTGATGACATACCAGTAGTCTGTCGAAGGCATATCATGACCGTTGTAAGTTCCATCCCAGCCTTTGAACTCATCCACTGGGTATTTTTTCAACACCTTACCCCATCTGTTGTAGATCGTAACCTGCGTTCCGGTGAAACGATCCAGATTCTTCACAACCCAATCCTCCACTTCTGGATTGAAAGACTCAGGGATTTCGATCTCATAAGTTGGAATCGTGATTGTGTCTGAAGTCTTACAACCGATGTCGTCTATCACCGAAATGTCGTAAGTGAATCCGTAGATTGCACGTTGTAAGACATCAGAGCTTGTCGGCATCGAACCTTTGCCCCACATGAAGGTGTATGGTTCTGTTCCGCCCTCAACGACGATCCGGTACATTCTATTTCCGTAATCCTCGAATCCTACAATTTCAGGAAGAGTCCTCACCTCCACATCAGCCTCGAATTCCGCCAAACATTTACCATTCTCAATCTTCAAATAGTAAGGTGTAGCATACTTCGGAGAAACGCTCACACTCTTCTGTCTTGAAATGATATTAGAGAAATCGTAAGTATCACTCCAATAATATTTGTAAGAAGGGTTATCCTCCACCAATGCCCTCATGACACCAGTATCTCCATCACAGATGACGAGATCTTCCAACAATCCGTCGATTGCCTTATCCACCTTCACGCTCAATGACTTCTCGCCGGCAGGACAACCTGCTGGAGAATAGGCAGTCAGACGATAGGTCATGTTCTCACTCGGTCCGTCTACCAATTCAGACTCTGTTTCAGGCAACTTCTCGTAGGAAGTCTCCCCATCACGTTTCGCCTCCCATACGAACTTATAACCTTGTGGCAAGTCTGTTGTTATGGTAACTGCGTCACCCTCACAAATTTGGTTCTGGTCGCTGGTCAACTTCCAGTTTGGAACCACATCAACGTTCACGACAACCTCCGCCTCCACATTCGGACAATTTGCAGAAGATGCGATGACCTTGTAGACCGAAGTAACGACAGGACTCACCTCAATAGTTGATTGTGTATATGAAGTAGGATGGAAATTCGCTGCATTCTCATTCCTCATCATCCAAGCGATCTTTGTAGGCTCTTGAGAGAACTTAGCCTCCAACACCTTCGACTCTTTCGGACAAATCGTGATTTCTGCAGGAAGTGTGATTTCCAATTTTGGCTCAACCATCAACGTGACAATGTCAGAAGTTGCAGCAGGACAAATCTGATTACCAGTCGTGCGAACACGATATTCAATCGACCTTGTAGGCACTACCGTCTGCGTCTCCTCCGTTCCATTTGCGAATACGCCGAAACCTGATTTTCCAACGGCTCTCGACATCCACTCCAATCCCAACACGTTAGATTGTGTAGCAGTCAAAGTCACCTCACTACCCTCACAAACCGCATTGTCAGAAAGGCTCAATGAGACAGAAGGTTGTTTTTCCACCCGAACAGAAACACTCTTCCGAACCTCCGCACATCTATTTCCTGAAACCACCAACTCGTAAAGCGCATCTTCAGTTGGCACGTCCGTCATTTGAGCAGTTGTCACTAAGACACTTCCATTCTTCAACCACTTGTAAGGATGTTCGCTCAAAGTTCCCTTCAAATTGATTGGTTCAAATGCGACCGTAGTTCCCTCACAAATCATCAAATCAGTCTCTTTCAAATCGAAAGTGATAGGCTCTTCAACCGTAATCGTCACAGCACCCGAAGCAGAGAAACACTCGTTTGCCGTTGCTGTGAAATGATATGTGGTTGTCTTATTTGGAGACACCGTCATTTCTGCATCAGATGCAATTTCTGCTCCCTCCACCATCCAACTGATGGTGGTTGGCGTACCGGTGATTGTCGGATTCAAGTTCACCTCCTCACCTTGACAAATAACCATATCAGAAGGCATCTTCACGGTCAATGGGTCTTCTCCATCTTCCAACCATGTGTAGGTGATGATGACTGGTTCTGCCTTATTGCCACAAGCGTCCTCTGCAGTTGCCGTCCATGTCTGACTTCTCTCGTATCCATTTTTTTGCACTCCCGTCGTGGTCACATTTACACTTACATTGGTATCGCAGTTGTCGCTAACCGTAAAGGTTGGTGCTACGATTTCTGGGTTGCAGCCTTTGTCCTCGCTTTTTGCTGTGGTTGCTATAACTGGCTTTTCGCCATCTTCTGTCCATGTATAAGTAATGCTCACTGGGACTGCCTCGTTGCCGCAGCCATCCGAAACAGTCGCTGTCCATGTCTGGCTCTTTGCGCAGCCGTCGCCTTCAACACCTATTGTTGTAACGGTCGCAACCAACGCCTCGCCGCTGTTGTCATTAACCGTAAAGGTTGGTGCTACGATTGTTGGGTTGCAGCCCTTGTCCTCGCTTTTTGCTGTGGTTGATATGACTGGCTTAACTTTATCCTCTGTCCATGTGTAGGTGATGGTGATTGGATCCGCAACATTGCCACAAACATCCTTTGCCGTAGCCATCCAAGATTGAGTTTTCTTGCAACCATCGGTGATCACATCCATCGGAGAAACATCCACAGACACCGTTTTATCACAATTGTCCGTCACCTCAAATGTCGGCGGAACAATAGTTGGGTTGCAGCCCAAATCTTCATTTTTTGCCAATGTAGTAATAACCGGCTTCTCGCTATCCTTACCTGAAACAGACACTTTTCCTGTCACACTATTATTACAAGCATCCGAAATCGTATAAGTACGAGCCACACTCCATCCACAATCAGCATCAACCTTTTCATCCTCAAATGAGACATTTAAATCACCACAATCATCAGAGTACAAGCTCTTGATGAATTCAACATCTTTGAGACCGCTCAAATCTGCTGTCAGATAGCAAGAAGATTGATTCTCCACATCACTTGGCCATTCACCGACCAAGTTTGGCTTATTCTTATCACCGCCAGAGATGCTCATTGTCTTTTCTATAACGTTACCACAAGCATCACTAATAGTATAAGTACGGGTAACTTTCCATGCGCAATCATCTCCTTCTACTTTATCTTCATACGTCACACTGACCTCTGAACAATTATCTACAAACATCAATTGAACCTGACTATCCGTGTACAACAAACTCTTATCAATGTTCGCATAACAATTATTTTGTCCTGTAATGTCAGTTGGCCATTCTTGAGAATCAGACAAACGAGGAGCAACATCATCCTTCAACGTGTAGGTATAAACCCACTCGCTACTCTTTCCACAATCAGTATAGGTGTAAGTGTACAAAATCTTGCCTGAGCAATCCTTCTTACCACCCGTCCAATCTTCAGAACGGACAATGGTCGGAGTCAACACTTCACCACAACTATTCTTTGCAACCGGAACACTTTTAGGCTCTTTTGCATCATCAATACATGCAATTACACTACCATTCTGAACATTCTCATCATCAATGGTTGGAGCCAACTTCTCAATTTTGTAAGTATAAATCCAATCATGACTATGATTTGCACAATCCTTGTAGGTATAAGTATAAGTAACCTCACCCTCGCACTCAGGGAATTTGCTCAACACCGGAGTACTTGGAGTCAAGACGTTTCCACAAGCATCTTTCACTATTGGCATCTCATCAGGTTCTTTCAAATCGCTCACGCAATTAATTGTAGAGCCAGTATTTTCTGGCATACTGAAATCAGAACGCTTGATCGTTATCTTCTGAACTGTTGAAGTGGCATTACCACATTGATCCTCAATCGTATAAGTCCTTTTAATTTCAATATCACAATCATCGGAAACGACATCATCCTTAGAACCTACCAAGACAACCTCCATACCACAATTATCATCTACGGAAATGCCTTTATTCGTAAGTTCTGATATACTTGTATAAGCCGCCGGTGCATCCGCAACCGTACATCCAACAACCTCCAAATCAACCAACTCTCCACTTATGACTGGCGCAGTCTGGTCGCTACCGCTCACGCTCATTGTCTTGGTGGTTTCATTGTTGCACTTGTCCTTGATTGTATAGGTACGAGTGACTGTCCAACCACAATCATCGCCTGTCGTTGCATCGGCATGGCTAACTTCAAATGTACCACAATCTTTGTAAAGTGCCTTAACGTCTTCGTCGCTCAGCAAGCCGCTGGTGTCGGCGTTGGCTACGCAATTATCTTGATCTTCGATATCTTTTGGCCATGTACCTGCCAACTCAGGGGCGGTCTTATCGCTGCCGCTTACGCTCATTGTCTTGGTAGTAGCGTTGTTGCACTTGTCCTTGATGGTGTAAGTACGAGTGACTGTCCAACTACAATCATCACCCGTCGTTGCATCTTCATGAGTAACTTCAAATGTGCTACAATCCTTGTAAAGGGCCTTAACGTCTGCGTCACTCATCAAGCCTGTAACATCGGCGTTGGCTACGCAATTATCTTGATCTTCGATATCTTTTGGCCATGTACCTGCCAACTCAGGGGCGGTCT
>CALFTM010000025.1 GCA_937916355.1 uncultured Bacteroidales bacterium
GCTTCAGACTGCGGAGCAAAGGTAATAGCATCAGCTGATATAGACAAATTACATGACTCAATTTCAGCCTGCAATTTGACCTATTGAACAATACATACTTGTTTACAGCCTGCAATTTGACCTATACGCCAAAAAAGTGAAGCTACCTATCATTTGATATTAAGAGATCAAAAATTTCCCTACTCCACACTGAAAAAATAAAAGTACAAGTAAGAGTAATTAAATAATATATATAAATCAATCTTTTAGCTTTTTCTTCATCATTATTACGAATCTCATTCATTGCCATTGGATTTATTGCTTGGTTTATTGCTTCAACCCATGCTGTCATCAAATTGCCTATTTGTAATACAATATTAGACTGTCCTATAACTCCAAGTGAAACGCCTTGAACATCCATAACCATTTTACTAGATGTATTCATCATATACCCAGAATAATAATGCGGTATTGTTGGCATAGCGATTTTAAGATACTTAATTATGGTTTTTTTCTTGAATTTATATATAGGTTTCAAGCCCAATTTAAAATTTACATCATACCAATACGACCCATTGACTATAAATGTTCCTATAAAACCTCCTACATACCATCCAAAATATCCTAATTTATAATGAACCACCAAGAAATAATTCGCCAAAATCGTTACAATTCCACCTATAACACTTCTCAATACTACAGGCAACGGTTTCATTGAAGAAACATAATATAAATTACCCAAGACTGCAGTAGGACCAAAAAAAACATTTGAAAAATTAGTAAACAATATAATCCATCATTTATACCGCTCAGCCTCCAGAGGAATAACAAAATAAAGTACACCGCTTGAATAACAGCAAACACAACCATCCATATCTGCAGGAAGCCATAAATTTCCCTCCATAGAACCTTACAATGATTTTTTGCTCTAAAAAAACAACCGAGAGAACAGAGCCAAATCCCAACGTTGCAAAAGCTGACAACGCAGATGTGTAAGCATCAATTGTTCCTGCAATACCATAATCCGTTGATGTTAAATATCTTGTCATTACCGGCATTAAAAATACCGAAACAACTTTAGGGACATACGGTGCTAATCCAAATAAAAGCGTATTAGTTAAAAGCTTTCTTAACATTTTTATTATGCAAAATAAAACATAAAAGAGTAATTTCTTCTATACCATGTATCACTAATCAATTATAACTTCATGTGCTTAACCAAATTTTTTGCTTTTTCCAATTCTGAATACTGACCAATATCAATCCAAGTACCATCTAAAGGATAACGAATCACAGACTTACCTTTAACTATCAACTTTTCTATTAAATCTGTTGCGTTAAAAAATTCATTTTCAGGAATTTCAGACAAAACAGATTTTTGAATCAAGTAAATACCTGCATTGACATAATAGTTATACTTTGGCTTTTCAAGAAGACCTTTAATATTACGCCCCTCTAACTCCAAAATACCGTATGGAATACTTACATCATACGGAACAGCAGCTACCGACATCTCAGCATTATGTAACTTGAAATGTAGAAAGAAATCTTCATAATCAATATTAGTAAAAAGGTCTGAGTTCATTACAAGTATAGTGTCATTGTAGAAAGTATCCACAAATTTGATACTGCCTATAGTGCCCAAATATTTCGGTTCACGGAAAGTACGCACCTGCACTCCATTTTTTGGCTCTGCATAATGCTCTTCCAACTGTTCACCTAAATAATTCACAGTAACATTCACATGATTGATACCATATGCCATCAGCCTATCTACATTATGGTCGATAATACACTTTTTACCTACCTTCAAAAGTGGCTTAGGAGTATTCTCTGTCAGTGGACGGAGACGTTCACCTTTCCCCCCTGCCATTAATACAACATCAATCGGGAGATGTGACTTATACTTTTTTAAATTTATCACATCCACGATATGACGTTCAGCATCCAATATAGGAATGAAGAGGACTCTCTTATCTCGAAAGACCTTCAGACGAGCCACATCAAACTCGGACTCAAGAATATACTTGAAATCCTTATGCATGATAGCACTCACGGGATCCGTAAGTTCTATACCTGAAATCAATCCTCTGCGAATGTCTCCATCAGTAAGAGTTCCGACTAACTTTTGGTTTTCGTCAACTACCAAAAGAGATTGTGTATCAGAAGTTACCAGATTGAGAGAAACGAGAGCCTCTCTGATAGAATTAGTTTGCTGAATTATATATTTGTTCATTTATTTCTAAGAATCTCCTCATTAGACACTTTCAATGGAATAAAATACAAGTCTGGTGATGTTCCGGTAACAATACAGTTATCAGGTACCTTAGCATTAATCAAAGTTGTACCGGAAGCAACAATCACGTTATTTCCAATTCTGGTCTTTCCATAGATTTTACAATGCGCCAATACAGTTACAAAATCTCCAAACTCTGGATGCTTCCACTTAGAAGGGTGCACCCCTGCTATACTATAAGGTCCGATATGAACACCATCGTAAAATTTAAAGCATTTTCCATACTTAGAATGCGAATCAATTACTGCACCTAATGCATGGACTGGCATAAAGCAAGGACCAAATTCTGTTCTGTAAAATAAATCCAAGCCACCACGAACTCTTAACGAGTAGTATACTACTTCAGCAGCTTCATTTTTACCACTTTTCCATAATATATTTGCATAGCGATGGCAGAGTATAACGTAATGATCCAAATACTGCAACCTTATAAAACCTCCTGATTCATTTGAATAATAAGGATTATTAATTTGGGCATGATCATGTAAAATTGCATTATAACATTTGTCAAAAATTTCATAATACTCATCATCATTCCACTCATATTCAAAAGGATAATCTTGCAGTATACACTTCTTTAGAGCCTCATAATCCTTCTTTACCATAATTTTAGAGTTTAGATTGTATGCAATCAACCATAGCACCTACATTATTCCACGAAAGCATTTCTTGTGCCTTAAACTTCAAACCAAAGGCCTTTTCTATAGCAACAATTAGTTGTATATGACTTAAAGAGTCCCATTCATCTATATCATCTGAACATGTCTCTTCTGTGAGAGCAACTTCCTCTAAATCAAGGATGTCAACAAAAATCTCATTCAATCTTTCGAATATTACTTTTCTTTCCATATTGTTTTATATTATTATTTCTTTCTTTCAATATAACACTCTCTATTCTGATATGCATTCACATCCAACTCCCATTGAGCAGGTTCTACTCCCTTCAATTCATTGAATCCAAGAATAGTATAATGTTCTGATACCATTCCGTTCTTTGGGGTTGGAATATACTCACCTATGATTTTCTTATATCCGTTCTCCTTTGCCCAAGCTACGATGGTATTTAGAGTAAAGTTTTCCATTCCTCTCTTTAATACTCTACATGACATAAACCATGTATCAATGAAGCTAGTCTCAGATTCCAACTCCTTCAGAATCACAACTGCTATCAGACCATTGTCGCCAAACTTATCCTCTAGAGTGAAAGCAAATCCTTTCTGCTTTGAATCATTTTCTATAGCAGTAATTTGGTCTTCAGTATAGCGGACAGTACGAAGATTGAACTGGTTACTTCTCTGCGAAAGTTGAGCTACTCTAGGAGTATTGAAACTATTAAAATTGCTTACCTCACTCACCATATCAAGGGATTTGAGAAAATCTGCTTCATTGGTAAACTTCTTTGCAGTTGATACTCGTTGTGCCTCCACTTGATACTGCTTTGTTCTGTCCTTATCAGCAGATGAGTAAGAAGCTGTTTCAAACAGATTTAGCGAATATAAATATTCCAAATAGTCTCCAGGGTCTTCAGGTAGTTCAGGAACGGTAACCCCAGGCACATTTTCTCTTACAATATTACGTTCGAACGGATTATCGTCAAGGAAAACCATCGAATCGAAACCAATATTAAGAATGCTCTGAATGGTACGGATATTATCTGCCTTATTCTCCCAGTTAGCAACAAAGACTGAGATGTCATCAAGTTCGAGTACCATCTCCGGATTTTTCTCAAATGGTTCCTTTGCTTTGTACTCATCGTTCTTTGAACATACGCAAATAATGATCCCACGGTTCTTAAGTTTCTTGACCCATTGCTGGAACTCTGAGAACGCCTTACCGATACCAAGACCATGGCCAACTTGAATATTTTCCCATCCATCATCACCTACGCTCCCCCCCCAAACAGTGTTATCCAAATCGAGTATCAAGCATTTCTTAAACTTTCCCTCTATGCTGCTAATAATATCCATAGTACGAGAAGCCACATAAGGAAGTGCATCAATAGAAAGAATCATCTCTGTACTCACATAAACAGTTGAGTCGAACATGAAATCTCGACCATACTTATTCTGGATACCAACTATATCACATATATAGAGGTGTGGATACTCTTGTGCAAGATTCATGAGTTCGAAATTCAGTTTGCGCAACTGGTACGTGAATGAACCTGCCACCTTATTTGCATACGAACCAAATACCGTATCCTCTATTTCTGGATAATTATAGTATATAATCTTACCGTTTACACTCTCACAGATTGTTCGCACGAAGTTAATGCGGTCTTCTGCAAGTTTACTCCAGTCCAATGTAGACATTAGCGAGTACTGCTCCAACAACTTATGGGTTGATTGAAATATTACGGTATATTTCGAATCGTGTGCATATAAGTCACTTGTTGGGTCAAGTATCTGGCGCTCTACCTGATTATATTCTGCCTCAAAAAGGTCGATATTATATCCTCGTTCTATACTTTCTCCCTTGATTGCAGTTGCAAGAAACTGAGTAGCAGAGTCTCCTAGAAGTGAAACCTTAATAGATGGCATACCCGAAATATCCTTTTTCAGATTACGCTTTAACTGTTTAAAATCAAGCATTACTTATACCTTCATAAAATCCAACTTATCATTCTCCAACAAGAATGAGATAATTTCAAAATCTATAGGGTAATCCAGGTCAAAGCATGTGTGCTTCATCAAGTAAATCAAAGAACGATCTGTAATAGCGCCCATGTAACCTAAATCAAAGAATTCTCTTCTATAGATATAGAAAGATGCATTGAGATCATATACTTTGGGAGCTGACTGGCGCGTGAGAACAATTCCAGCATCTTTCACCTTATTGAAATATCCATTCTCCTTCTGCTCTACCTGATTGAAATAAGGGCTTCTCCCTGCTTCACTTACAGAAAACAGATTAACTGCATTAGAATCGGCATTCATCAACTCAAACGCCTCTTCCAAATCCTCTAATGTACGAAGAGGAGACGTTACATCCATATCCAACACATAGTCATACATGATACCTTTGGCATTCTCGGTATAAAGGACAATATCCTTGATGGCATCAATCTTACCTACGATATCGCCTCCCAAAGCTTCAGGACGCTTGTAGTCTGAATGCAGACCACATTCCTCAGCTACTCTAATAATCTCATCCGAGTCTGTTGAGAGTGCAATTTCCACATTGCCATGTTTCTCTTGGAATCGTTTGGCAATATCAATGGTATAGCCAATGAGCGGCTTGCCATTCAGCATCTTTATATTCTTGCCCGGGATTCCTTTCGATCCACCACGAGCACAGATTGTAATCAGTATATTCATGTTGGTTTATATTTTCGATTGTGTTAATTTCAAGACTTGGACGCCATGCCTTACATTGCTATCATTCTCCACTCTACCTTCTGCTATATCAAAGAAATGCTTGATTTCCTCCATCTGGAAAACATTGCGCTCGCTGTTAAAGTCAAATGCTTTTCCCTCTTTCAGATATGTAACAGTTCCACCTACTATATCACACTGTAAAGTATCATCCTGTGTAAAGATATCAAGGGTGCGTAGAGTTTTGCGACCAAAGTAATCAAGATGGAGTTCGTAGGTTATCTTATCGTTCTTTGCCACATAAAGGGCTGTATCGTTGCTATTGATTTCAAGATTAGAGAAACGACCGGCAATCCCTAAACATTCTGTTGGCATTCCGAAAATCCAAGTCAGATAATCCCATTCGTGGATAAGGTCTATATCTACCCCTCCTCCCAATTCCGTATGAGCACTGTAAGTTTCACGATAATCCTGTCCTGGTCGCCAATCTGGCAGATAGCTGGAAGACATAGCCCTAACGGAGATTACTTTCTCCATATCTACATTTTGCTTTAGGTACTGAAGAACTGGATTATAACGTAATGGACAAGCCACATAGGAAGGAATCTCATCTAACATTGCCACAATTTGCTCATCCACTTCAAACGAGCCAAACACAGGTTTTTCAATAAAGAACGCCTTAGTGAACGGACGGAATTTTATAACTGTCTCAAGATGCAATGAGGTGGGATTGGTAATGAAAACCATATCATATTCTCTTTGCACCTCTTGGCTATATAGATATTGGTTAGCCACCAGAACACTAACATCTTCCGGAATTTCACGTGTCATTGAACTTCTATAAAGATCAATGCTGTAGGTGTTGCCTTGTGAGGTTATCAATTGGCAAACATTTTTCAAGTGTCTTTTGCCAATAGATCCCATTCCCACAAAGGCTATCTGATGGTTTTTCATTAGGCTTCTATTTGATCAATGATATCAAGGACTACTTTATCTTTTTCGAAGTCCCATGCTGGAGAATAGCTTCTGTCTGCGATTTGCTTCAAGAAAGAGGTAAGCTCCTCACGATAGGGATTCTCTGTCACAAAAGCTGCATATCCTTCCACATGCTCGGAAGCATTGTCGAATGAGACTACTTCATCCTTCTTTTCCTCTATATTAAATATCTTCAACGAATCCGCCGTACCATTCCAGGAAAGATGAAGCTGCTCTCCAAAGATTTCAATGTTTCTGCCCGACTTACGAGCTACCACATCCACAGCAAAGACTCCTTTATGTCCGCTTTCGTGCTCAAATGTAATCAGATAGTTATCGTTATATGTGATATTCAACTCAGTATTCTTGCTCTTGATTGCAGAAACGCTTTTGATAGAACCAAATGCAGAAACTACCCATGGCAAATCAATGGCCATAATTTCGCGACAACCGTTCGTTCTTGGATTACCTATAAAATAACTGTTATAGCTTTCCCACGGATGCCAATCAGGAAGATACTGACCTACATGGTAGATGTAGTTAAGAGGACATTGGGCATTCTGAACCTTTTCAATAATAGTCTGTGTTTCTTTTCTATAAAGGAACGTTGAAGAAAGGAAGAGCACCAAATTCTTTTCTTTGGCAAGTGCCATATTCTCCTCATAGCCATCCTGCACCAAATTGATTTCTGTAAAGACATGCAGGTTGTGGGTCAAGCACTCTTTGATGATAGCTGCATGTGAGAGTGGAGATGTAGAGATAACAGCTGCCTCAATATCTTCTGCTTCTGCCGCCTCTGCTATACTTTTGAAGCAAGTAATTCCAAACTTCTCTTTAACTTCTTCACAACGAGACACCTGGGCATCAATACCAAAGAGTTCTACATCGTTACGTTCACTAAGCAATCTGAGTCTACGTTTTCCCATAGAACCCAAACCTATAACTATGATTTTCATAAGACTTATTTCAAGTTATAAAATGATTTCTGAATCAATCCTTCAAGCGGATAAGTCTTCAATACCTGCAGGATGTCTGCTGTAGTGTTCTTACCTTCGTAAGGATTGTGTATATCTTTCGGTTCTACATTGACAATCTTCTCCAAACCAGCTAAAACATCTTCCTTGCTTGTTCCACAATTCACCACACTCTCTGCAGCAAGTCGTCCTCTTTGACGATCTCCAATATTCAAGGTAGGAATACCAAAAGAAGGAACTTCAATGATACCGCTTGAAGAGTTACCTACAACAGCCTTCACAAATTGAAGGGCAGAAAGATAACGTCTCAACCCCAAGGATGGGTGGGCTACTGCTCTATCTGAATGTTTGGCTACATATTCGTTGATGAGTTTGATAATCACTCGTCCGTCTGTATCTGAATTTGGCAATGTGAAGATAACCTTATATTCAGGATACTCATCAAGAGCAGCAAGGAGGTTCTTAATCTGCTCTTCAGCAGCAGAATCTCCAAGGGTTACGGGATGGTATGTCACCAAGAGAGCTTTATCACCAAAGATGAAACCATCCAAGGAGGCTTCCAGTTCTTCTTTGCTCATTAAAGGAACTTTCCTAATATTTTCAATCCCAAGAGCGCCCACATTGAATACGCGATTCGGTTCTTCACCTAACTGGATTACTCGCTGACGATACTCCTCTGTGCTGGTAAAATGCAGGTGAGACATCTTGGTGATAGAATGGCGAATGCAATCATCGTAAGCCCCCTCTGTAATCTCACCACCATGAAGATGAGCCACAGGGATCTTATAGAAAAGTGCCGTAGATACAGCTGACATTATTTCATAACGGTCCCCCAAAACTACTATCATATCAGGCTTCAAGTCTTCGTATGCATCTGCAAAACCAATGAATCCTAAACCAACTGATTTGGCTGTGGCATTCGCTGTATCCGAAGAAAGAAGCATCTCCACCTTTTTGTTGATGAAAAATCCATCTTCCTCAATATTGCGGTATGTAAGTCCAAACTCAGGAGAAAGATGCATATTCGTCGCTATAACTTGCAGTTCTAGTCCGGAATCCTCCTTGATTGCTCGCATCAAACCTGATAGAAGACCATATTCAGCACGACTTCCCGTCACCACACATATTTTTCTCATAATACAATCATCTCCTCTTCTTCAAAATCCTTTCTTGCGGTCTGACCGACAATCTCGTTCCATCGCATTGGTGAGATTCCTGTTCCTGGTCGTTTTACCGTAAGGTTTTCTTCAGTAAACATTTCTCCTTTTTTGATCGGACAAGCTGAAACAATGCTCTTACGGGCAATCTCAATATTCTTGCGTTCCGATTCTGATATGGTTTTATGACCTGAGCCTAAAGCCTGTTCTATATTACGGATGGCACTAACCATAGCCTTCAACTCCTCCGGTTCAAGCGATGCCTTGTGGTCAGGGCCTTCCATGTTCTTGTCTAGGGTAAAATGCTTTTCAATAACCGTTGCTCCTAAAGCAACTGCTGCAATAGGCACTTCAATACCCTTGGTATGGTCTGAATATCCTACCTGTACACCAAACTTTTCTCCAATCTCTAACATGGCCTTAAGATTGACATCTCCCAAAGGTGTAGGATATTCGGTATTGCAATGCAGTATAGTGATTTGTTCCTTTTTTGCTCCAAATTCCAACAAGACATTTAGAGCAGCTTCAATATCATTCAGTTCGCACATTCCTGTTGAAAGAATAACAGGCTCTTGATATTGGGCAATCTTACGAAGGTATGGATAGTTGGTTATCTCACCCGAAGGTATCTTCCAAAGTCCCATATTCAAAGAATGCAGATAGTCAATGGAATCCATATCAAAGGCTGTTGAGAAGAAACGGATGCCTTTTTCTCTACAGTAAGCCATCAACTCTTCATGGTATTCATGAGACAATTCTAATTTCTTAAGCATCGCTAACTGTCCTTCGCCCTTCTTGCCAATATTTTTCTGCTGATACTCAGCCTGCTTGGCATCCTTAGAGACCAACTTTTCAGTCTTGAATGTTTGGAACTTGATGATATCGACTCCAGCCTCAACAGCCTTATCAATCAACTGCTTGGCAAGTTCCAATGAACCATTGTGATTTACACCAGCCTCTGCTATAATCAGCACATGTCTGCTCATTTACCCTTTATCTTTAGAATAGCAGGATTGCCAGAATAGATACCTTTGTCAGAAATACTCTTGCGTACTAAAGAACCTGCTCCTATAATAATGTCTTCACCTATGGCAATACCATTGGCAAGGACTGATTGACTACCAATAAAAACTCTATCACCTACTTTGCAATCTCCATTCACCATAGTACCTGTTGAGATGTGGCATTGTTCGCCAACTACCGCATCGTGTTCAATGTTAGCGAAAGTATTTATAATGCAATTCACACCTATTTGTGCACCGGCATTCACTACTGCTTGATGCATCACCACCGTACCCTCCCCCAAAGTGGCATAACGGGAGACATGGGCAGTAGAAGCAACGATAGTTGCCAACTTCCCCCCAGCTTCTTTTATTCTATTGTAAATGCGAATTCGTATCACGGGACTCTTTATAAATCCGACAGTTATGACAAATTCTGCCTTATCTACATATTGTGGAATCTCCTCATCGGTTCCTATCACTTTGTAGTTCAAGACTGACTTACCCACGTCCTCTGGCATATCAAGAATACCCAAAATGTTGTAGCCAGCTGACTCTGCCACATCAATGACAGACTTGCAGTGACCGCCACCACCGACCATGATGAGATTTTTATGATTCATTATAATCTTACAGAACTTGGAATATTAACCACTCTATCTGCAAACCAGATAGTATTCTTCAAACCATCGTTTTCACAATGCTCAAACATCGGAAGGCGGTTCATGAGTTCCCAAATAGGACGAGTCATCACACCATTGTCATTGGTCTGCTGAAGGAATCCCTGCTGAGCATCCTTATCTTTGAGGACAACTGCCTGCAACCAGTAGTTTGAGAAAGTATCCTCTGGTTCAGTAAAAAAGTGGATGTCTTCTACATTCTTGAAATACTCAGCATATTCAAGTGCCAACTGACGCTTGCTTGCAATGAACTTATCCAAATTCTCCAACTGAGCACAACCAAGTGCTGCATTGATATTTGGCATACGGTAATTATAGCCTACATGATCGTGACGGAACTCCCAGCGATGAGGAACCTTTGCCTGTGTGGTCAAGTGCTTTGCATGAGCTGCCAACTCTTCGTCATTGAACAGCATCATACCGCCACCTCCTGTGGTAATGGTCTTGTTGCCATTGAATGAAATAGCTCCTACCTTACCAAAAGTACCTGTATGCTTTCCCTTATAAAGGGAGCCTATAGACTCGGCTGCATCCTCCACCAACTCTATGTGATATTCCTCACAAAGATTTGCTATTTCCTCAATGCGAACAGGATGACCGAATGTGTGCATAGGCACACAAGCCTTTACTCTACGACCGGTATTTTTGTTATGGCACTGTCCGTTTTTCTCCTCTGCATTCTTTACCAACCACTCTTTCAATGCATCCGGTGAAAGTCCCATAGTGCTCTTATCTACATCGATAAATACTGGATGAGCACCAATATAACTGATAGCGTTACAAGTAGCAATGAATGTCAACGCCTGAGTAAGTACCTCGTCATCACGTTCTACACCCACAAGCATCATCGACATGTGGAGTGCATTAGTACCACTCACACATACAACCGCTTTCTTACAACCGGCATATTCGGCGACATCTTTCTCAAAACGGTCAACAAATTTACCTACAGACGATACAAAAGTAGTGTCAATGCACTCCTCCAAATATTTCTTCTCGTTTCCTGCAAACACAGGAACAGCAAGAGAAGTAAACTCCTGATTACCAAAAACTTCCTTGACGAAGCCTATGATTTTGCTATAGTCTGACATACTATTATAATATTCTTTTTAATGTTTGAGGTATGTAAGTATCCACACTCAATATCTTGGTAGGAAGAAAGGATACAAACAATCCCTTTATTATCATCCATTCAATCGAGTATTACATCTTTTGATCCAAATTCTTACCCTTTTCTTCGTGCTCGAAATTAGGAAGGAACTTCTTTAGAGCCTCTACAATCTCAGCCTTAGTAAACTCATCCTTTTGGAAGATTCCCTCAAGCTCACTAAAGAATAAATCTACCTCTTCCTTAGGACGGCGAACAGTCTCTTCAATCACACCCAACGCAGTGAAACGCTCCATATTCAATTTTTCACCAGGAACGTAAAACTCTTCGAAATCTTTTTCACCAGTAGTATCACTCTTGAAATATACTACAGGATAATCTGTATCTTCTTCAGAACGGTTAGCTGCAAACTCAACTGCTTCCTTATCTGAAGAACACTGATGCTCCTTGTAACCAGCTGTCTCAATGAACTTCTTACAGAAACTGCTGAAAGTAATCATCTGATCCTCTCCAAACTTAGGGAAGAATACTTCTCCTGTATTTCCAAGGATACATGCTAACATACATATCTGGCCAGACTCCTCGGGAGAAACAAAATAACGTTTCACATCAGAAGGAGATACAAGTGGCTGACGTTTCATCAATCTCGCCACCCATCCGTCTGGCAAAGAACCATTGGAAAATGCCACATTTGCAAAACGAGCTGTAGTAACAGGGAAATGGTCAGAATAAGCCATCACCATGTCTTCCATAACGCGTTTGCTAGCTCCCATGATATTTACCGGATTGGCAGCCTTATCTGTTGAAACACAAAAGAAGTGCTTAGGCGGATACTCGCAAAGAAGATCCATGAACTTCTTTGCCTTGATATCATTGTTCTCAATCAAAGCTTGCACTGAATATTTATCCTTTTCAGAACGCACATGCTTGTGAGCAGAAAAGTTAGCAACAATATCAAATCCTTTTTCCTCTCTAAAGATACGAGCAAAGATAGGATCCGCAAAATTCAAAGTATATGCACGATACTCTTCTGGAACATACATATTCTTGGTAGAACGAAGATCGCGCGTCAGCTCGGCAAGCCCATTCTCGTTCAAATCAATCACAACAAGCTTTGAAGGTTTGAACGGAAGAATTGCTCTAATGAATGATGAACCGATACTTCCAGCCCCCCCAACCACACAAAGACTCTTACCTTCAACCTCTCTTCTTAATACTTCTCTGTTATTGTTTATATCTTCAGCAAACAAACTAACACTTCTTTGTGTTACATGCTCACCTATAAATTTATTTAAATCAAACATTCCTACAAAACTTTAACATTGTTAACATTCACATAATTTCAGGGTATAAACTACTCTCCTATTTGTTTGCGAGCAACCTTGCAGCTTAATCTTTATAACTACAAAATTAAGTTCTGTCTCGGCATCTACTATAGATAAGTTATTGCCCCTACACCCATTAAATCCCACCATTTAAAAAAATAAGACTTTTGCTCTTCTCCTCCATCTTCCACCGCTTGAACAGACTTCATCACATGCACTAATTACTTCCATGATAAATTTCACTCACTTTGTCTAAATTTTCACCTCTTTCCATACTGCAAACTATCTATCAAATCGAAGCAACAACAATCATCTCCATGAGCACGTAACCTCCCGCTAATCCCGTCCAAATATATCCCTCGTGTAAACCTTATCTTTAACATCATCCAAAACGGAATCATAACGGTTGGCCACGATGGCATTGCTGAGGGACTTAAATTGTTCAAGGTCATTCACCACCTTGCTGCCAAAGAATGTGGTTCCATCTTCTAAAGTCGGTTCGTAAATGATTACCGTAGCCCCCTTCGCTTTGACACGCTTCATGACACCTTGAATGGAACTTTGACGGAAGTTATCCGAGTTGCTTTTCATCGTCAGACGATAAACGCCGATGGTAACCTCCTTTTCATGCTCCTGATTGTAATCGCACTGGTCTGTATAACTGTAATACCCTGCTTTGCGAAGAATCTGGTCCGCAATAAAGTCCTTGCGTGTTCTATTGCTCTCCACTATAGCAGTCATCATATTTTGAGGAACATCCTCATAGTTGGCCAACAACTGTTTCGTGTCTTTGGGCAAACAATATCCACCATAACCAAAACTTGGATTATTATAGTGAGTTCCGATACGAGGATCCAGACCTACGCCCTGAATTATCGCCTGAGCATCCAGTCCCTTTACCTCAGCATACGTATCCAACTCATTGAAATAACTAACACGAAGAGCCAAATAGGTATTGGCAAATAACTTAACAGCTTCTGCCTCTTTCATTCCCATAAAAAGGACTTCAACATCCTCTTTCAGAGCACCCTCTTGCAATAAACGGGCGAAAGTTTTAGCATAGCTTTCAATATCAGGATGAGCTACTGCCTCTATTGCCCTGTTTTCATCTTCAAAACAATCCGCCTCGATTTTTTTCGGATAACCTACAATAATTCTGGATGGATATAGATTATCATATAAAGCTTTGCTCTCTCTTAAAAACTCCGGAGAGAAAAGCAAATTGAACTTTTTACTTTTTAGAGCGGCTGTTTGAGCAAACTTATCTGCATATTTCACATAAAGATTTCGAGTGTAACCCACAGGAATAGTTGATTTGATTACCATCACGGCATCCGGATTTACCTCTAACACCAAATCAATAACCTCCTCTACATGACTCGTATCAAAATAGTTTTTCACCGGGTCGTAGTTTGTCGGAGCAGCAATCACCACAAAATCCGCATCTGCGTATGCAGCCTTCCCATCTAATGTTGCTAACAATCGCAAATCCTTCTCTTTCAGATACTTTTCGATATAATCATCCTGAATCGGCGACTTCCTTGCATTGATTAAATCCACCTTTTCCTTCACCACATCAACAGCCACAACATCATGATGCTGAGCCAACAATGTAGCAATACTCAGACCCACATATCCTGTTCCGGCAACTGCGATTTTCAAGTTCTCAAAATCTCTCATCTCACTAATTTGGGGAATGTATAAAAAATGTCTTAATCATCAACCTCGCCTCTTTCCACGGCTTCGCCGTTGATAGTCACAATGACTATCAAACAGAGTCACACAAATCAGATACAAAATAACACTTAAAAACGCTAATAACCTATCGTTTTAACTTAAATTTTTCAAAAAAAAGAAGAGAAAAGACAGACCGTCATTCCTCTTCAAAAAATTTTATCTTTTTAGGGATGTTATTTATTTCCCTGCATACATCTCTTCGTAGTACTTCTCGTAGTCTCCACTCGTGATATTATCCATCCAATCTTGGTTTTCCAAATACCATTTCACAGTCTTTTCAATCCCTTCTTCAAATTGAAGACTTGGTTCCCAGCCAAGTTCGTTCTTCAACTTTGTAGAGTCTATTGCATAACGGAGGTCATGTCCCGCTCTATCTGTAACATAAGTAATTAACTTCTCACTCTCTCCTTCTTTGTTCCCTAACAAACGATCAACTGTCTTGATAATCACTTTTATCAAATCAATGTTCTTCCACTCATTGAAGCCTCCAATATTATAGGTTTCATTGATTTTACCATCATGGAAGATGACATCAATGGCTCTTGCATGGTCAACCACATAAAGCCAATCTCTGACATTCTCGCCTTTCCCATATACTGGAAGCGGTTTACCTTGACGGATATTATTGATAAACAAAGGGATCAGTTTCTCTGGAAATTGATAAGGACCATAATTATTCGAGCAGTTTGTCACAATCGTCGGTAATCCATAAGTATCATGGAAAGCCCTCACAAAATGATCCGACCCAGCTTTAGAGGCAGAGTATGGTGAGTGTGGGTCATATTTTGTGGTCTCATAAAAGAAATTTTCACCGTAAGCCAAATGATGCTCCCCACTGGAAGCTGTCGTCGTAAAAGGAGGTTCAATACCTTCCGGATGGGTCATCTGCAAAGCACCGTACACTTCGTCGGTTGAAATATGGTAAAATCTTTTCCCTTCATACTTTTCAGGCAAAGACTCCCAATAACTTTTGGCAGCTTGCAATAGGGACAACGTACCCATCACATTGGTCTTTGCGAATGTAAAAGGGTCTTTGATGCTACGGTCCACATGGCTTTCTGCCGCGAGATGGATGATTCCATCAACTTTTTCAGTTTTCATCAGTTCTAAAAAAGCATCAAAATCACAAATGTCCATCTTCACAAATTTATAATTGGGCTTATCTTCTATATCCTTTAAGTTTGCCAAATTACCTGCGTAAGTGAGTTTATCCAAATTGATAATTTTGTAATCTGGATATTTATTGACAAACAAACGCACAACATGAGAACCGATAAATCCGGCTCCCCCAGTAATTACAATACTTCTTTTATAAGTCATATCTACAATATTTAATTATAATCCATTAATTTTATCGACATCCTCAAGTGAGATCTGAGCTGAACAAGCAATCAACCCTTCCAAAGTAACGACAATTTTATCACGTCCATCCAAGCGAACCAAAACGCCAGTGAGTCCTTTAAACACTCCGTTGGTCACAATCACTTTGTCTCCCTTCACATATTTCAAGTCCTCCTCGACCTCATACTGGTTGTCTGTCAAATTCATGAAACGAACAAACTCTTCCATCTGTTCATCTGGTACTACCAGAAGTCCGTTTTTTGAAATTCCAGTAATATTCCGCATAAAAGAAAGTTTTATGCCATGCTCATTATGCAAACTCACCACATCTTCTTTCTTTCCTTTTATAAATATCGTATTAGGAATGAGAACCGTCTCCACTTTCTTCTTCCTGTCTCGCCAATTACGCACTTCTAATTTCGTCGGCAAATATGTCTCAATCTTCAATCCTAATTCCGATATTTTTTTTTCAACAGCTTTTTCTTGCTTTGCACGAGTCTTTGCTACAAACCACTTTTCTGTCATCGCACATTTTTTTTATCGAGTTAACAGAGGTATAACCTGAAATCCGACTATATTTTTCACCCAATTCAATGATGTCTTGAAAAGTTCATCTCCTCAGGAGGTGCAAAAATACAGTATTATTACGGCAAAAAAAAGAACTCATCTAAAATTCATGAAATGATTCAACAATTTTTCAAATCAATTCTTTTTTTCTGCAAAAAATATTCTGCTTTTACAGACTACCTCTTCTTGTTCATTGAACAATACAACAACAAACTCATTCGGTGTTATTTCGGATTTGCGCACAATGATCTCCTCTCCGAAATGACACTCTTCAATATATTCAATTTCAAATCTTCGGATATCCTTCTCTCTCAAATCCTGCAGAGAAAAGACATCCACAATATGCTCAACATATTTGGCACTATTGAGATGCTGGTTTATATCGACATCACTATATTTTACAGTGAACTTACTTTCCGTATAGTCATTTGCCAACATGATTTTCCCAGAACGTTCAATCGGACAATCTCTTTTTTCTATAAACTTGTCAATTCCAAGTTCTGTCAGATTTACCGGTTTCCGAGAGTGCATATCAATCATTGCCCAAACCGTCCTTGCATATCCTATCACATTCCCACAGGAGTCAACAACCTCAAAATTACGAAGAGTAAAAGTCCGCATCAGCCCTTCCACCCAAGTTCGGATTTCAAACACGTCTTCATTTTTCGGATAGTCATACAACTCTATGGCTGCCCTCGACAAAACCCATGTTTTGTCTTCTGCATTCAACTGGAAAATCCCGAATCCTCGATTGTTGGCATGAATCCCTGCGGCATTCAACAACTGATTCATCAACAAAGGGAAGGTGAACTTCCCTCGGAAATCAACCTCGAACGGATGAACGTTCACTTCTATACATCCTACATTACAAATCTCATTTCCCATCTTTTCCTCCTCAAGATTCAACACTTCTCTTCGACTCCAAATGTGCCAACATATCCGACAAACGTTCAATTTTTGATTTATTGATGGCAATCCTTCCGGAACGTATAAACTGCAAGACTGTGAGTTTAGAACTCAACTCGTCGAACAAACCTTGTGTCTCATCATAATGTCCGGTCTTCTCCAACACAATACAAACCTCCGTCATCTCTAAAATGCGGATATTATACTTACGAATCAATTCCTCTACCGAACCAAGTTTCAAAAACTGGTCTGTCGCAACCTTATACAAAGCGATCTCTTGATAAACCAAATCTTCATCTGTATTATAGAACGCCTTGATAATATCCACACGCTTGTCTATTTGCTTCACCACCTTTTCAATGGTGCTTTCTTCGGAGTTGGTGGTGACGGTGAATTTATGGATTCCAGCCAACGCAGACGGCGAAACCGAAAGTGTCTCGATGTTCAACCCTCTTCTTGTGAAGATATTACTAATCTGGTTCAGCAAACCTACATGGTTTTCTGAAAATATCGTAACGGTATATAATTTTTTTTCCATTATTCTGCAGGGGTTAGAATATTTGTCACTGTGTCTCCAGCTGGGGTCATCGGGTAGACCATTCCCTCCTCTTCGACATCTGCCACAAGCAAGAAAGGCTTATCGTCTTTCAGCATTTCACGAATTGCGTCATCTAAATCTTCTCGTTTGTCCACCCGACGATTGGCGATTCCATACGCATCTGCAATTTTATTGAAGTCTGGATTTTGCAATGGCGTAGAAGAGTATCTTTTATCATAGAACAATTCCTGCCATTGGCGAACCATTCCCAAATAATTATTATTAAGGAGGACGATCTTCACACCCACATTGCTCTGCATGATTGTTCCCAACTCCTGAACATTCATCTGGAATCCTCCATCTCCCACGAAAAGACAGACTGTTCGATGAGGAACACCGATTTTTGCGCCGATGGCAGCCGGAAGTCCGAAACCTTCTGTTCCCAAACCTCCTGATGTCACAATGCTTCGGGTTAGTTTATATTGAAAATAGCGGGCTGCCTCCATCTGGTTTTGTCCCACATCGGTAACCAAAACCGCCTCACGACTTGTTGCATCTGAAACTTTTCTGACGATCTCCCCCATTTTCAAAGGACCCTCTTTGGGGTTAATCGCCTTTTGGATGACACTCGACAACTCCTTCTCATCATACTCTTTGAAGGAGTCTACCCATTCCTCATGATGATTTTCATTCAACTTCTCCGTCAGCATTGGTAATGTTGTTTTAACATTTCCCAAAACTCGAACGGTTGCCTTTACATTTTTATCAATTTCAGCCGGGTCTATATCAAGGTGAATCACCTTTGCCTGCTTCGCATAGGTTTTCAAATTACCTGTCACCCTATCATCGAAACGCATACCAATCGCAATCAGCACATCACACTCATTGGTTTTCATATTAGGAGCAATGTTCCCATGCATCCCCAAGAAACCTTTGTTCAGACGGAAATCCGTAGGCATGGCAGAAAGTCCCAATAGTGTAGAAGCTGCAGGAATCTCCGCCTTTTCCAAAAAACGCATCAATTCGGCTTCCGCACCACCTAAAATCACACCCTGACCAACCAATGCGAAAGGTTTTTTTGCCTCATTTATTAATTTCGCAGCAAGCTCGATCTGGTCGGGTTCAATATCCGGAGTTGGTATATAACCTCTTGAATAGAGACATTTCTTATACAAAAACTCAGCCTCCTCATTTTGAGCATTTTTGGTAAAATCGAGTACGACCGGACCGGGGCGACCTGTAGAGGCGATGTAGAACGCCCTCGCCACAGCTGGTGCCACATCTTCCGCACGTCTGATCTGGTAAGACCATTTTGTGATTGGCTGAGTGATTCCGACCATGTCAATTTCTTGGAAAGCATCAGTTCCTAAAGCCGCAGCACCCACTTGTCCTGCAATCACCACCATAGGAGTACTATCCATCATTGCGTCGCTGATACCAGTAATCGCATTCGTAGCTCCGGGTCCGGAAGTCACAATGCAGACTCCCACCTTACCAGAAGTTCTGGCATACCCTTCCGCCGCATGAGAAGCCCCCTGCTCATGGCGAAACAACTGAAAATTGAACGTATCAGTGTAGTCGTACAAAGCGTCAAAAACGGGGATGATGCTACCTCCGGGATAACCGAAAATCGTATCTACCCCCTCCGCCTTTAGCGACTCCATCAATATATATGAACCTTTCATTTAACTGCTACTTTTTTTATTCCACAATTCTCACTCCACCTTTATCTGCAGAAGCGACCATACTTGCATAGGCTTTCAAGGATTTAGAGACGACTCTATCGCGGACAGGTTGCCATGCGGTTTTTCCTTTCGCCTCCTCCTCTTTGCGACGCTCCAACAATTCAGCATCCGACAGTTTGACATTGATGGAACGATTAGGGATATCAATTTCAATTATGTCGCCATCACGCACCAAACCGATATTTCCTCCTGATGCAGCCTCTGGCGAAACATGACCAATGGAGAGTCCGGAAGTACCTCCAGAGAATCGGCCATCGGTAATCAAAGCACACTCTTTCCCGAGGTGCATAGACTTGATATAAGAAGTTGGGTAAAGCATCTCCTGCATACCCGGACCTCCTTTCGGTCCTTCATGGGTTATCACCACGACATCGCCTGAAACAACCTTTCCTCCAAGGATTCCCTCGCAAGCATCATCCTGCGATTGGAAGACTTTCGCTGGACCAGAAAATTTCCAAATGCTCTCATCAACTCCAGCGGTCTTAATGACACACCCATCAAGTGCGATATTTCCTTTCAACACACCCAAACCACCATCTTTCGTATAGGCATATTCAACACTTCGGATGCAACCGTTCTGGCGGTCTCTGTCGAATTCTTCATAATAGCACTCCTGAGAACCCATTTTCAGATTAAATTGGTTGCACGGAGCACTTTTGTACCTCTCCAAATTTTCAGCTGGAGCATTCTCATTTGTTACACAATACTGTTCAATAGCCTCTCCCAATGTAAGTCCGTCGACCCTCTTCACAGAAGTGTCTACCAATCCAGCCTTTGCCAACTCATTCATGATAGAGATGATTCCTCCTGCCCTATTCACATCCTGAATGTGATACTTCTGGGTATTCGGAGCCACCTTACAAAGGCATGGAGTTTTACGGGACAAAGCATCAATATCATCCATCGAAAAATCGACACCAGCCTCATTGGCTATCGCCAACAGGTGCAACACAGTGTTGGTAGAGCCTCCCATTGCGATATCAAGCGTCATCGCATTCAAGAAGGCTTGACGAGTAGCGATAGAGAGAGGCAACACACTCTCATCACCATCTCGATAATATTTGTAAGCATTCTCCACAATCAATTTTGCGGCATCCTCAAACAATCTTTCTCTGTTCTTATGTGTCGCCACAATCGTACCATTACCCGGCAAACCGAAACCGATCGCCTCATTCAGGCAATTCATGGAATTGGCGGTGAACATTCCTGAACATGAACCGCAAGTAGGACACGCACAATTTTCTATTTTTCTCACCTCTTCGTCTGAAACGCTCGCATCAGCTGATTTTATCATCGCGTCAATCAAGTCCAAATGGGCTGACCCCAACTGCCCTGCCTCCATCGGACCTCCGGAAACGAAGACCGTCGGAATATTCAACCTCATGGCAGCCATGAGCATTCCCGGTGTGATTTTATCACAGTTGCTAATACACACCATCGCATCTGCCTTATGAGCATTAACCATATACTCCACACTATCCGCAATCAAGTCTCGAGAGGGCAACGAATAGAGCATACCATCATGCCCCATCGCAATACCATCATCAATAGCAATGGTATTAAACTCTGCCGCAAAACAACCCAATTTTTCAATTTCAGCCTTCACCTTTTGTCCGATCTCATGCAAATGCACATGACCCGGTACAAACTGCGTGAACGAATTCACTACAGCGACAATGGGTTTTCCCATCTGACTTTCTTTCATTCCATTGGCGCGCCACAAAGCTCTCGCACCTGCCATTCTACGTCCTTGCGTACTGAATGAACTTCTTAACTCGTGCTTCATATATCGTATATTTTTTTTCACATCCGTAATATCCTTAACGGAAATCACTTGCAAATTTACTAAATTAGAAGATTGAAATTCAATATATAAGAAAAAAAAACTCTTTTTTTCCATTCAAAATAGGCATATTCAGCGATTACTCGGATGATTGATCATGAATTTTCAGAAAGGAATAAATGAATTTATAGAACCCATCTTAAAAAATCTCCATCATTTTATTTGCGAAAGTATTGTAAATCTGTATATTTGCACCTCAGTTGTCTTTTTCTTTGAATTGCGCATTTTGCATTTCTCATAACAGAAAAACCAGAATAGAGTTTTTTTTACAATTTTAATAGAAACCATAAATTCACACCAATGAAAAGACTTTTTTTTTCTTATCTTTTATTGTTGTTATGTTCTGCGCAGGCTTTCAGCGCAGATCTTTCCTCCTACTTTAGTGGAGTGACTCCAACAAAGGGCTACAAAGCACAAACGGATCACAATCCGATGATGACGCAGCGTTTCGGTGCGGACCCTTATGCGATGGTTT
>CALFTM010000026.1 GCA_937916355.1 uncultured Bacteroidales bacterium
TGCTTTCGAGTTATTGCATTTCTTAATTTGTAATACATAGTCATTCTACTGTTTTGTTATTCCTAATTTCCGCAACACTACATTAATAAAAACTTTTAAAATTCTGAGCAACAAAAAGTTACTCGTGATTTTACTGTACCAGAAAATTAGTGTTGCAAAAAAACAAATTTTCTATTGACACAAAATCCAATAAGACAAAGGTACGAATAAATCCGATATAATCGTTCCTTTTTATCTGCGAATAAAATGATTTTCGAGTAAAAATTTTTCCGCTATTGTTTTTTGTTGCGGATTTTAGGGTATATAGTTTTTAAAAAAGTACTTGACTGTTTCTTTTATAGTCAAGTACTTTTTTTAGTTTAAGGCTACGTTATAAATTACGATTCAATTTTTTCAATACCCTGTATAAGTCTGCTAATATTTTTATTTTTTCCTCCAATAATTACATTTCAAACCTTTCACACCGGGCTTCACCACAAATAGTTTACCTGCTTCCGGATAATTTGCGGCTTTATCCTCTGGCATATATAAAGAAGCGGTAGTGATATAAAGTTCATCCATATTTTCGCCTCCAAATGCCACAGCGGTAACATTTAATGCAGGGACATCAATGCGCTGCAATAATTCTCCTGTATGCGGATTCCATCTGGTCACACAAGCAGCACCCCAATTTGCCACCCAAAGCATACCCTCTTCGTCGATAGTATTGCCATCAGGCGTCCCCAAAGAATCGGGCAAATGAATAATCTCTCTTCTATTTGAGATAGTCCCCTTCTCTTTATCAAAATCAAATGCGGAGACATTGCGGGTTGGAGTGTCTTGATAGTACATTTTCTTTCCATCGGGCGACCAGATAACCCCGTTAGAGATGGTCACACGTTCCAAAACACGTTCTCCACAACCATCAGGAGAAACGACAAAGAAGTTTGCTTTTTGGGGTGTACAATCTTTATCCATCGTTCCAATCCACAACCTGCCATATTCGTCGCATTTCCCATCGTTGTAACGGTTTCCTATTTCTCGACCTTCTGGATCACTGATAAATTTCAGTTCCTTGGTAGATAGCGACATTTCATAAATACCATCTTGCAATCCAACCAATACGGTATTTTCATCACAAGGAATCACTGTTCCAATCATTCGGTCTAATTTAATCTCACGGTTCTTTCCATCCTTAGGAGTGTAAATAAACAGCGAACCTTGCGTGTCAATCCACAACAACCGCTGATTTTTATAATCCCAAATCGGACCTTCTCCCACTTGAGTGATGGTGTCCACCGCCACCCTACATTCTAATTGTTTTTCTGAATTACCCATACACGAAACATTTTTTGATTCTTCATTGCTCGATGGTGTCGTATGACAAGAAAATAAGATGCCACAAAAAAACATCGACATAAGAAACACATAACTATTTTTCACTTTTTTTTAAATTTAAGATTACACAATAAATATAAGTTCAGCCTCATATCGTTCTGACAACAAACCCAACGTAGTTTTTCTTCAAATTAAGGTTATAAAAAAGTGCACTTCGATGAAGCACACTTTCTATATTTTTATAAAAAAGATTTTATTCCACACCCACCTTAACAGTGTTCAAAATCTTCTCGCAAATCTCTTTCGCATTTTCCGAAGAGAAGGCATTCACACTATAAGCAGCACAGTAGATGCGTCCTTGATGATATATCAAATAATACTCCTGCACTCCATCTTTCACAACCCCATCCATCATCTTTACTGTAAAATGCTGAGCCTCGTAACCATTCAACATTGTACTTTCCAACGGAGAAACTTCTGAATAATACGCTCCTTCTAACATGACAAATGCAATATTTCTGTATTTATTCATGAAATCCATCGCTTGCTCCTCTTTTTCTGGTTCATAAAAGAAACGCATTAAATAAACCACTGTTGGAAAACTCTCATTCCCAGACAACGAATCTGTTATCATATCAGGTAAATATGCTAAATCTACTCGATTATGAAGCACTTCTTCATAATAATTTCTTGAACCATCTGGCATGGTATCGGAATACTGATTTTTCCACGATCCTTTTTCACAGACAGCTGTGATACCATAACGATTTTCGACCTTTACATGATTGTCATCCACCTGATCTTCTGGACGACCTTCTAAAATTTCTCCTCCCCCATCTTCGTTGGAACAAGAAGTAAAAGTCACTGATGCGATACAAAAACAAAAAAAGAGAATTTTTTCAAAAAATCTCTTACAACATACACTTTTCATACCTAAAAGAATTATTTTAATACTATACCTAATCTGACAAAGTGCCCAAGATGAGATTCGAACTCACACGCCGATACCGGCACTACCCCCTCAAAGTAGCGTGTCTACCAATTTCACCACCTGGGCAACAGCGACGTTCTTCACGTCTGACTGGAAGAGAGCGAAAAACGGGACTCGAACCCGCGACCCCAACCTTGGCAAGGTTGTGCTCTACCAACTGAGCTATTTTCGCATTATAATATTTAATTTCCGACAATATCGCTTTATCGTCAGACCTTGCCAAGGTTGGAATGCTTGTCCATATCTTGGGGCAAGGTTGTGCTCTACCAACTGAGCTATTTTCGCATTATAAAATTTAATTTCCGACAATATCGCTTTATCGTCTGACCTTGCCAAGGTTGGAATGCTTGTCCATATCTTGGGGCAAGGTTGCGCTCTACCAACTGAGCTATTTTCGCATCATAATATTTAACTTCCGACAATATCGCTTTCCAACTGAGCTATTTTCGCACCGCGACTTGCCTGCACCCTCTCTCGAAATGCGATGCAAATGTACACTTTAATTTCCTTTCAACCAAATATAAATCCTTTTTTTTTGGCTAATTCTGTAAAAATATTATTTACCGGTAAGAATCTTTTTAATTTCATTCAATTTATTCAAAGCTTCTATCGGAGTTAAATTATTGACATCCAATCCGATAATCTCTTTTCTTACTTGAGACAGAACAGGATCATCCAATTGGAAGAAACTCAATTGATAGCCATCCTTTGATTGCTTCTGGCTGCTTTTCTTCTCCTCAATGGGCTTTATAGAGATATTATGGCTATTACCATTCTCCAACTCTTCCAAAATTTCATTAGCACGCTGAATCACATTATTAGGAAGCCCAGCCAATTTTGCCACATGGATACCAAAACTATGTTCGCTTCCTCCTTTGAGTAATTTACGCATGAATATCACTTTCCCATCAACCTCCTTAACGGAAACATTGTAATTCTTCACACGAGGGAAAAGCTTCTCCATCTCGTTCAATTCATGGTAATGGGTGGCAAACAATGTCTTGGCTTTAGCCTTAGGATTTTCGTGGATATGCTCCACAATAGCCCATGCAATGGAGATTCCATCATAGGTGCTTGTGCCTCGTCCCAACTCATCAAACAACACCAAACTTCTTTGAGAAAGATTATTGATGATTCCCGCTGCTTCATTCATCTCAACCATGAAAGTAGACTCTCCCATAGAGATATTATCAGACGCTCCGACTCGAGTGAATATCTTGTCCACCACACCTATCGAAGCAGACTCTGCAGGGACGAAACACCCAATCTGCGCCATTAAAACTATCAATGCAGTCTGACGGAGCAACGCAGATTTTCCTGCCATATTAGGGCCGGTGATCATAATCACCTGCTGACTGTTGCTATCTAAAAAGAGATCATTGGCAATATAGGACTGTCCGATAGGCAACTGTTTCTCTATCACAGGATGCCTTCCTTGTTTGATCTCTATCACTTCCGAATCATCCACAACAGGGCGTACATAACGATTTTCTGCAGAAACTTTAGAGAACGACATCAAAACATCTAATTTTGCAATCAGATTGGAATCTACCTGAATGGCTGGAATATATTCGTTTAGTTCCAAAACCAATTCATTAAACAGCTGTGTCTCCAAAGCCAATATCTTCTCTTCTGCACCCAATATCTTCTCCTCATATTCTTTCAATTCCGGAGTGATATAACGTTCCCCCGTCGACAATGTCTGTTTTCTGATCCAATCCTCCGGAACTTTATCCTTATGAGTATTTCTCACTTCTATATAATATCCGAAGACATTATTGAACCCAATTTTCAGACTGGCAATCCCTGTCTCTTCCGCCAACCTCTGTTGTGTCTCCAACAAATAGCTTTTCCCTGAATATGCAATTTTACGCAAGTCATCTAACTCCTCAGAGACACCCATCTCTATCACACCGCCTTTGTTAATCAGGGTCGGAGGGTCAGATTTAAGTGTACGGGCTATTTTCTCTCGGATAGTCGGACAAGGATTTAACTGTTCTCCTATTTTACGTAACCCTTCGTTATCAGATTGCAAGCAACTCTCTTTAATTGGGGAAATCGCAATCAAAGCATTTTTCAACTGCACCACCTCCCGAGGAGAAACTCGTCCGACCGCCACTTTTGAAATCAACCGCTCCAAATCTCCAATTGTACTCATCTGAGACTCCAAAACCTCTTTCAGTTCCAACTCCTTAAAAAAGCAATCAACAATATCAAGTCTTTCGATGATTGGCTTGACATCTTTCAAAGGGAAAGCAATCCATCTCTTCAACAGGCGGGCACCCATAGGTGTCACAGTCCTATCAATCACATCCGCCAATGTCTTCCCCTCCTCATGCAAAGTGCCATATAACTCAAGGTTACGGATAGTAAAGCGATCCAACCAGACATAGCGATCCTCTTCAATACGAGAAAGATGGGTAATATGTCCGATTTGAGTATGTTGGGTTAGGTCTAAATAATGCAGAATCGCTCCTGACGCGATAACACCCAATGACAAATCCTGCACACCAAACCCTTTTAGACTGGTGGTCTCAAAATGTTTTAATAGCCGTTCGGTTGCCGATTCCTTCGTAAAAACCCAATCTTCCATTTCAAAAGTGAACACTTTATTATTGAAATGGGTGTCGAATTCAACTCTTTTGCTTCTCTCCAACAAAATCTCCTTTGGCGACATACTATTGAGAAGTTTATCCACATATTCAAAAGAGCCTTCAGCCGTCAGAAACTCTCCGGTTGATATATCCAAGAAAGAGACCCCCGCAGCTTTGGAGGTGATATGCACACACGCAAGGAAATTATTTTCTTTATAATCTAAAACATTATCATTAATGGAAACTCCGGGAGTCACCAACTCAGTAATCCCCCTCTTCACCAACTTTTTGGTCGCTTTAGGGTCTTCTAATTGGTCGCAAATAGCCACACGCTTCCCTGCTCGTATCAACTTAGGAAGATAAGTGTCCAACGCATGATGAGGGAAACCAGCAAGCTGGACTGACTGTGCCGAACCATTGGCTCGTTTCGTCAGCGTGATTCCTAAAATCTCTGAAGCTGCAACCGCATCATCCAAAAATGTCTCATAAAAATCACCAACTCTAAATAGCAATATCGCATCCGGATGTTTCTCTTTAACCTCAAAATATTGCTTCATCAGCGGGGTTTTCACCACATTATCTGCCATCGTACTTTAATATATTAATTATTTGCGCCAAGATATTTCATATTCACATGTCGACGAACATCATCTCCGTTAATCTCTGCTCCACACAAAATTATCATTCGCTCGACAACATTTCTAAGTTCCCTCACATTTCCAGACCAATCATATCGGCACAACTCCTCAAAAGCCTCTTCTGTGACTTTCTTTGGAGTGATGTTTTGTTCTTCACAAATAACCTTCATGAAATGATCTATCAACATCGGCAAATCCTCTAAACGTTCACGCAAGGGAGGGACGTGGATAGGAATCACACTTAATCGGTGATACAAGTCTTCTCTGAAAGTCCCTTTCTCAATCTCTTTTCTTAAATCTTTATTGGTTGCAGCAATGACTCTGACATCTACATTGATGACCTTATCGCTACCAACTCTGTTGAGCTCTTTTTCTTGAAGCACACGGAGTACCTTCGTCTGAGCTTCCAAGCTCATGTCGCCCACCTCATCTAAAAATATAGTTCCGCCATTAGCTTGCTCAAATTTTCCTATTCGTTGTTTTATCGCCGATGTGAACGCTCCCTTTTCATGACCAAACAACTCACTCTCAATCAACTCATTCGGAATGGCTGCACAATTCACCTCCACAAATGGTTCGCCGTGGCGATTGCTCTTCTCATAAAGCAAACGTGCGACAACCTCCTTCCCAGTCCCATTCTCCCCTGTTATCAAAACCCTTGCATCTGTTGGAGCAACTCGATCTATTATCTCTCTAAGGAATTTCATCGAATCGGACTCTCCAACCATTTTAACGCCATTGCTTTTTTTCTTTTTCTGAGCTTTTACTTCTGGTTGGACTGATTTGGATTCAAGTGCGGAGCGGACACAATCCAACAAACGGTTCAAATCTATTGGTTTCTCAATAAAATCAAATGCACCTAATTTGAGACACTCGACAGCAGTGTCTACTGTCCCATGTCCAGAAATCATAACAACACGCTGACCGGGATAGCCCTCCATCATCTTCTTCAACACCTCTACGCCATCCATCCCTTGCATTTTAACATCACAAAAGACTAGGTCATATATACACGACTTCATTGACTGCAAACCGACATATCCGTCCTCTGCAGCATCAACCAAGTACCCTTCTCCGGAAAGAATATCCACCAAAACATTGCGGATACTTCTCTCGTCATCTATGATTAATATTTTTGCCATGGTGTTCGTTCTGTATTCTATGTTTTTTGTTTTTTTATGACTTTCTTTTTTTTTCTGACTATTTTTCCAACTGAGCGGAAAACGGATATTTGGTGTTTTTAACCGACTCCAGCATCACCTTGACCGCTCCCACCTTAATCTTTGCCTCTATGTAAAGAGGCACGTGGTTATCGTCATCAGAAACATATATGGACATTGCATCCTCTTTCTTAAACAAATCTCCCGTAATAAGACGAGGGGTGAACTTCAACGCCTTATAAGATTTTTTGTTTCTTAACTTTATCTCTTCCTTCCCTTTATAGGTCAATCCAAGATTGTACACTGACTTATCAAACAGCATATTAAAAGGAAGATAACTGCCTTTTTCTACTTTTCCGACATCCAAACTCCTGAAACGATAGCAGGTCGTCAGCAAATCGAAAACATCCTTCCCAATATTCATGGTGTCAACTGACTTCACTCCTCTTCGGTTGAAATCCAACCGAACTTGAGGTGTCCCTGAATAGTTGAAATAATATCGGAAATCAGCAAAAAAAGAGTCTTCATTTTTCACTTCACGATAATAGTGTGGTATTATATCCTCCTCCGACACCATTACAGAAAAAGTATCCCTAATCCGATAAAACTTATCAAAAGAACGTCGGGTGTTTCCCGTCAACTGCAGATGGTAGTATGATTTCCCCTTGTCCTTTTTTTTCTCCACAGAAAATTCCGCACTACCAGCGTGAACCCAGATAAAACCTAAATTATAGTATATATTGTACACCGCCTTTTCACCCGCCTTAAACGCTGGCTCATCCCTGTAAGGTGAGGCAGAATATGAGGGTAAAAAAATCCCCAAAAACATTATGATCATCAACACTTTTTTCATGGCATAAATACTTACAATAATTCGATTCAATAAATTTTAATCTGGATGAACTTTCGTGAAAACTCTATCCCAACGTACTTTTCGTGCATCTTCGTCCCACGACAAGAAGATGAACAACGGTTTCCCGACGATGTGGTCCATCGGCACAAATCCCCAATAACGAGAATCTGCAGAATTATGTCGGTTATCACCCATCATCCAATAGTAATCCATCTTAAATGTATAACTATCGCGCTTCTCTCCGTTTATGTAAATCTCGCCATCCTTCACCTCCAAATCATTCAACTCGTAGTTGCGGATAATTCGCTCATAAAGCGGAAGACTATTCAAATCCAATGAGACGGTTGCTCCTTGTTTCGGAATCGTCAGCGGGCCATAATTATCGCGTGTCCAGCCATCCTCTCGATCGTAAGGGAACGTTTTGCCACCCCATTCCACAGGTTCGAGACGAATTGACACGACACTTTTATTCTTTTTCAACGTTTCGACGGAAGCCTTCGTCAATGGCAAACGGTAAACAAAATTTTTAACCGTACCGGTGGAGTCTGCATATCCGGAATCCTCCAAAAACTTCTTGCCGTTCAACTCCATATTAATAAGCATACGGTCTGCCTTGCGGACATTGAGTTTACTCAACAATTTAGCATCCAACGGACGGGTCGTCTCAACAAAATAATTAAACTGCAAAGTCTCTATATTATCTGCTTGTACGCCATTGATATATACGACACCATCCTTCATTTGGAACTCGTCTCCGGGCAAAGCCACACACCGCTTTACATAGTTCTCTCTTCTATCAACCGGGCGATATTGTATCTCACCAAACCTCTCTGGGTTGTTCCATACTGCATCTCGCCCATAAATATTCACCATTGAATAGTAATCTTGGTTGGGAGAAAGCAACGCAACGGTATCTCCTGCGGGATAGTTGAAAACAACGATGTCATTTCTCTCGACCTCCCCAAATCCCTTCAATCTGCTATACTCCCACTGTGGATTCTCGATGTATGATTTACAATTGAAGAAAGGGAGTGTATGCTGAGCCAACGGGAACGAAAGCGGAGTCATCGGTTCTCGAGGTCCGTAGCTCAATTTACTCACAACAAGGAAATCTCCCACCAAAAGAGTCTTTTCCAACGATGGGGTTGGGATTTTATAGTTTTGAAAGAGGTAGGTATGAAAGACATAAACCACCACAAGGGCGAAAACAATCGCATCTACCCATTCTGCGACCTTCTGCAACCACGGGCGCTTACTCTCTTTCCATGCCGACCAATGGACATATTTTGTAATAAACACATCCAGAGCCAATGGAATAAAAAACAGCAACCACCACGCATCCGACCAAGCTGCAAAAAAGAATATCAACACCAAACACAACGCCAACTTGACCCATTGCTTCGCTGGTGCCATGCGCAATCGTTCAGCAAAAGTTTTCCCTTTCAACTCTAAGTAACCGATCTCTTTTTTTGCAGATAATTCGTTACTACCCATATTACAAATTCAAAAATTCAACTTCTGTTTTTATTTTAGAAAATCGAATAAATCAGACATACCCAAAAGGCCTTTTTCCCCTGCGGTAAATTCTGCGGCAACCACCGCCCCCAATGCGAAACCTTCTCGACTTTTTGCATCATGAGTAATGGTGATGGAATCCACTTCCGACTCGTATCGGATGGTATGAATGCCCGGCACCTCTCCTTCTCGCAAAGATTTAATCGCCAAATCAGAAGGGTTACTCTCCACCTCTTTTGTCCATTGGGTCTTTCGGCTCAAATTTCCAAGTATGCCTTCTGCCAAGGTGATGGCAGTACCGCTTGGCGCATCCAACTTGTGAATGTGGTGAGTCTCTGTCATTTCAACATTGTAATTTGTGAAACGATCCATCAACTTCGCCAAATATTGGTTGACCGCCATGAAGATATTCACACCAATACTGAAATTGGATGAGCGGAAAAGAGTATGGTTTCCACTCTTCAACTCATCTAAAACATCTTCGGTATTCCAGCCAGTCGAACCCACCACGACAGGGACATTTGCCTTAAAACATTTTCGGATATTTGCCACTGCCGTATCAGGGCGAGTGAACTCTATCGCCACATCCGCACTTTTAAAAGCATCCGACTCAAAATCTGAAAGGTTGTCGATGTCGATGATACTGACAATCTCATGTCCCCTCTCTTTTGCAATTCTCTCGATGGCTTTTCCCATTTTCCCATATCCTATCAATGCGATTTTCATATCCTCTATTTTTTTATTAGTTATTTTTTACAAACTTGAATATGGTTGTGAAAAGGTATCTCCATCATTGATGTTTCCTGTCGTAAACCCTTTCTTCAACCAACGAGACCTTTGTTCAGAAGTTCCATGGTTGAAAGACTCCGGCACTGTATAGCCCATTGACTTCTTTTGAAGATAATCATCTCCGATTCTTGATGCGATCTCCAATCCTTCCTCTAAGTCTCCTGCTTCTAATGAATTGAACATTTTATTGTCCGAATATGCCCATAATCCGGCATAGAAATCGGCTTGTAATTCCAAACGCACACTGATCTGGTTTGCATCCTTTTCAGACATACGGGACATTTGCTGATGTGCAGCGTTAAGCGTACCCAACAGATACTGCACATGGTGTCCTACCTCATGCGCAATGACGTATGCGTATGCGAAATCACCTGCCGAACCGAGTTGTTGCTTCATGGTCGTAAAAAATTCCAAATCAATGTAAACCGTCTGATCACCTGAACAATAGAACGGTCCGGTTGAAGAGGTCGCATTTCCACAACCTGATGCCACACCACCATGGAACAAAACCAATTTAGGAGCTTCGTATCTTCTTCCAAGTTTCTTAAACTCAGCAGCCCAAACATCCTCTGTACCTGCAAGGATCTGCTTCGTAAATGTAGCGAGTTCTTCCTCTTCTGCTGTTGGTTGGTAATTACTATCCACTTGGGTAGTTTGTGAAGTCATGGCCTTACTGATAACCTCTGTTGCCACCTTACCCCAATTTCCTCCTGATGTGAAATAAGCAATCACACCCACAAGCAAAAGGCTTCCAATACTCACACCTGCTTTCTTAGTACTACTTTTTCTGCGGTCTTCTACGTTTGAGCTTTCGCGTCTTCCATCTAATCTCATATCTATTTCTTTTTTTATGTTAAAAACCAAAATTACTTAAACGTCCAAATTTAACGATTTTTAATCATATAAGCCAATTTTCAGACATCATAATGAAAAAAAGGAGAAGAAAACCACAGTTCTCTTCTCCCAACTCTGCCTTGCAACAGTTTTTTTTATCTTTGAATCAAATTCTCTCCTGTCATTTCTGAAGGTTGTTCAATTCCCATCAATGAAAGGATAGAAGGAGCGACATCTGCCAATTTTCCATCTTTCACTTTTGCATTCTTGTCTCCTACATATACAAACGGAACAACGTTCAAAGAGTGAGCCGTATTAGGTGTTCCATCAGGATTTACAGCATAGTCCGCATTACCATGATCTGCAATGATGATGACATCATAACCGTTTGCTTTACAAGCTTCTACGGTCTCATTCACACATTGGTCGATTGCAACTACGGCCTTCTCGATTGCAGAATAGATACCAGTGTGTCCCACCATATCTCCATTCGCGTAGTTCACCACAATCCAATCATACTTCTGGGTACCGATAGCCTCCACCAACTTGTCCTTCACCTCGTAAGCACTCATTTCTGGTTTCAAATCGTAAGTTGCCACCTTTGGAGAAGGAACCAATATACGGTCTTCATTATTAAACGGTTCTTCTCTACCTCCATTAAAGAAGAATGTGACATGCGCATATTTCTCAGTCTCTGCGATGTGCAATTGTTTCAATCCTGCCTTCTCGATCACCTCTCCGAGAGTGTTGGTAACATTTTCCTTGTTGAATAGGATATGAACACCTGTGAAAGAAGAGTCGTATGGGGTCATGCAATAGAACTGCAAATCCTTAATGGTATTCATGCCATTTTCAGGCATATCAGTTTGGCTCAATGCAATCGTCAACTCTTTGGCACGGTCATTTCTGTAGTTGAAGAAGATCACAACATCTCCCTCTTGGATCGTTCCAACTGGTTTTCCATCTGCATCAACATGAACGATTGGTTTGATAAACTCATCTGTAACACCCTCTGCATAAGACTCTTCCATTGCCTTAACCATATCAGTAGAAGGTTTTCCAACTCCCTTGACGATCAAGTCATAAGCCTCTTTCACTCTCTCCCAACGTTTATCACGATCCATTGCGTAGAAGCGTCCTATGATAGAACCGATCTTTCCGATGTTTTTAGCAAGTTGAGCCTCCAATTGCTCGATAAAACCTTTTCCACTTTTCGGGTCGGTATCACGACCGTCCATGAAACAGTGAACAAAGGTCTTGTCCAAACCATAGACCTTAGAGATTTCAATCAATTTGAAAAGGTGGTCCAAAGAAGAGTGTACTCCTCCATTAGAGACCAATCCCATGAAGTGAATCTGTTTGCCATTCTCTTTCGCATATGAAAATGCGCTCTTAATTTCTGGATTTTCAAGAATTGTGTTATCCCTGCAAGCAATATTGATCTTTACCAAATCTTGGTACACAATACGTCCTCCTCCGATATTGAGGTGTCCTACCTCTGAATTACCCATTTGACCATCGGGCAATCCGACGAACTCTCCACATGCTTCCAATTTTGAGTGTGGGTAATTTGCCATCAAACTATCCCAGTAAGGCGTAGCTGTAGATGCAATAACGTCTGATTTTGTCGCGTCACCAATTCCCCAACCATCGAGGATCATTAACAATACTTTTCTATTCATATCGATTATAATTTATTTATTTTTTTACTTCTTCGTATGAGACCGATTCTGACATCGACTTGAAAACCTTCATTCTTCTCCGCCCTTCTGTCGATTGAGAGCGAAATGGTCTGGTATCCTCGTAAATCCCGTCGGAATTGGAACTGAAAGTTCCCGACCGAGAACTGCCACTCACTTCTGTTTGTCCGAAAAACAGTCCCTTCAGGATTCCTCCTATTCCTCCCAAAACAGAGCTGGCGAGTTTAAGAACCATCACCCCAGCCGACAAACCGACGACTAAGAACAAAATCAGTAGGAAGAATAACAGACTCATAGTATATTTTGTTTATTATCTCATACTTAAACGACACAAAACAGGCGGTTAAAACACCTGTCTTGCAATTTCCTTAACACTTGTGGCAGTGGACATTGTGTAAAAGTGGATGGCAGGCACATTATGCGCCAACAAATCTTTCGACTGCATTACACACCACTCTATCCCAACCTGTTTAGCCTCTTCATTGTTTTTGCACTTGCTCAAAGCATCTGCCAAGTCCTGAGGGAGGTCCAAATGGAAGGTTTTAGGCAATACTGTCAACTGCTTCAGCGTGGTAATAGGTTTCAAACCCGGCACGATTGGCACGGTTATTCCAACCGCTCTGCAACGTTCGACAAAAGAATGGAACTTTGAATTGTCGAAAAACATCTGCGTCACGATATAGTCTGCGCCATCATCGACCTTTTTCTTTAACCACTTCACATCAGACTCGAAATTGGGAGCCTCCTCATGTTTTTCAGGATAGCCTGCCACGCCATAGGAGAAACCCCTTTCTCCTGAATGGTTACGCTTTGTGCCATCTAAAAAATAACCTTCATTAAAACGATTAATCTGTTGCTGCAAATCGGAAGCGTGCGCATACCCCTCCAACTCCGGATTGACATGTTTTTCTGTTTTGGAACGATCTCCTCGAAGAACCAGCAAATCGTGTATCCCCAGAAAATCAAGATCTATCAAAACATACTCCGTCTCTTCTCTTGAAAAACCACTACACAAAATATGCGGGACGACATCAATACCGTATTTATTTTTTATTGCAGCAGCAATAGCAACCGTTCCGGGTCTCTGACGTACTCTTTCACACTGAAACAAACCATTGTCCAATGTTCTGTACACCAACTCGCTGCGATGGGTGGTAATATCAATGTATTTAGGGTCAAACTCTCTGAGTTGGTCGATTGTATCATAAATCGCCTCAATACCATTCCCCTTCAATGGAGGAAGTATCTCGTAAGAGAATGCCGTTTTTTTACTATTTAATATCAAATCTTTTACACTCATCTTCTTTTTCTTTTACTTTTCATCCGTCAACTGGTCTAAGAAGTCGATACCGACCTCCTGCATATTTCCTTTATCACAATTGACAATCCTACCGGGGAACATCCTCACCCAACTTAAATTATGGGTAGCCATCACCACTGCCGTCCCCTCCTCTTTGATCTGATGGAACAACTTCATCAACCCCTCTCCCGTCTTCGGATCTAAATGACCTGTGGGTTCATCAGCCAACAACAACTTAGGGCGGTTGAGCAAAGCTCTTGCAATCACAATGCGTTGCTGCTCTCCTCCAGAAAGTTCATGAGGCATACGATAACCTTTCGTTGACATTCCGACAAATTGAAGCACTTCTTGAATACGGTTTATGCGAGCCTCTTTACTCATCGAAGTGGTTGCCTTCAGCACAAAATCCAAATTGGCATCGACATTACGGTCGGGCAGCAACTGAAAGTCTTGGAATACGATTCCAATCTGCCTGCGCAAATATGGGATCTTTCCCTGACGCATATCCTCCAAATCGTACCCCAGCACATGTGCGTGTCCAGATGTAATGGGTACTTCACAATAGAGCGATTTCAAAAAAGTACTTTTTCCACTTCCCACCTTACCAAGAAGATAGACATACTCCTTCTCCTCTATCGTCAAATCTACATGTCTCAGAACAGTCTGTTCCGCTCTGTTGACACTCACATCTTTATACTCTACCAACGCCATGAGCAATATAATTTTCGGTTAATAAACTCAGCGATTCTCTTCTCCCCAGCAAGTGTCCGTACCAGTATGGCAAACCGGACCTACCGGATTAACTTTAATGAGCAGCGTGTCCTTATCACAATCTGCCTTAATGGAGACAACATTCAAGAAATTGCCGCTGGTCTCTCCTTTAGTCCACAACCTGTCCTTCGTCCGGCTATAGAATGTCACCTTCCCCGTTTCAACTGTTTTCTCGTAAGCCTCCTTGTTCATGAAACCTAACATCAAAACCACTCTTGTTTCGGCATCCTGAATAATAGCAGGAACCAAACCATCCATTTTGGCAAAATCTAAATCTGCAACCATTGTCTTTTTATCTTTTTTAAACCTTTATTCAAGGATTCTCATTCAGTTTGCGAAATTACAAAATTTAGGACAAAAAGCGAGCTAAGTCGTCCATTTTTATACGTCCTTCATAAATTGCCTTACCCGTAATAACGGCAGGCACGTTCGCCTCCGCCAATTGCTCAATGTCTTGCATCGAGCTGACCCCTCCGCTGGCAATCAGATAGAGAGCCGGCATTTCCTCCAACATCTTCTTATACAAATCTATCGAAGGACCTTTCAACATTCCATCTTTGCTGATGTCTGTGCAGATCACCTTATCAACACCCTTTTCCATAAACCCCTTCACAAAAGGGAGCAACTCGACCTCTGTGGTCTCAATCCATCCGCCAACAGCAATCTTCTCATTTTTCACATCGGCACCAAGAATTATCTTCTCTGCTCCGAATTTCTCCAACCATGAAAGAAAAACTGCAGGGTTTTTGACGGCAATACTTCCGCCCGTCACCATCGAAGCTCCACTTTCAAAAGCAATGCGCAAATCATCATCACTTTTCAATCCTCCACCGAAATCGATCGTCAGATTGGTATTCGAGGCAATGCTCTCCAACACTTTATAATTTACAATGTGTTGGGCTTTCGCTCCATCTAAATCGACAAGATGTAAACGACGCACGCCCACTCCCTCAAAAGCTTTTGCGACCTCCAAAGGATTTTCGTTATAGACTTTCTTTTGTGCATAATCACCTTGGGAAAGTCTCACGCACTTTCCATCGATAATATCTATGGCTGGAATAATTTCTATCATATCACTTATTTTAAACATTCTTCCGCTCTCTCATCGTCAAAAAAAGAATTGGACATTTTTTCAATCACTTCTCCATTCTTGACAAACAGGATAAGCGGAACATTATACTCTGTAATAGGCAATAGTTTTTCGGGGGATAAAAAAACATGAGGACGAACACCCACTTCGGTCTCTTTCAGAAATCCGGACAACCCCTCCTCGTCGCCCCATACGATCCAACGCACCTCTGTTTCGGGATGGCGTTGCAACACCACCTCCATTTTTTTCATCGCAGTTTTGCAATGGCTGCATTTTACGCTGAAAATACAAATCACGGAAGACTCTTGTTCAAAAAGATTTTTCAAATCGTCTTCTTTGGAGAGGAATTTCTGAAATTCCGATTGATTAAAACCTACCGGCTTCATCGGGCGTAGGCCTACAGGAAGTTTCACAAAGGGGGTGATAATCGAGACTGCGATAATACCCGCCACCCACAAACTTTTTTGCGGAACTTGCCAAATCAAACTTTTCGTGGAAAAAAACAGCAACAAGAGGTATAGCAGATTTTTCAGCAGAGACTCTGTCGGTGAAAATTCAAAAGTCTCCCCCATGCAATGGCAGTTGCCCTCTTCGCCCTTCAACAAAAGATAGATCAAAAAAATTGAGAAAAAGAGCAGCGAAACAAGCGTTGCAATCTCAACTTGACGTTTCCATAACGTAGAAATCAACAACAATCCGATAGCAAATTCAAACGCAAGCAAAAGCCTCGCCAAATAGGAGGCGACCGTCAAATTCACCACATCGAATGAGAAGAGGTAGATTTCAAATGACTCTAATGAGCGAAACTTCAAAAATGCAGACAAAACGAATAACAACCCTAAGAAAAGCCGGCATATCCAACCTCCCTTCTCAGACATTGTAAAACGCTTCACGTCATCACTCATATCTCGCCTTACATTTTTTTACAACGCAACACAAGAGACCTCCCCTTCATCTTCCAATTCTACACAATCACCTTGATAATCATAATACTCTGAAGTGACTGTCCCTGTAGCACTCTTTATAGTACAATGACAATCATTGACCTCTGAACAAGAGGCAAATAAAAGTGGAATGTAAAATCCTAATGCCACAAAATATTTCATATTGCCTATAATTTAAGAAAAAGCGAATGCGAGGCAATTTCCGTCACCTCGCTTCGCGACTCCTTTTCTTTAATTTTCTTTTCTCAATTACTTTTTAGGCTCTACCAACTTCCACATTCCAGCAGCAAGGGCAGCACCCAAAAACGGACCTACGATGAAGATCCACAAGTTGGAAAGAGCAGTTCCTCCTTGGAACAAAGCCGGACCAATGCTACGAGCAGGGTTTACAGAAGTTCCTGTATAGCGGATACAAGCTAAATGAACCAATACAAGAGCCAAACCGATCGCCAAACCGGCAAAGTTGTTAGTTGCACCATTAGTTGCAGAGGTAGCGCCTAACACAACAAAAACGAATACTGCTGTAAAGAAAATCTCAGCCAACAATCCACCCAGAACCTTTACGGTATCACCATTCAATGTCTGAAGGTCATTTGCGCCAGTTCCTTCCAATCCTGATTGACTGGTAAGCAGATACAAAATCGACGAACCGATTATAGCTCCCAACACCTGAGAAATCATATAACCTCCCGCCTCTTTTCCATTCATTCTACCACTCAAAAAAACGCCCAACGTAATAGCCGGATTGATATGACAGCCTGAAACGCCACCAATGGTATATGCCATTGCCACAACAGCCAATCCAAACGCCAAAGCAGTTCCAACAACAGTGTCAGCCGCACCTGAGTTACAACTTAAACTTACAGCAGTGCCACAGCCCATCAAGACCAACACGGCAGTGCCAAACATTTCTGCAAAATACTTCTTTTTTTCCATTATTTTCAATTATTTAATATAACATCTACGAGATCCTATCTCAATAATTCTCCACAAAGTAATAAAGAATTTTCGTGTTGACAAACATTCAATTCTATTTTTTAACTTTTTTCTTGAAAACTTTCTATTTATTATATTTCGGGGAATGCGGTTATTTCTTTAATTTTCACCATCCTCAACACACTCTCCGCAACCCTTTCTCACTTCTTCAATTCAGGATAACTGATGCGGGTGTGGTAAATAGTCTTCAACTTGCTCTTCAACACCGCCTTGATGATTTTAATCTGATCAAAGGTAATCGGAGCTAAATCGAACATTCCGTCTCTCACCTGCGTGGATATGATATTCTCAACCAAATCATTGATAGACTGGTCGTTATAATCCTTCATGCTTCTTGATGCAGCCTCAACCGCATCACACATCGAGAGGATGCACATCTCCCTGCTGGACGGACGCGGACCTGGGTAGGTGAACTTAGCCTCATCGACCACTGCTTCTGGATGATTTTTCACAAAATTAACATAAAAATACATCGCCTTGCTCTCTCCGTGATGAGAAGCGATAAAGTCTTGTATCTTCTCTGGGAGGTTGTGTTGCTTTGCGATTTTGAGTCCGTCGCTCACATGATTCTTGATGATCTCCGCACTCTCATCCTCTGGTCTTCCCTCATGCGGACTCCTTCCCCCGGTCTGGTTCTCTGTGAAGAATTCCGGATTATTCATTTTACCGATGTCATGATACAAAGCTGCAGTCCTGACCAATATCGGATTTGCCTTCCCGTTCAATGCTACCGCACACTCTGCAGCAAGGTTGGAGACTTGCATGGAGTGCTGAAAACTGCCGGGAGCTACCTCCGAAAACTGCCTCAACAGAGTATTGTTCGTATTCGCCAACTCCAATAAAGAAGCGTCCGAGATATAACCAAATATCCTCTCTATTATGAAAATCAATGGATTAGCAAAAAGGAGAAGTATTCCATTTATCACAAAATAACCCAACATCTTCAAATCCACCTCCTCGAAGGATTTTTCATGAATGAATGAAAATCCGATGTACAACACCACATAACTGATTAGGATGAAGAATGCGGCTTTAAACAAAGACGAACGCTGATAGTTGGTCTTCAATGTACAAATCGACAACATTCCTACGGAGGATTGTAAAAACAAAAACTCATACTCTGAAGGGACGATAAAAGAACAGAGCAACACCGTCGTAAGGTGCGTAAACAACGCAGTCCTTGTATCAAAAAAGACGGTGACGGTTATCGGAATTAATGCGTACGGAATCAGATAAGGAGATAGTTCACGGCGCACGACCCAAGCAGTTGCGACACACATGATCAGCACCAGTGAGAGGATGAAAACCACATCACGCTTGTCCACCAAGAACTTCTGACGGAAGCAATAAAAGTAAAGAAAAAAGACCAACAACGAAAAACAGATGATGAATCCTTGTCCTGCCGAAACATACATGGAGTCTTTCACATGCCCATTCTGCTCCATAAACATCTTGTAGGAGTTGAGTATGTCATACTCCTCTTCTCCAACAATCTCACCATGGTCGATTATCTTCTCCCCAATCTGTATTTGCCCCTTTGTCAAAGAGATGGTTTTTTGCAACTCTTTCGCCAAACCTTTTGTCTTCTCTTCATCAAAAATGATGTTTTCTGTCACAAAATTATTGATGTCATAATTGCGCAATATCTGCACATCCAGTTCCGCAGGAGACTCATTGACAATTTTCTCGTAAGCCGATTTGGTCGTCAGAAATTGGTCGACAGACTTTTCCTGAGAGAGATTATCTTCCACCAGACGAATTGAACTTTTTCCACTCCCTCGCAATTTATCTAAATCGGAAGACGAGATAATCCCGATTTTATACATCGCCGACAACTTCTCCACCACGTAACGATAATAAGGGTAATTGGCATCCGACTCTGGGACGGAGAGTTTCTCCTTCAACCTCTCCATCATTTCAGTTGTTTTTGCCTCATCTCTATTGTATATCGGCTTAAAGTCGCGGAACAATTCATCTTTCTCCTTTGACAACTCTCTTTCTGATTTGTAGATCTCAAAAGCGAACGGGGCTGTCAATTCCTCATACTTCCAAGGGCTACCCTTCTCGTATGAAAACTCAAATTGACGAATATTGGGGAATGCTATAAAAATAATAACACCCACCGTGATAAACATTACCGCGATGAATAGGTACTTCCAAAACTCCCTTCTCCGATCCATGTCCGACCGCAACAAAAATATTTTCTCGTAAAATGAAGACTGTTTCATATCTTTCTCTATTTATGAAAAAAGCAGAAGAGAGACATTTCGATAATCTTCCTCTGCCTCAAATCCTACAAAGATAATTCCTTATGCGGAATTCTGGAAATCAAGTTGAAACTTCTTTATTTTTTTGTTATTTTTTTTCATTTCCGCATTTTTTTTGCCGAATAAAAAAAACATTATTTGGGTTTTTAAAAAATAAAGATTATTATTGCAGTCGAAAAATTTAAGGCTGCTTCTATAAAAAATTAGGTTGAAAGGATTTTGGTTGCCTTAATGATTCAACCATGAGATTTTATTCAGGCAATTTCCATAAATTGGGTCGAGAGGATTTTGAAGTGCATTTTACTTAGGTTGATTATATTTTCGAAGAAGCGATGCAGGCATCGTGACGGAGTGAATATGAACAAGAAAAGATATGAATTCAAAAGCATCAGAAACGGAATTTACACCCCCTAAATATAAAATTATAGAAATTGCTTTCATTATTTCTAAAACCATTTTACAAATTTAAACAATGAGAAAAATTTTTATTTTGTTGTTGTCTACAATTGGCACTTTCAGTTTGTCCGCACAATCGTATTACAACATGAGAGTAGTAAAGACTGACGGTACGGAAATATTCTACAAAACGTCAGAAGTGGATTTCATCGACTTCCAATACGTCGAATCGGCTCCAGAAGAAGAAAAAAAAGTCTCCGTTTTTTTGGCAGGCGATAATGTGAACCAAGATGGTCCCTGCAGGGTGACGCGGTTGGAGAACACGGGGCCTGATGGTGGTTGCATTTTGGCTTATCCTGAAAACATGTCGGAAGACCCATACGTGAAGCATGGTGTCATCATCTGGGGACCTGGCGGTGGCGAGAAACCGAGCGCTTATCTTGGGGCGATTAACAGACTTGCGTCGCACGGCTTTGTGGTGCTGGCTCTGAGCAGCTCTCCCGGCGACGGAAACTCTGCCTCTGCCGCAATCAACTGGCTGGAGGAACGTAACAACATGACAGAAGGTCCTTTGGCTGGCAAACTTATCATGGACAGAGTGGGATGCTCAGGTCACTCTATGGGAGGTCTGGAGTCTGAGCAGGCGTTGCTGAAAGATTCTCGTGTCTATACTGCAATTTTGAACAATAGCGGCGACCTCGGGCACTCTGCCATGTCGCAAATCAAGTCTGGCAAGCCTATCGCCATCGTTTATGGTGAAAAAGGCATGGAAGCCCCTAATGCGGAGGCGGACTACGGCAACTCCGGAGTGACAACCCCTGCGTGTCTTATCAAGATGACAGGAGGTCCTACAAACACCGGCGAAGGCGGCTACGGACACGGTTCTGGTCCGTGGGACGGTATTGCTGCCACTGTAGCATGGATGCGCTGGCACATCGGTGGAGAAAACCACAAAGACGAGTTCACAACCCCTAACGGCCAGTACGTGAGCGGCCCTATCATCGGAAAGCAAGGCTACTGGCAGGGCAAGTATAAAAACTGGGAAAACTGGAAAGAAGATTAATCGCTTTCCAACAAAAACATTCAAGAAAGGCAGCCTTTAGCGAGGCTGCTTTTTTATTATGTGGGGGCACTGCAAATGAAGAAGTATAATTACTGCATAAAAACTATGGATTTATTGCACTAATAACAAATTTATTTGTATTTTTGCATTATCGTAACAGCTGTTACGGTAATGAATATTACGATAAAACTTATAGATATGAGATTTTTTGATAGAAAACAAGAGTTTGAAAAACTTAGAGGAATTGAGGAATTGTCTCATGAGGTAGCCCAATTTACCATCATTACAGGAAGACGTCGTATTGGTAAGACTGAGATGGTCAAGAAGTTTTATGAGAACAAGATAATGCTATACTTTTTTGTTGCTCGTAAAGCGGAAGCAGATCTATGCGAGATATTCGTTGATGAGATTCGCACAAAGCTCAATATACCAATGCTTGACAGCAAGGGAATGTCTTTTGCCGCCGTATTCAAATTCATCATGGAATTGTCTCAGAATCAGCATATCAACCTTTTTATTGATGAATTCCAAGATTTCTATAGGATAAATCCATCTATCTATTCCGATATGCAAGACATATGGGATAGCTATAAAAACAAGGCTCACATCAACCTGATTGTGGCAGGATCTGTGAACACCTTGATGAATAAGATTTTCAAGGATAAGAAGCAACCACTTTTTGGCAGACAGACAGAAACAATGCATGTTAGACCTTTTAAACCCTCGGTCCTAAAAGAAATCATGTCTGAATATTGCCCTGACTATAAAAAGTCTGACTTGTTGGC
>CALFTM010000027.1 GCA_937916355.1 uncultured Bacteroidales bacterium
AAAACCGGGCGGAATATGTATTCTTTTTATACGGAGAATCCCCATCTTCTTTCCCAGGAAGTCTCTTCACCGGGCTCCAGATCAATGGGAGCAAATGTATAGGTGTCAAATTCCATAAACTGACCATACTGATTTTTCACAGTATTTTTTGCCACCATTACATTTTCAATACGAATTCCGTGACTGCCAGCCACATAGACTCCCGGCTCATTGGTAATGTCCATTCCGGCCTCAAGGGGAACCTCAATAAATGTGTCGCTATATTTCCAACGCATATTCTGGGGGCCTTCATGCACATTTAAAATATACCCCACACCATGTCCCGTACCGCATTGATAATCAATATCCACATCCCAAAGGGGTTGTCGGGCCAAAATATCCAAATTTCTTCCGGTGCAGCCGTAAATCCATTTTGCATGACTCAGCTGCAGCATGCCGGCTGCCGTTAAAGTATAATGCTTCTTGATCTCATCGGAAATCTCTCCCAACACAATGGTTCTGGTAATATCCGTGGTACCTCCCATATACTGACCACCAGAGTCAACCAGCAACATTCCTTCCGGAGCAAGAACTGCTTGATTCTCCGGTGTCGGATCATAGTGCATCATAGCCGCATTTTCTTTATATGCAGATATGGTAGGAAAAGAAAGATCCAAAAATTCCGGAATCTGTCTTCTGTATTCTTCCAGTTTATCCGCCGCCATGATCTCGGTAATCTCTATCTTACCGATATTTTTTTTCAGCCAGTAAATAAAACGAGTAACCGCTGCACTATCTTTTAAGTAAATTTCTTTCATATTGGCAAGTTCTATCGGATTCTTGACCGCCTTTAAAGCAAAGGCGGGATCGGGTCTTAAAATAACCTTTGCATTCTTCAAATGCTTCCCAGCCAATGCTCGTCACTGTATATTTTTTACCTTCGAATGTCACGCTTTCTGGAATCTTCACATCGCCTGAAATTTTTGCACTTTGTTGCTTTGAGACCTTCGCTTCGTTACCATTTGCAACCTCATACTTCAACGTCTGTCCTTCGTAAGTAAACTCAAACGTCTTGCCTACCTGCGCCTGCGCAAAACTTGTGCAGAACAGTGCGAATAGTATGATGTTAAAAATTTTCTTCATTGTGATTGATATTTTATATGAGCAAAAAGATTTTATCTTCTATAAAAAGTTTCTATAAATCAAGTCGAGAACATCACCACACACAAGTAATCTTTTCTCCTTTAAAAAAATTTATGATATTGCGCGCTGCAAAGCGACTCATATCTATTCGTGCGTCGATGGTGGCAGTGCCATTGTGCGGAGCAAGCACCACATTGTCAAGTGTCAACAGTTGCGGACAGACGGATGGTTCGTTTTCAAACACATCTAAGCCGGCGGCACGGATAATTTTGTTTTCCAACGCATAGGCAAGGGCAAGTTCGTCCACCACAGGTCCTCGTGCGGTATTGATGAGAATTGCGGAGGATTTCATTTTTTTTAGAGCATCCGCATTTATCAAATGGAAAGTTTCGTCTGTCAGTGGAACATTGAGCGAGACAAAGTCTGATACGCACAGAAGTTCGTCGAGCGTAGCGCAATAAATCGCATTGCCAGCCTTCGTCTCTCTCCGGTTATGGTATACCACCCTCATACCAAAAGCCTCTGCACGTCGAGCGATAGACTTCCCTATTCTACCCAGCCCTACGATGCCGATCGTCTTTCCGTACAGTCCTACACCGAGATTTTCCATCACACCCCATTTTAGTCCGGAGGTAGCATCACGCAGTTTCCTATCACACTCCGCCACCCGTCTTGCGGTCGCCAGCATCAGTGCGAAAGCCATTTCGGCAGTAGGTTCCACAACCGGGTCGGGCGTATTGGTCACCATCACACCCTTCTCTCTCGCATATTCAAAATCGACATTATTGAAACCGACACCAAAATTTGAGATTATTTTAAGTTCTTTTCCTGCATCAATAATTTCTCTATCAACTACAAAATTGAACATCGACAAAAGTGCGTCGCAGACACCTATTTTTTCCAACACCTCAATTTTAGAGAAAAAATCAGTTTCAGGAAAAATCAGTTCAAACTCCTCCATCAACTCCACAAACCCCTCCCGAGGCAGATTATAAGTGATTAAAATCTTTTTCTTCATTGTTTCAACAACTTTAATTCCACAATAATCCTTTTTTCAAAAAAATTTAAAAAAACGAAAAGAACATTCAATTCCATTTACGATGCGACAAAGATACAAAAAAGTACACAAAAAAGGGTCGAACCAAAGTCCGACCCTTAAATTGTCTATCAAAAATAGATTAGCAGTTTTCTGCGAAGTACTTGATAGTTCTAACCATTTGAGAAGTGTAAGAGTTCTCGTTGTCGTACCAAGAAACTACTTGAACTTGGTAAGTATCGTCGTCGATCTTAGAAACCATAGTTTGAGTAGCGTCGAACAAAGAACCGAACTTCATACCGATAACATCAGAAGAAACGATTTCGTCCTCAGTGTATCCGTAAGACTCGTTAGCAGCAGCCTTCATAGCAGCGTTGATACCTTCCTTAGTAACGTCTTTACCCTTAACAACAGCAACCAAGATAGTAGTTGAACCAGTTGGAGTAGGGATACGTTGAGCAGAACCGATCAACTTACCGTTCAATTCAGGGATAACCAAACCGATAGCCTTAGCAGCACCAGTTGAGTTAGGAACGATGTTTTGAGCACCTGCACGAGAACGACGAAGATCACCCTTACGTTGAGGTCCATCAAGGATCATTTGGTCACCAGTGTAAGCGTGGATAGTTGACATGATACCTGATTGGATAGCAGCATACTTGTTCAAAGCGTCAGCCATAGGAGCCAAGCAGTTAGTAGTACAAGAAGCAGCAGAGATAATGTTATCGTTCTTAGTCAAAGACTTGTGGTTTACGTTGTAAACGATAGTTGGAAGGTCGTTTCCTGCAGGAGCAGAGATAACAACTTTCTTAGCACCAGCGTTGATGTGAGCTTGTGCCTTATCCTTTGCACAGTAGAAACCAGTACATTCCAATACAACGTCTACGTTGTACTTAGCCCAAGGGCAGTTATTTGCGTCAGCTTCTTTAGAAATCTTGATCTCTTTACCGTCTACGATGATTGAATCTTCTGTAGCCTCTACAGTGTGCTTTCCTTCACCGAATTTTCCAGCGAAACCACCTTGTGCAGTATCGTACTTCAAAAGGTGAGCCAACATCTTAGGGCTTGTCAAGTCGTTGATAGCAACAACTTCATAACCATCTGCCTCAAACATTTGACGGAATGCAAGACGACCAATACGTCCGAAACCATTAATAGCAACTTTTACCATTTTTATTATATTATTACGTTAAACAATATTCTCGTTATTTATAATTTTTCCGAAAAGAACTTCAAGTAGCAACTTCAAATCCCTCGAATGCTTTCCTTACTATCAGACAGCAAAAGAAACTCCCATCAGAAGCACCCACACCCCGACTTGCACGAAGCCATCATGAGAATAACTACTATGAGAGTTACTACTATCTTATAATATTTCAAGCACAAATTACGCATTCTGTTGAATTTCAATAACTTCAGATTGCAAATTTCCATATCCCGGACACAATTGTTGCTTACATGCACTCATGGCCAACAACAAAAGAGCCGCAGCTACTATAATTCTAATCGTTTTCATCACTGTAATTTTTATAGGTTTTTACTCATTTTTCTTTTTCCGAATCATCGTCCAACTTACGAAAGACAACTTTCGGTAGGCAAATTTACTTTTTTTTCTAATCTTCATCAACTTTTAGAGCAACTTTTTTTCGTCATTTGCATTTTTTTCAAGAAATCAACTCTTTGCAACTGGAATAGACAGCAAAGAGACATGACGAAAGAGAAGATAATTGTCGGAAAATTAAAATCCTGTGGCAACATCCATCCGCCCAAGGCGACGACCAATGACATCAGCAAAAGAAGCAGAACCAACCCTTTATAAAATTGGGTGTGCCTAACCCTCGTGTGGGAAAGCACGGGCACCAACAACTGCATTGGATTCGTCCACAATATATTATAATTGGGTGTTACGCAAGGGTGTTCAGAGAAGAAGGTGAGGAAGAACACCAATATTCCCACCAACCCGAACAGGGTGAAGATAATGCTGTCAGGAATGAAATAGAGGTTACTCTTTTTCTTTTTCCATATTCTGAATGCACCCCAAAGCACAACGAACGCCAACAAAGCCAATGAAACAATCAAAGGGGAATTGACAGGTTGGTCTTCTGTCGTCTCAGGGACTGAGCAGACCATAATTTCTTCTTTCACCAACGGAGTCCCGTCCTTTCTCCGGGTCTCTTCAAATGACCGCCTCAACTCCATTGGCAAAAACAGCAATCCTTCGTCGGACACCACCTCGTCTGCTTTGCTGCCTAAACAGAGGTCGATTCCAAACGACAACCATGGCTGATAGCGGCCAGTCAAATCGCGCGTCATGTCCCGATAGGTCTTCGTGTTATTGAAGACCGGACGGTCTAATCCTCCTAACGTCTTCTCTATCAAATAATAGGGTCGTGTCGCACAGTTGTCAAAGAAAAAGTTGTAGCGGTAAACTCGATTTTCGGGCAGTGCATTCTCCATCAAAGCCTGATAGAGGTGCTGCGCCTCCTCTTCCGAAAGGTTCAACACCTGCTCGAACATAAATGCGCCCTTGCGTTCTGCGTCTCGTATTGCACTGGCTGCGGATTCCCTCGCAAGCCAATAATCGGTTTCGCCTTTGACAAATCTGTAGATGAAACCTTCTCCGAAACTGAACACACCATAATTAAACACACGGTCAAAATCATCTGACTGCACCCTAATGGCAGAATGTCCCCACATCGTATAGACTTGAGAGGGGGTTGGTGTGGTAGTTAGCAAACTAACTCGCATCGCCGCACTCACCTGCAAGCATGAGAGCAGGAGGGTGAACAACAAGCCGAAATATGCGAAACGTTTTTTTTGAATACTCATTATTATATATTACCCATTATTACTACTTGACCACTATCCTTTGGAGATAGTCGCCAACTCTGACGATATAGAAGCCTCGCTTCAAATCGACACTAAAACGACCTTCTGTCGAAGTCATCCTAAAGACAAGGACATTTTCACCCAACATGTTTTTCACCTCTACGGAAGAGTTCTCCGGAACGTTCGAAATGAAGATCTGTCCACCGTAGAATGAGATGCTGGGAGCAGATTTCTCCGTCTCCTTGCTTTTTTCCTGTTTTTGATTAGCCTCCCAATTGACCTCCTCCACGCAACCAGTCGTTTGAGAAAAAGCGACAAGATACGAGAAGAATGCAACTATCAGCAAAACTATATATCTCTTCATATACCTAACTCTTTAATTTCTACAAAAATAGAGTTTAGAGAGCGGGATTGCAAACTTTTCTCCATTTTTATTTCATCTCCACATCTTCTTCATGCTCTTTTATCAGTTTCCGCCACTCGTCGGAAATGACTACAGATGTGCTGGTCTTCGTATCGAAACCACACATCACCGCATGACAAATAGATTTCACCTTCTGGGTCTTCTGGTCGTACAGCATCTGCACCAACTTCACACTCTTATTCCCCACCTCATGAATCTTCGTCTTCACAACGATGTCGTCGTCCATGAAAATTGGAATGAAGAAGTCGATGTTCAAATTAACGATGACCAATTCCGCTTCGCTCCAGTCTATCGTTCCTCTTTTCAAACACTCAAAATATTTGAGTTTCCCGAAATCATAATAATTCAGTTGGACTGCGTTATTGACATGACCCAACAAATCCACATCATTGAAACGGATTTGAATCTTCTCTTCGTGGTTAAACTTAACCTGAAGAATATTCTCAATTGTAATTTTCATATTTATTAAACAAACAACACATTATAAGATTACAACAAAACTATCTCCACGACGGCCTCAAAACCTACGTTTTCGTTCAGCTCATTTTTCAACTGTTCTCTTCTCATCACTAAGTCGGATTTCAACATCGGCGAATCAACTTCCACAAAAAGTTTATCGTTTTTAAAAAAGAGTTGTTTAGTATGGTTCGCCACACTCTCGCCTGCTTTTTCAGGCCATAGTTCCAGCACCCTCGCCTCTGCGATCTTCTGCCGAAACTTCTCATCTTTCAACATACTTTTCAGTACAACTCCTATGCGTTGAAAATCCTGCTTCTTCATCAGACTCTTTTAGGTTATCACTTAGGGATTTTTCACTCTTCCCTACTCTCTTTCAGTTCAATCTCTCCTCCTTTTACAAAATAGAGGTGGTATGGGCAATCCATACTTTTTAGGATGGAAGACAAATGTTCCCTGTCAGTGTCGGAGACAAAGACCTGCCCGAAGCGGTTGTCTTTAATCAGCCGTACAATCTGGTTGACTCTCTCACCATCCAATTTATCGAAAATATCATCGAAAAGCAGAATCGGTTTGACGTTTTTCAGTTGCCTCAGGAAATCAAACTGCGCCAATTTCAGTGCAATCAGGAAGGTCTTGTTCTGCCCCTGCGAACCAATCTTCCGAATCGGCAGTCCATCCATTCCCATCTCCAAATCATCTTTATGCACTCCGACAGTCGTATATCCTACGATAAAATCCTTCTCTCTTTTCGACTTCAGCATCTGAAAGAGCGACTCTCCCTCGGAGAGTTGAGATTTATACGACAACTGCACCTCTTCTCTTCCTAAGGAGACAATATTGTGAAACTCCTGAAAGAGAGGCAGGAACTTTCCGATAAAGTCTCTCCGCTTCTCATAAATCGCATTTCCATGCAACTCCAACTGCTCCTCGATGGTCTCATACAAAAGGTTGTCCCTCACCTCATCACGAATCATCGCATTGCGTTGCGTCACCAAATTCTTATACGCTATCAGATGGCGCAGATAGGGGTGGTCATATTGAGAGATAAAACCGTCGATGAACTTTCTACGCTCCTCACTACTGCCCATGATGAGTTCCTCATCTGCAGGCGAGACCATCACCAATGGCAACAACCCTATATGTTCGGAGAGCTTATCATACTCTTTTTTATCCTTTTTAAACTGCTTTTTCTGACGACGTTTCACTCCGCAATAGACATCCACACTCTGGTTCTCCACCTGATAATTACCATCCAACATGAAGAAATCGCGTTCTCGCATGATGTTTTGAGAATCCACAGAATTGGAATGACTTTTGCAAAATGAGAGGTAATAGACCACATCCAGCAGGTTGGTCTTTCCCTCCCCGTTGTTTCCAATGAAGCAATTGACCTTCGGAGAAAGCGACAAATCCGCCTCCTCTATGTTTTTGTAGTTCAATATCTTCACCCTTTTGAGAAACATCGTCGAATTTTTCAGGGACTAAAGGAAAGGGGACTTTCACCCCTCTCCTCTGATTTTATCACTTGCTCAAATAAGCAGTCACATTTTTTTCAATACGGTTGGCAATTTCGGAAACTTCCGTTTCACGTTGGAACTTCTCACCAACGATATTTTCATACAATTCGATATATCTTTCTGAAATGGATTTTACGATTTCATCGGTCATTTCAGGCACTTGCTGTCCCTCCTTGCCTTGGAAACCGTTATCCATCAACCACTCACGAACGAACTCCTTAGACAACTGCTTCTGCGCCTCGCCCTTTTCAAAACGCTCTTGGTAGCCTTCTGCATAAAAATAACGAGAAGAGTCTGGCGTATGGATCTCATCCATCAAGTAAATTGTTCCGTCAGCTTTTCCAAACTCATATTTAGTGTCAACCAAAATCAAGCCTCTCTTTGCAGCAATTTCAGTTCCTCTTTGGAAAAGAGCCAAAGTGTACTTTTCCAATACTTCATAATCTTCTGGAGAGACAAGTCCCTGCTTCAAAATCTCCTCTTTTGAGATGTCCTCGTCATGCGCTCCGATTTCGGCTTTTGTCGTAGGAGTGATGATTGGCGTAGGGAACTTCTGGTTCTCCTTCATTCCATCAGGAATCTTCACGCCACAGATCTCACGCACACCGCTCTTATAAGCACGCCATGCGCTTCCGCAAAGGTAGCCTCTCACAATCATTTCAACTGGGAAGCCCTCGCAACGCACACCGACTGTCACGACAGGGTCTGGGGTCGCCAATTTCCAGTTAGGGCAAATATCCTTTGTATCATCCAAGAAGCGGGCTGCGATTTGATTCAACACCTGTCCCTTGAAAGGAATTCCCTTAGGAAGAATCACGTCAAACGCTGAAATACGGTCGGTCGCAACCATGACCAACTTGTCATCGCCTACACTGTAGACATCTCTTACCTTACCATGGTAAACCCCAACTTGTCCGGGGAAATTGAATTCTGTTTTTGTCAATGCGTTCTCCATTGTCTTATATTTTTTTATTTTACTTCTTTTTTAGGGGTGCGAGGGGCTCTTCTTCTCTCAGACTTCTCCTCCGGAGTCTCCACCTCGTCCCTCTTCGCAGCTTTACGTGCCGCATCTGATTTATCATAAGCCTCAACAATCCGCTGAACCAATGGGTGGCGGACAATATCAGAGGCACTGAACTCTATTCTACCAATTCCTTTGACACGCTTCAAGACACCCAAAGCATCCACCAGTCCTGAACGTTGGTTGGAGGGCAAATCGATTTGCGACATATCTCCGGTAACGATGATTTTACTATTCATACCCAATCGGGTAAGGAACATCTTAATCTGCTGAGACGTGGTGTTTTGCGCCTCGTCCAAAATGACCACGGCATCGCTCAAGGTACGACCACGCATGAAAGCGAGTGGCGCAATCTGAATCGTTCCGTTCTCCAAGTAATCACGCAACTTGCCTCCCGGAATCATACACTCCAAAGCATCGTAGAGTGGCTGCAGATAGGGGTCGATTTTCTCCTTCATATCTCCCGGCAAAAAGCCCAATTTCTCACCAGCCTCAACCGCCGGACGACTCAAAATGATTTTTCGCACCTCCTTATTTTTCAAAGCCCTTACAGCCAAGGCTATCGCCACAAAGGTCTTTCCGGAACCTGCCGGACCAGTAGCAAACAGCAAATCATTTTTCTCATACAAAGAGACCATCTCCCGCTGATTTTTCGTGCGCGCGATGATGGGTTTACCGTTCACTCCATATATGATCAAATCTTTTTTCTCAGAATCTTCTGCCACCTCATTCCCTTTGATGAAATCCACAAGGGTCTGCTCGTCTAAACGATTGTATTTGGAACAAAACCGCTCAATCTGAAGAAAAACTTCCTCAAACTGGCAAACCTCCGACTCCTCTCCTACGCACTTCAAAACATCACCTCTCGCAATGATTTTCAGCTTCGGATAAAGGTTCTTCAAGGTGGAAATATTACAATTATTGACCCCATAAAAAACCACGGGATCCGCATTTTCTATCAAAAAAAGTTTCTCTATCATCCTCTTTCTTTAAAGAACTGCGCAAAGATAACCTTTTTCCTTCATCATTTCTAAAAAAAAAGTTACTTTTGTGAATAGATTTATAATATATGATATAACAAAAAGAAAATGGCGAATAAACCTTCAATACCCAAAGGGACGAGAGACTTTTCTCCTGCAGAGATGGAGAAAAGAAATTACATCTTTAACACGATCAAAGATGTTTTTAAATTGTATGGTTTTCAACAAATTGAGACTCCTGCAATGGAGAACCTCTCTACTTTGATGGGTAAATATGGGGACGAGGGAGACAAGCTTCTCTTTAAGATCCTCAATTCGGGCGACTATCTTGCAGGGGTGGACGACACTGAACTGGCTGCCCGAAATTCTGTAAAACTGATAAATAAGATTTCTGAAAAAGGACTGCGTTACGACCTTACTGTGCCATTCGCAAGGTTTGTCGTAATGAACCGTGACAAGCTATCTTTCCCTTTCAAACGTTTCCAGATCCAACCTGTATGGAGGGCGGACAAACCGCAGAAGGGTCGCTACCGCGAATTTTACCAATGCGACGTGGATGTGGTGGGGAGTGATTCTCTGCTGAACGAGGTTGAACTGATCCAAATCGTAGATGAGGTGTTCCGCAGATTGAAAGTGAATGTCTGCATCAAACTGAACAACCGTAAAATCCTTTCCGGTATCGCCGAAGTGATTGGAGAGGCGGACAAAATCGTGGACATCACCGTCGCCATCGACAAACTGGACAAAATCGGACTGGAGAATGTAAATGCAGAGTTGGCTTCTAAGGGCATCCCGCAAGAGGCGATTGAAAAGCTCCAACCAATCATCCTCCTACAAGGAAGCAACCGAGAGAAGTTGGAGACCCTCCGCAATGTGTTAGGGGCTTCCGAGAGCGGTTTGAAAGGTATCGAAGAGATTGCAACCATCCTTGACCATGTGGAAGGATTGGGCATCGAAACGAAAGTGGAATTGGATTTGACGCTGGCTCGTGGACTCAACTACTACACCGGTGCGATATTTGAAGTGAAGGCATTGGATGTGCAGATCGGAAGCATCACCGGCGGTGGTCGCTACGACAACCTGACAGGCGTGTTCGGACTCTCTGGGGTTTCGGGCGTAGGAATATCTTTCGGTGCAGACCGCATCTATGACGTGTTGAATCAATTAGACCTCTACCCTTCTGAGGTTTCGGAGACGACCAAAATACTCTTCACCTCTTTTGGCGACGAAGAGCTGAAATTTGCAGTGCGCTGCGCAAAAGAACTGCGTTCTGCAGGGATTCCGGCTGAGGTCTACCCAGAACCTGCAAAGATGAAAAAACAGATGAGCTACGCCAACGCCAAAAACATCCCTTTTGTGGCAATCATCGGAGAGACTGAATTGGCAGAGCAAAAGGTCATGCTGAAAAACATGAACACAGGAGAACAAAACCTCCTCAGTGTGGAAGAAGTAAAATCATTAATAACCCTATAAAACGAAAAGCAAATGTCAAAAGTACTTATTATCGGAGTGGGAGGAGTCGGAACAGTGGTTTGCCACAAGGTTGCGCAACACACCGACATTTTCACAGATATTGTCATCGCAAGCCGTACACAATCTAAATGTGATGCGGTGGCAAAGGTGTTGAAAGAGAAATATGGAGTGTCTGTCACCACCGACAAAGTGGATGCAGACTACACTGAACAAATAGTTGCCTTATTCAAAAAGCACCAACCAGAATTGGTCATCAACGTGGCGTTGCCTTACCAAGACCTCAACATCATGGACGCTTGTCTGGAGTGTGGTGTGAACTATTTGGACACTGCCAATTACGAGCCGAAAGACGAGGCTCATTTTGAATATAGCTGGCAATGGGCATACAGAGAGAAGTTTGAAAAGGCTGGTCTGACTGCCATCTTGGGTTGCGGATTCGACCCGGGAGTCTCTGGCATCTACACTGCATACGCTGCAAAGCACCACTTCAAAGAGATGCACGTGTTGGACATTGTGGACTGCAACGCCGGCAACCACCACAAGGCTTTCGCCACCAACTTCAACCCGGAAATCAACATCCGTGAAATCACCCAAAAGGGATTGTATTATGAGAATGGAGAGTGGATTGAAACAGAACCTTTGGAAATCCACAAACCATTGACCTATCCTAACATCGGACCTCGTGAATCCTACTTGATGCACCACGAGGAGTTGGAGTCTTTGGTGATCAACTTCCCAACCATCAAAAAGGCTCGTTTCTGGATGACTTTCGGACAGGAGTACCTCACCCACTTGCGAGTGATCCAAAACATCGGAATGGCACGTATCGACGAGGTAGACTACAACGGAGTGAAAATCGTTCCTTTGCAGTTCTTGAAGGCGGTGTTGCCTAACCCACAAGACTTAGGCGAGAACTACGAAGGAGAGACCAGCATCGGATGCCGTATCCGCGGAATCGGCAAAGACGGAAAGCCTCTTACCTATTATGTGTACAACAACTGCAGCCACCAAGAGGCATACAAGGAGACTGGAATGCAGGGCGTGAGCTACACCACAGGAGTACCAGCCTGCATCGGAGCGCAGATGTTCTTCAAAGGGTTGTGGCGCAAACCGGGCGTATGGAATGTCGAGGAGTTCGACCCAGACCCATTCATGGAGGAATTGAACAAGCAAGGATTGCCTTGGCATGAAGTCTTCAATGGCGATTTGGAATTGGATTAAAAAAAAATCAACAAAAACATCAAATCCCTGCCTTCGCACGAGGCGGGGATTTTTGTTTTTTTACTACTGTCCGCTAAAACTTTTTGAAGGTTTTCTCAAACTATATTTTGTCGGGCAACCGATATATTAGGAGTACAAACACTCCAATGTAGAAAAAAAAACGGCATAATATGACTTCAAGTGGCAAATATGCCCATGTGTAATTGAGGTTAATGTGGTTTGTAATGTATTTTTTTTATCGGACAGCCGTTATTTTATTTCAAAAGGGGGGTTGTCTAACTTGAAAAAAAATAGAAACAGGTCATAATATATATTTAAGGGTCATAATAATTTCCCCAATACCTTAAATATACATAATTATATCCAACTAGTTAAAAACATCCTATCAAATCAAACGCATAATAACATTCCGCAATAAGACAATAAATTTAACCAACTAACAAACAACATCTTATATAAAAGAAACATCATTAGATATATATTTTTTAGATTTACACATACATTGGCACGATATTTGTAATAAATTAAATACGAATTTAAAGTTTAACTAATTAAATTATTTACAATGAAACCTAAAATTAAAAAATTCAGTGTGTTGTTACTTTCTTTATTAGTTGCAGGAACTTCTTGCACAAGAGAATCAGAAGAAAAAGAAGGAAGCAGCCCACAATCATTAAGTGAATTTATCGCGGATTTAGAAGACCCTATACAAAAGAAGGCTACCGGACACGAGCAGATTGGTGATGTCTTAACAGAAATCGACGAAGAGACAAACACTATATGCGAATGCACAAAATACAAGGCCTCGGAAAACTTTTCAGAAATAATGCTTCTTGATCCGACTTCTAACGTAGTCTATCCAGGAAGTATTATTGAAGGAAACTCCGTCTTAACAGGTTCTTACAGACAAATAGTATTACCTCGTAAACCATTAAACCTCTCAACCAACCTTCAAAATTTCAACGGCAGCTGTACTACAACTGTAGAAGAACCGACTCTATCCAATGTCAGATCTGCGATTAAAGAGATGATTTACGATTCTGAACAAACAGGATCAACATCTGCAAAAATGACATTTGAAATCGAAGAAGTTCACTCTGCCGAACAACTCAACCTAGCAATTGGTGCAAGCGTTGATGCAGGCAAGATAGACCTAACGTCAAAATTCGACTTCAACAGCAGAACAACCAAAAGCCGTTTTTTAGTGAAATTCATACAAGTTTATTATACCATAGATGTAGATGCGCCTTCTTCTCCATCCGACTTCTTCGCGGACAATGTTACAGCAAGTGATCTTTCAAATGCAATTGGAGGAAATACCGTACCAGTATACGTCTCTAGCGTACAATACGGACGTATAGCCTACTACTGTATGGAAAGTTCAGAAAGAGGAGATTCAGTAAAAGCCAACCTTGAAATTGCAATAAAAATGGGAGTTGAAGCAAAAAGCACAACAAATTTAACCAACAACAGCTATCTTAAAAATATGAAAGTTTCTGGAACCATCATTGGTGGATCGGGAGAAGATGCCGTTCAATCTGTAACCGGAATGGATGGTTTGATCAAATACATCACCTCCGGAGGGAACTACACGAAAGAATCGCCAGGAGCTCCTATTGCATTTACACTTACCAGACTCTCTAACAACGAGGTTTTCAATGTAGTTAACAGTTCTGAATATGTTGCCAGAACTTGTAAATCAACAGAAGGATCTATACTACCTGTATACATCCGTGGGCTAAAGGGGAACAATAATCTATTTGGTTCTATCACAGCACAAATATACTACGATGAAACCGAATCTGGCGCCCCTATTCACCTATTCTATCGAAACGAAAATAACTATTTGACCGCAGACGAGTCTATGAAAGTAGATTTAGACCAACCTAACAATGCAACCCTCTACATCGACTACGAAAAATTCAGCACCGCTCAAATTGGGATCAAGGCAGAGTTATACGAATATGACAGATCTTGTGGTTGCAAAGGACGTACCAACAATGACAAATACAACATTGTCAATCAAAAATTTTTATTAAATGACATTATAAACAAAAGCGAAAACATAAGTTTCGATGGTGAAGGAAACGTCTTGATTACAATCACATGTTCTATCGAACATGATGAAAACCACCAAAGTTGCGGTATATGGGGATGGGACACAAAACACGAACCATCTAATAAACCGACAGACAATCAAGTTGTTTTTGCATTTAAAGTCAATTTAGACTAGTAGTTACTAAAACTTAACAAATAAGGACAATGAAAAAATTAAATTTCATCATTGCACTACTGCTTACTATTGCAGTAAGTTGTCAAAAAGAAGACGATATTTTAACGCAAAATGACATTCAGCCCAAAACCGTAGTCTTCAAACAATTTTTATTGGGGAATCAATATGTTGATAGCGCTAGATACCATCAATTTTTTGATATCGAAATAGAAAATACTCACAACAACCGCTTTACAGATTTCGATTTCGCATTTGGTTACGCATACGGTATCACCGGCGACTACAAACATATCATTGCTGCGCCATGTTCTAAGGAGTTAAAAGCCGCATGGTCCTTGTCTGAAAAAAATTATACTAGTCAAAAGAAGACCGAATTCTATAGACTTCCGGACAATTTCAACTCATACCATTTCGACACCCTGAGTACTGTTGCCGGGCTAAAAGAACTGATGGAAAAATGCTCTAGAATATACGCAAAAGACAACTCTACAGATTGTTTTGCTTCTGACGAGTACGGATGGAGCGGAGGTGAATTAGTTGCATTCAAAACAGAGTCAGGCAAAGTGGGTGTGATAGAGATTGGAAGTATCACAGAATACAAAGAGGGTGACGACGAAGGAAGTGTTTGGATTGAAATCAAATTCGAAGGGAAATAAGATGTAAACATTTTCACAAAAAAGAGGCTGTCCAACTTTTGTTGTTAGACAGCCTCTTTTTTCATCTTACAACAAGCCCTTAACCATTTATTTTTTTTGAGCTTTGTAAACTGCCACCTTATCCACCTTATCATCCGAAAATTCCATTTTCATCTCTATTTTATTCTCGTCTATAGAAGTAATGGTATAATAAATAGCACCTACTCTTATCTCCTTATATCCATCATAAGAACCTATATAAATCACAGCATCATCATGATCGATCCATTCTGCAGATTCTTTATCATACTTTTGAGATGTCAGGCTATACTCTTGCCCTATCTTTGCAAAAACAATACGAAGTGTTTGCTCTGAAGGAGCTATGGATTCGACTGTTTCTTCATCTTCTCCGCCCTGAATGCTATAATCAGTTACATAATAATAACCATCATAAACCTTCGCAGCTTCAGGTTCATCTTCTTTACAAGAAGGTAGAATTGCCATCACAAACATTGACAACATCACAAAAACAACACTTACTTTTTTCATTTTTTATTTTTTTTAATTTAACATTATAAAACCACATTATCATTCAATCGAATGGTTTACACTAACTTCTCCAACTTGTCGACATTGCTCTTTATCACATCGTCTGGCAATTCGTAGTTAGTCAAGTCTCCGCAGATATATTGGTCGTATGCCGCCATATCAATCAATCCGTGACCAGAAAGGTTGAACAGGATGGTCTTCTTCACGCCCTCCTCTTTCGCCTTCTTCGCCTCACGAATGGCCGCTGCAATAGCGTGTGCCGATTCCGGAGCAGGGATGATTCCCTCAGCCTGCGCAAACAACGTCGCAGCTTGAAACGATTCCAATTGAGGTATGTCCACACCTTTCATATAACCATCTTTGATCAATTGGCTCACAATCGTACCGGCACCATGGTATCGCAATCCACCTGCATGGATATGCGCCGGTTGGAAATCATGACCCAAAGTGAACATCGGCAACAATGGAGTATAACCAGCCTCATCACCAAAATCATATTGGAAAATTCCACGTGTCAATTTAGGGCAAGAAGCCGGCTCTGCAGCATAGAAGAGAGTCTTTTTGCCATCCTTGATATTATGACGCATGAATGGGAATGAGATTCCACCGAAATTGGAACCACCACCGAAACATCCTATGACAATATCCGGATAATCTCCTGCCATCTCCATCTGCTTCTCCGCCTCCAAACCGATGACGGTCTGATGCAAAGTAACATGGTTCATCACACTACCCAAGACATATTTGCAATTAGGGGTCTGCATACACAACTCCACCGCCTCAGAAATAGCCGTACCCAAACTTCCTTGATAGTTAGGCATATCGGTCAAAATCTTTCGACCCACTTTCGTACTCATACTTGGAGAGGCAATCACCTGCGCTCCGAATGTCTGCATGATCGAACGGCGGTACGGTTTCTGGTGGTAGCTCACCTTCACCATGAACACAGCCAACTCCAATCCGAAAGCCTTAGAAGCATAAGAAAGAGCCGCACCCCACTGGCCTGCGCCGGTCTCGGTCGTGATGTTTGTCACACCCTCCTGCTTACAATAGTAAGCCTGCGCCAAAGCGGAATTCAACTTGTGTGATCCAATCGGACTCACACTCTCATTCTTGAAATAGATGTGGCAATCGCTATCCAAAGCCTTCTCCAAACCATACGCACGCACCAAAGGAGTCGAGCGGTAGTTTTTATACAACTCACGAACGGGTTCTGGTATCTCAATCCAAGCGTCAGTGAAATTCAACTCCTGTTCCGAACATGCTCTGTTGAAGACCGGCACCATATCCTCGATTGTCAACGGTTGCTTTGTCTTTGGGTTCAACATTGGCAACGGCTTGTTGGGCATGTCTGCTCCAATATTATACCAAGCCGTTGGTATTTCATTCTCTGAAAGAATAAATCTCTTCTGTTTTTCCATTTTATTGTTATGGTTCTTTTAAATCCAAAATTTCCACAAAGATAATACAAATAAATGAATGTGAGCGAGAAATGGCGCAAGAATATCGTAAGAACAAAAAGTTTGCTTTCTCATCAACCTTCACGATGGCACTCTGCCATCCGTTTTTTTTGAGTTTACTCCTCTTCTTCTCTTAGATCCAATCTCTTCTCAACCCTCAAGAGCTTTCCATATTGATCCATGAACCTTAGAATATAAACCTGTCGAATATAATCAGTCAACATGTCATCGTCAGAATCGTTGAGAACTTCTTTGACATCAACCAGTGTCCCCTTCATATCATAGATGTGAACCGAAGAGGGGAAACGAATCTTTTTAACCGCATTTTCCATCCATGGGATTCTCTGACGAAACCATGCGTCAACCTGCGCATGATTCTCTTCCGCACTCCTATATGTTTCAACGCCCCACACCTCTGCCGCCAACGCTCTACTCGCATTGATGGCTTCTCCATGGTTCACCAATAGAGAGTCGGCAACCCTCATCGCCTCGTCGTACAGCAACGCACCCACCTCTTCCCATCGTTTCTGATACATCTCAACGAAGTCCTCTCTTTTCAACAACTCATTATAGTAAAACGCTCCATCCGAACGGTTGTGCATCGTACACCAAACATTCTCCACATTAAAGGCAGAATCAAAATCCCATAAAGGTCCCATCTGTAAAAGCGACTGAGGCGACCAATCTTTCCTAAACAGAAAGATATTCGCCCCCAAAGCATCCCATGTACCTAAAATATCATGGGCGAGAAGCCAGTTGACAAACGAGCGGAGATCAATCAACCCCGAAAGGTCTTGTCCGCCATAAATGGCATTTTCCACCTCCACCAAATATTTTTTCACACTCTCCACATACCCCTCCGAAATATCTTCATCATCTGGATATTTGAATGTATAAGCCATGGGCAATGCGAGTTTAGGGGTATGAATCACATAGCCGTCCGCATTCCACCAATAGGCATCATCTTCTAAAATAAAACCATCAACAGAAACATCCACATGATCTTCTCTCCTGTCAACAGGTTCTGACAATATGTAAAGTCCCCTATAATGTCCATTCACGACCACATTGACAAAACGGGAAGCCGGTTCCCATGAAAAACCGACCACCTTTGCGATATGCCGGCCGACATGATTTCTGAAATCATTTGAAGAAGTATAATTGATTAAAATGAAATCATCTCCATACCATACGTTGTCAAGCGAACCAGTCTCTTTATCAAACAATCCCGCTTTGCGTTGCAGCTTGAGTTTATAGGAAGCCCTCGTCACATCTCTGTACGAACTCATGTTCCCTCGTATTTTTATGGACATCCCACTTCTATTCTCTTTGTACGTTCCACTATTATAGAGGGTGTCTCCACGATGTATGATCCAAAGCTGACCATTTTCATAATTGTTATTGATAACACTTGCGCCAGCGCACCCCGGAGGAGCCATCACCAAATCGCACGAGGGTTCTTGTCCGTTTTCAGTCTCCACCACAACAAGCGGCAAATCTATCGCCAACAAAGATTCTAAAAGCACCTGCGAATAATCCTGCGCAAACAAATCGCTTAAGGGGAAGAGCAAACAAAGAGACAGAACGCCTTTCCTCAAACAAAAAAAGAGATCAACCAACTTACGCTTCAATACATTTATCATATTCACACAATTTCAGATGCCTATGGCTGAGTTCTAAAATTCACCACATAAAAAGAAAGCAGAGAGCCGGCAACAAACCAGCTCTCTACTCTATCGTTCTTAAGCCTTGGATGTTTTTCCTCCGCTCTTCTTTTTCACACATTTCCCCTCCAACTCTGCGATCATCTTGCTTTGTGCCTCAATGGTCTGCAAAAGAGAGTTCAGTTCTTCATTATCCACACCTTCCGGGAACATCGAATTGACCCTGTCGATAAAGTCGCTCAACACATTCATATAATTCATAAAGGCATCATACGGCGACTCATACCAACAATTTTGGCGATGAATGGAGTTTTTCGTGGACATGAAATAGAAGTGGTCGCTCGATTGCAAATAATACCAATCCTGAAGTAGACGCTTATCGTAAGTCAAACGCACCCTCTCTCCGATAGAGCATAATTTATTGAAAGCGGATTGTTGCAATTCGTTACCCAACCAAGCAGAGAGGTCTCTCTCCTCATCAGCCCAAGACATTGGGTAAGGGACACTGATTTTGTCCACCGGCTTACGACTTCCAAACACCTGAGAAGGAGTCTGGAAATCAATACCAGCCTCAGCTGCAAATTGAGGCAAAGCCTTTAGAAAGTCAAAAATTCCAGTCCCTGCATTTTGCACCTCTCCGAAAGTCTCATACCCCATGAAGAGGTTGATGACATCCTCAGTCTCCTGAGTGCTACCAATCCAGTTTATGAACTTTTTAGCATCCAGAGGGAACTCGTTCCAGCTCCAATCAGAGAAGCGGAAAGTAATATCATTACTCAACTCCGAATTTTTCAGAAGAAGTTTCAACTGCGGATTGCTGGCACTGCAATAGAGGTAGTTAGGACTCTTCCAGCCCAAAACGTGTTTTGCCCCTTCTGTAATCATGCCTTTAAAGCCCATCGCAGAAACTCTCTGCCCGATTTCATCAGAATAGATAAGTTCTGTATTTCTGAAGACGGTCGGCTTCACACCAAAAAGATTCTGAACCTTTTTCTCGTGTTCCTTCACCTGCAGTTCAAACTCATCGCCCTCGGTCTGCAAACAAGACAAAGAGTGCGCATAGGTCTCCGCCAAGAACTCCACACAACCGGTCTTTGCGAGTTCCTTGAAAGAGTCGATCACCTCAGGAGCATACAATTCCAGCTGCTCCAAAGCGACACCCGAAATAGAGAACGCGGCCTTAAAAGCACCATTCGTCTCCTTAATCATTTGCAAGATAGTATTATTAGCAGGAATATAGCAGTTATTTGCCACACGGTCTATAATCTCCTGATTGTTGTAATCATCATAATAATAGTGGTCCGCCCCTATATCAAAGAAACGGTATCTTTTCAACCTGAACGGCTGATGAATTTCAAAGTAGAAACAAATTGACTTCATATATATCCAATTTTTATTTTATCGTTAATTAGTACCAACCCAACACTTTGTTGTAAACATTACGCACCTTTTGTGCCGCATACTCCCATTTGATTTCATCCACCTCTTTTTTACCCTCTATTTTAAGGGATTCATACATAGCCGGGTAAGTGATGATAGAGTAAATCGCATCGGCCATCGCATCAATGTCCCAATAATCAGTCTTGATGACATGAGAGAGAATCTCCGCACAGCCCGACTGTTTGGAAACCACCGTCGGCACCCCCACCTGCATCGCCTCGAGAGGGGAAATTCCAAAGGGCTCGGAAACTGATGGCATGATATAAACATCACTCGACTTCAACATCTCATAGACCTCACGACCTCTCAAGAAGCCGGTAAAGTGGAATTTATCAGAAATGTTCCTTTGAGCCACCAAACGAATCATCTTCTCCATCATATCACCACTTCCTGCCATCACAAACCGCACGTTTTGCGTACGTTGCAAAACACGGTAGGCTGCCTCAACAAAATATTCAGGGCCTTTCTGCATCGTGATTCTCCCTAAGAAAGTGACCACCTTATCTTTCAGGGCGGTTTTCCGTTCTATATTCAAAATGTCTTGGCTCAAAGGCTCCACAGCATTATGAACCGTCGTAACTTTTGCGGGATTGATACCATACCTATGAATAACGGTATCTCTCGTAAGATTACTAACAGTGATGATATGGTCGGCATGATCCATTCCTGCCTTTTCGATATTGTAGACCACAGGGTTGACATTTCCCCTACTTCTGTCGAAGTCGGTCGCATGGACATGAATCACCAACGGCTTACCAGAAACATACTTCGCATGAATACCTGCCGGGTAAGTCAGCCAGTCATGGGAATGGATGATGTCAAAATCCATGGAACGGCAAACGACACCCGCAACAGCATCATAGTTTCGAATCTCCTCTTGTAGGTTGTCTGGGTATCGACCGGAAAACTCCACTGAGCCGATTCCATTCACCCCGATATGATTATTGTCCTCGCAAATACAGTTTCTCAGGTGGTAATAATGTTCTGGAGACATTTGTCCACCCAACACCTCATTCAGATACGCCCAATCCGGCTCTCTCCAACAAATAGGAACTTTATTCGCAGGAATAATTTTGAGGAAACTCTGATCCTCATCGCCCCAAGGTTTCGGCAGCATAAACGTAATCTCCATATCCGATTGGACGGACATTCCCCGGGTAAGGCCATAACTTGCCGTACCTAATCCGCCTAAGATATGGGGAGGAAACTCCCAACCAAACATCAATGCTTTCATATTCTATCTGTTATAATTCTTCAATATTTTCAAAACTCGCAATACTTCCGCCACATTCATCGCGTACGAAATTCCTCCTCTTCCTCGGAACGGAGGGTTTCCGTCATACATTTCAGATATAGTTCCAATGCAACCTTTTTGCATATCGTCTTCAAACCCGATGATGGTTCGCTCCGCAAAGGAGTAACCACTTCTCTTATATACATTCAAATAGGCCTCGATATACGCCCCAATCATCCATGGCCATACCGCCCCTTGATGCATCGCTTGGTCTCTACACATCTGACCGCCATCGCAGTTTCCATGGTAGTTAGGACTCTTTGGACTTAATGAGCGAAGACCTTTCGGTGTCAACAACTCCTTCGTCGCAATATCCACGACCGACTTTTTCTGGTTATTTTCCAATGGAGAGTACTTCAACGCTACCGCCCACAACATGTTCGGACGAACGGACAATTCTCTATAATCTCCTGAAACGAAATCGTAAAGGTAAAAACCAGTCCAAAAAATATTGGAGAAGTTCTCTTTCACCTTATCGGCATGGGCATCCAACGAATCTGCATAGAAATCATTTCCAACTGTCCTCGACAATTCTCCAACAAATCGCAAAGCATTATACCACAAGGCATTAAACTCTACGATATACCCACTGCGTGGTGTAATCGGACGGTCATCTGCCATCGCATTCATCCATGTCACGGGACACTCCCATCCATCAGTGAACAACAATCCGTTGTCATGCACGACAAGGTTCGGATGGCGTTGCCCCAATATATATTCGATAATCTCCTTTAGTATGTCTCCATACAACTCCCAAGCCTTCTCGTTGGAAGTGGTCTTCGCATACTCCTGAACAGCACGAATCACCCACAGCAACACATCCGGTTGGTCGACTCCTTTTACATCCGGTGTCACCGGTTTTCCTGACATGAAGTTTCGCAACTGCGGAATCATCGTACGCATGATTTTTTCAAATCCCGACAAATCATCAAACGCCAACGAGACTCCCGGCAAAGAGATAAACATATCTCTTGCATGACACTTAAACCACGGATACCCCGACAATAGATACAACTCCTCCGGACTCTTCCTATTGAAGAATTGCTGCGCCGAATTTTTCAAGCAGTTGAAAAAGCTGGTTCGAGTCGTACGGGTCGTCACCTCATTATAATAGGTCTTAGCCAAATTCCCCGGTACCACAGGACTGACTCCTGCAGAGAAGATGACCGACTCTCCTTTTTTGATAGACAATTCAAAATGCCCCGGAACGTAGAGATCCTCTTTATAGTAGTACCCCCTCTCCCTCTCCTTCGGGTATTCAATTCCTTTGTTCCAATGACCATGCGGAACAAACTCTACCGGTTTGTTGAACTGCATGTAGAGTGTCGGATAACCCTGATAAAGGCACATCGAGATTCCATTGTCGATTAACTGATATGAGGAATCAAGCTGATAATTCTCCACGCACAGGGAATTAACATTTCGATATGCAAGGAACGGACTGAACCTCAATGTTGTCGGAGAGTTTGCCTCAAGCAACGTATATTTGATCAAAATACGGTTTTCGTACGAAATGAAGATCTTCTCTTTTGAAAGAATCACACCTCCCACACGAAATATCGCACACGGCAGGACATCACAATTGAACTCTCGCACATATTTATGCCCGTTTGGCGAATAGTAGTTGCCTTCATATTTGTGGAGACCCAGATTGAATTCTGCGCCGTGCTGAATCACCGTCTCATCCAAAGATGAAAGCAAAACATGATTATCATCGTCCATACTCGGAATCGGAACCACCAAAAGACCATGGTACTTCCTCGTATTGCAACCGACGACTGTGGTGCAATGATAAGCTCCAGACTTGTTAGTTCGCAACATTTCGAGCGACAGAGACTTCTCAAGGTTCGTGAGAAGCATTTTATCAAATTTCAGATAACTCATGACTATATCTAATTTCTTCTATTCTTTTTTTTAAACCAGACTGTTTTACGTTAATCAACCGAAGACCTGTTACAACATTTCTCTCAATGAAATAACAGTTCATTGATTTTTAAAAACCTGTCAGTCCAACAATCATTTTTCAAAGTATAAATTTAAACTTTTCAAATTAAAAAAAATAATTTTCCAGTAGATTTTATTCAACAATTTTTCCTCCTCGTCATTTGCAGAAAAAAGAAATCCAGTTTTTTATCTAAAATTCTCATTGCCCATAACCGAACTTTTTTTCTTTAAAAAAAACTTCTACTTTTGCAAACAATCCTCTGAAATTCAGGCACACGTTGTCTCAAAAAGGATATGAAAAAAAAACAACAAATAAAATGAAAGAAATGAAACTTATCATTGACAGCGGTTCTACTAAAAGCGACCTTGTTTGGGCGGCAGACTCAGTGCTTTTCTCTTCTAATACGACCGGCATCAATCCATTTTTGCAAAGCAAAGAGGAGATCATCCAATTATTAGGAGAGATGGATCTTCACAAAGAGGAGACTTCCCACGTATTCTTTTATGGTGCGGGTTGTCTTCCTTCCAAGAAAGAGATTGTATCAGATGCTCTTCAGGCACTTCTACCCAACGCCACAATCGAAGTGGAAAGCGACCTTTTAGGTGCGGCAAGGTCTTTGTTTCATCACCAGAAAGGGATCGCCTGCATACTCGGCACGGGGTCCAATTCTTGCGAATACGATGGAAAGGAGATTACAAAGAACGTCTCTCCTTTAGGCTACATCCTTGGGGATGAGGGTAGCGGTGCTGTCATCGGCAAACATTTCGCTGGAGATCTGTTGAAGAATATCTGCCCCAAAGAAATCAGAAACCGCTTTTTTGAAGAGGAGCGTTTTTCTGCAGAAGAAATCATGGATCGCATATACAAACGTCCGTTCCCCAACCGTTTCCTCGCACAACTCACAAAACACATCTACCAACACAAGGAGGAGGACTATTTTCAAACACTGCTTGTGGAAAATTTCGGACGATTCTTTTCTCGAAACATCTGCCAATACGATCAGAGCCTACCAATTCGCTGCATCGGCTCTATCGCCTTCTATTTCCAAAACGAACTGCAGGAAGCCGCACGACAATACGGTCTTGAAATCTCCGAGATTTCCCAATCTCCCATGAAAGGGTTAGTGGAATATCATAAAGGGAAGTAAATTCCTAATTCTTCAACGAAAAAGTCGCCTCAACCGGGTTGTGGTCGGAGTGTTCAAACTGCAAATCAATAGTCTTCACGCTCTTGGCTTCAACATTTGGTGAGACAATAAAAAAATCAATGGTTGAGGTCTTCGTCTCTCCTCTCACATAAGGCACATCTGCATTCCGATTGGTCGGACAAGTGGGGTCATATACATAACTCCACTCTTTTGGGAACAACAAATCTGGCATATAAACGAAATCTTTTGAATCGTACACATCTGCCACATATTGAGGCTCTATGCCTATCGGGCATTGATTGAAATCACCTCCAGCAATCACATAGTTTCCTTTCTTTTCATACTCTTTCACCATAAAGTCCCTCAGGAATGCCACCTCTTTTTTTCGCAATTCGCCATCTTCATCAAAGGCGGAATTATGAGTGTTTATCAAAACAAGCTCTTTCCCATTATCCAAGGGATATCGACTTGCAAGGAAGCAACGATCCAGCATGAAAATGTACACTGGCCAACGGAAATAGGAGGTGTTGTCTGGATATGAATACCGATAACAATTTAAAGGACAAACATCACCAGCTATGGCAAGACCTGCCTTTACATTCCCCATCGGATCACTCAATGGCATAGGGACATAACTTACATCATAGTTGATCGCATAAAAGTAAAAGTACTTATGCAAATCCATCTCACTCGAAAACTGCGGTGTGTCATAACTTCTCTTAGACTTCAAATCGATTTCTTGCAAGAAAAAAAACTCTACATCTTCTCTTTGCCTGAGATATTTTTTGATGGAATCGAGATTCTCTTCCACCCTCTCCTTCGGGGGACGCACCTGAGTTCCTCCATCATAAAAGAAATCAATTTCCTTACTCATACCTGCATAGCCTATATTCCAAGTCAATATCTTAAAAGGGGCATTCACAGAAAGGAGTAAATCGTAACCTATAGCATACTGATAGCTGGCTCCTCCTTCTTTCAAAGACTCTACTGAGAAGAGGGTGCCCTTAACGTCATATTCATGAAACTTCATGAAAAGTTCTTTTCGATCAAATATCTTAGAGACGGGTTTCGGACGAAAATCTTTCGGCAACAAAACAGAAAAAAGCGACAGTAGCAATATCACAACTACCGCTATTCGAACCCATGAAACTTGGTTTATAAATTTCTTCATACTAACTGCAGGAATTAAAGAAGAGCGAGGTTATCGAATCACACCTCGCTCTTCAACTTATCAAACTAAAAAAGATTACCTCCTAATTAATCTTGTTGCTCTTTCTTCTCCTCACGTTGCGGACGAGGCAAAAGGGCTTTGTGAGATAATTTGAATTTACCGGACTTAGGGTCGATGTCAAGCAACTTAACCTGAACCATATCACCCTCCTTCATTCCAGTATCTTCCATCTTTTCGATTCTCTTCCAAGCGATTTCAGAGATATGGAGCAAACCTTCCTTGCCCGGCATGAACTCCACGAATGCTCCGTAAGGCATGATAGACTTCACTTTCGCATCGTAAGTCTCACCAACTTCAGGCACTGCAACGATAGCTTTGATTCGAGAAACTGCTGCGTCCAAAGCCTCCTTGTTGGTTGCCGCAACCTCCACGCGACCCTTTCCGTCGATTTCGTCGATAGAAACTGTTGCGCCAGACTTCTCTTGAATATCTTGGATAATCTTTCCACCAGGGCCGATAATCGCGCCAATCATATCCTTTGGAACGTCGAATGCAACAATGCGAGGAGCATGAGGTTTCAAATCTGCACGAGGTTCTGCAATCGTCTCCTGAATCTTATCAAGAATGTGCAAACGACCCTCTTTTGCCTGATTCAAGGCTTTCTCCAAAATCTCGTAAGACAAACCGTCAACCTTAATATCCATCTGGGTTGCTGTGATACCGTCTCTTGTTCCTGTAACCTTGAAGTCCATATCACCCAAGTGATCCTCATCACCCAAAATATCAGACAAGACAGAGTATTTCACATTACCTTTATCAGTAATCAATCCCATTGCAATACCAGAGACTGGCTTCTTGATTTGCACACCGGCATCCATCAATGCAAGCGTTCCTGCACATACAGTAGCCATAGAAGAAGAACCGTTAGACTCCATAATGTCAGAAACCACACGCACACAATATGGGTAGTCGGCAGGAATCATTCCTTTCAACGCTCTCCATGCCAAATGTCCGTGACCAATCTCACGACGACCCACACCACGTTGAGGCTTAGCCTCTCCTGTAGAGAATGGAGGGAAGTTATAGTGGAGCAAGAAACGCTCTTTTCCATGAGTCAACACATCATCGACCAACTTCTCGTCGCTCTTAGTTCCCAATGTACAAGTCGTAAGAGACTGAGTCTCACCACGAGTGAAGATTGAAGAACCGTGAGGTCCTGGCAAGTAACCCACCTCACACCAGATTGGACGGATCTCAGTTGTAGTACGTCCATCGAGACGTTTGCCCTCATCCAAGATAGAACGACGCATTGCCTCTTTTTCTACTGCATGATAGTAACGATCAATCAAAGCCACCTTGTCTGCCAACTCCTCTTCTGTAAGGTTCAAAGATTCGATATACTCCTCTTTTACAGCTTCAAATTTAGCTGAACGATCATGTTTGTCAGTATTGGCAGAAGAAGCCAAAGCGTATGCTTTATCATAGCACTTTGCCCAAACATCCTTCTCCAACTCCTCATCGCTCTCTTCGTGGCAATATTCACGCTTCACATCAGTTCCGAGTTCCTTCATCAACTCTTTTTGAACCAAACACATCGGTTTGATAGCTTCGTGAGCAGCCTTCAAAGCATTAAGCAAATCTTGCTCAGACACCTCGCTCATCTCTCCTTCCACCATCATGATGTTCTCGTAAGTTGCTCCTACCATCAAATCCATGTCGGCCTTCTCCAACTGCTCGAATGTAGGGTCAATCACAAATTCTCCATTGATGCGAGCCACACGAACTTCAGAGATTGGTCCGTTAAACGGAATGTCTGAAACAGCCAATGCTGCCGATGCAGCCAAACCTGCCAAAGCATCAGGAATATCCACGCCATCGGCAGAGACCATAATGACATTCACAAATGTCTCCGCATGGAAATTATCTGGGAACAACGGACGTAGAGCGCGGTCGATCAAACGTGCAGTTAGAATTTCATAATCGGATGCCTTACCTTCTCTCTTGGTAAAACCTCCCGGGAAACGTCCATACGCACCGAATTTTTCTTTATACTCTACCGTCAATGGCATGAAATCTGTTCCCGGCACGGCATCTTTTGCGCAACATACGGTTGCCAACAACATCGTATTACCCATACGAACCACAACTGACCCGTCAGCTTGCTTCGCCAACTTTCCTGTCTCAATCGAAATGGTTCTACCGTCAGGCAATGCGACAGTTTTTGTAATTACATTCATCTTTTTTAATTTTATCGTCTAAATTTCGTCTTTTCCTTTTTATCAATTATGCAAATGTAACGATAAAAAAAACGAAAAAAAAATGTTTTTTACACTTTTACTTAGTTTATTTTTATCGCATCAACTCCTTATAGTATCTTTTCACCTCACTCCACTCGTAATAAGGAGCAGTTTTGCTCTCTATGGGAAGGGTTACTTCTCTCTCGTTCAGCAGCACTTTCAGCAGCACTTCGGTCTCTTTTTTTGAACGATAAAATACTAACTGTATATTCCCTCCCATCGGGATAATTTTAAATTCATTCCAGTGATACACCAAAGAGTCTAAGTTGGTGGTCTGTGTGTTGCATCCACTCAACCCCATCAGACTGGTCAACGGAAGCAGCCCTGTGTCGTGTCCGAATCTCAGATGTGCCTGAACATCTCCTTTTGCGATTGCCTCGTCTGCCTCTTCTATCATCTTGCCCAGCAAGTTCTTGGCGAAAAAGCGGCTCTCATTTTTCGTGAGCGGACATGGGCCGTAGGCTCCGTACCACCAAGCATTCTGCACTACCCAATTGTCATACAGTTCTTCTTTCGTCCAGACATCTTCAAAACTGATGCCTCCATTTTCACTCAACAAACTACTATTCAGGACATAAAATTCTCGCATGAAGGCAATTGTATCGATATTGTCCTTCACATAGTCGGCATCACTAAAGAGCTGTGCGACCATTCTTGAAGGATGCACATAGCGAGCGTGCAACTCCCCGAATGGGACTGACCAAACAGGGTCTTTTTGTCGTTCTGCAATATCTTCTCCTGCATCATTGGGTGCTGCCAAATAGTACATCCAACGTTTACTGGACTCATTTTGGATGTTCAACTTAGGTTCCATGATTCTCAGTTGCTGGCAAAAAGCATCCATGCTCATGATACAGCGAGTGGAGGTCGACGATTTCACATCAATGAAAGAACCTTTCTTGAAAATCTCCGGGAATCCGTCCACCATGCGCTTTGCGATTCCTTTGTGTTGTTCAACTCCCTTCTTTGTCAAATCACCTGCACGGTCGTGAAATGCCTCATCCATCAGTTTGAAGCGATTCATCACCTCAACTCCCTTGGTAGTCAATGCTTTGGCTGAATCTGCCTTTCGGAAAAGGTGGTACATCTTCTCGTAATCACTTCCAGAATAGTGGAAGCGAGAGCCATGCCTGCCGTAATGACTAATATAAAAAGGCTTATATCCCTTGGGGACTTTTGTACGCTCGCTCTCTTGGTATGAATAAGGAAGATAGTTTCCTGCCGTACATTCGATATGCTCTTTCACATACTCCGGAGTTGTTTGTGCGACAAGAGGCGAAATCAAAGACAACGCAAAACAGCCGAGACTCAGCAAGGCTCCAATCTTCGCAAGTTTACTTTTTTTTGTCATATTTTTCCTTTTAGTATAATTATTTCAGTTACCTACTCTAACAACACTTCATCTGCAAATTCCTGTAAAAACAGAGACATAAAACGGGTGCGACGACGAGCCAGTTGCCTTCCTTTATCAGTGTACATCAACGCTTCTAATTTCAAAAGTTTTTCTTTAAAATGGCTCAACGTAGAACCGGAAGGCGGGGTGTCATCCTCATCATCCAAATGTTCCAGCTCAGTATATGACTCATAGAAGCTCCTGCCTTTTAAAGCTCCGTATGAGACCGCACGAACGACCCCTATCGCTCCTATCGCATCCAGACGGTCTGCATCGCAAACTATCTGCGCATTAACGGAGGTGAGGCTTCGGCTTTTCTGATTACTGAAAGAGATGGAGGTAATAATCTCCAGAACCTCTTCAATCTCTGCTTTTGAAAAAGAGCAACCGTCTAATAATCGGACGATTTTCGCTCTCTGTTTTTCTAAATCTTCAAATAATTTATGGTCAATACAATCGTGCAGGAAAGCGGAGGCTGTAACAATCAAAAAATCTCCTCTCCCCTCCTCTTCCATGATGGCGCACGCATTGCGAAATACTCGCTCGGCATGTTGCAAACCATGACCGGAATGGTCAAATTCGAGTTCTCGCTCCACAAAAGCGACAATCTCTTTCGGCACGACCACTTTCATTTTAGACAACATAATATTAAAGACTCTTACACAAGCTATCTCACGAAAGAGGGAGATTCATACAAATCCCCCTCATATCTCTTCTATCTTTTGGTAATATCAACCTTCATAATCTTTGTAGCGAACAATCGTTTGAGCGCGATCAGGACCTACAGAAACAATCTTGATTGGCACACCCAAATAGTCCTCCAAGAAATCCAAATAGGCGTTAAACTCCTCTGGGAACTCATTTTCGCTCTTCATAGAGGTCATGTCGACTTTCCAACCATCAAATTCATGGTAAACCGGTTCAATCTCATCCTCTTTGATGTCAAATGGGAATTGGTCGGTCTCTTCGCCATCAATGCGATATGCCACACAAGCCTTGATTGTTTCAAAACCGTCCAACACATCACTCTTCATCATAATCAACTGAGTCACCCCATTGATCATAACCGAATATCTCAAAGCTACCAAGTCGATCCAACCACAACGACGTTCACGTCCTGTCACCGCACCATACTCATGACCTAAATCACGAATAATTTTTCCAGTCTCGTCGAACAACTCAGTTGGGAAAGGGCCTGCACCCACGCGAGTACAGTATGCTTTAAAGATACCATAGACATCACCGATTTTCCCCGGAGCGACTCCCATACCCGTGCAAGCTCCTGCACAAATAGTGTTGGAAGAGGTTACAAAAGGATAAGAACCGAAATCGACATCCAGCAACGTACCTTGCGCACCCTCTGCCAAAATGGATTTTCCATCCTCTAACAAGCCATTCAAAACATACTCGCTATCAATGAATTGATACTCTTTCAACTTCTCAACTCCAGCCATCCACTCTTTTTCAATCGTCTCAAGATCATACTGAAAATCGTAGTGGCTAAGAATATCCTTATGTCTTGCGACAGCCTTCGCATATTTCTCTTCAAAGTTATGGAGGAGGTCTCCTACACGAAGTCCGTTTCGGCTAATCTTATCAGTATAAGTAGGACCGATACCCTTTCCTGTCGTACCAATTTTTCCCGCACCCTTTGCAGACTCGTAAGCTGCGTCGAGCAATCTGTGAGTAGGAAGTATCAAATGGGCTTTTTTCGAGATGAAGAGGCGTTTAGTCAAATCGTGACCAGACTTCTCCAACTCCTCAACCTCTTTTTTGAACAAAGCAGGGTCGAGCACCACTCCATTTCCGATGACATTTATCTTTCCTCCTTGGAAGATTCCAGAAGGGATTGAGCGAAGCACATACTTTTGCCCTTCAAACTCCAATGTATGTCCGGCATTCGGACCACCTTGAAAACGAGTCACAACGTCATAATTGGGGGTAAGGACATCTACAACCTTACCTTTTCCCTCGTCACCCCATTGCAACCCTAACAAAACATCTACTTTCATTACTCTATTTTATCTTAATAAAGTTCTTACTCAAAAGCCCCCATACGAAGCATGCTCACCTCTTTTTCTGACAAGAAACGCCATTGTCCACGCTTCAAATTCTTCTTCGTCAAACCAGCAAAATAGACACGGTCCAAACGAATCACGCGATAATTGAAATGCTCAAAAATACGGCGAACGATACGATTTCTTCCTGAATGGATTTCTACACCGATCTTGCGTCCGTCCTCCTCATCCAAATAATGCATCTCGTCAGCTTTAATCTCACCATCTTCCAACTCGATACCTGCGACGATTTGATCAAAATGTTCCTTTTCAAGAGGTTTATCCAACGTCACTTGGTAAATCTTCTTCTTATTGTACTTAGGGTGAGTCAATTTTGCAGAAAGGTCACCATCGTTGGTAAGCAACAACACACCAGTCGTGTTGCGGTCAAGACGACCCACCGGATAAATTCTCTCACGGCAAGCGTTCTTCACCAAATCCATCACGGTTGTCTTTGCGTATGGATCATCGCTTGTTGTCACGCAATCTTTTGGCTTGTTCAACAACAAATAGATTCTCTTGTCTGGAGATACCAATTGGTCATTGATCATCACCTTGTCTCCGCGCAAAATCTTTGCACCCAATTCAGAAATCACTGTGCCATTTACAGAGACAACACCTGCCTGAATCAACTCATCAGCCTCACGACGTGAGCAAATACCTGCATTAGCAAGGAATTTGTTCAATCTGATCTCCTCATTTGGATCCTCCACGATTGACTTGTACTCAACTGGGCGAGTAAGGTTCTGACGACCAAAATTATTCTTTCCTTGACGGTTGTTGTTTTGCTTTCCTCTGAAGTTTTGACGATTTCCTTGGTTGTTGTAACCACCACGGTTGTAGCCACCATTATTATAACCGCCATTATTATAACCACCGTTGTTATTGTAGCCATTGTTGTAGCCACCATTATTGTTGTTATAACCATTGTTGTTGTAACCACCGCCGTTGTTGTAATTGCGGTTGTTGTAGCCACGGTTGTTATTGTTGTAACCACGGTTATTGTTGTAGCCACGGTTGTTATTATAACCACGATTGTTGTAACCGTTGTTATTGTAGTTGTTATAACCGTTTCCAGAAGATTGTTGTGTGTTTTCCGCACCCTCTACCTTTGGAGCGTCATCATCAAAATTGACCTCAAACTTGTGGGCATTATTGAAATTTCCTCCAAAATTATTGTTGTTACGATTGTAGCCATTATTGTTATTATAGCCACGGTTATTATTGTAGCCACGATTGTTGTTGTAGCCACGATTGTAACCATTAGAGCCATATCCTCCCTGACCATAATCATTGCTACGAGGTCTGTAAGAACGGTTATTAGAATAATCGCCATCCTGATTAAAGGTAGTAGACTCGCCCACGCGCTTGCGAGGTCTACGCTGCGTAGCCCCTTCAGCTCCGTGCACTAACTTATTTTCAGAGTCGAAGTTGGGATTAAAACTCTTCTTTCCAGATTGAGTCTCCTCATTTTGTTCAGTGCCATAGTTCCTCACGGAATCTCCCTGCCACTCTTCATCAAAAGGTTTCATAATTTTTTCTCTTTTTATTATATATTACTAAATTATTTATCTCTATTCAGTAGGAGTGTCCAAAGACCTCCCCCTATCATCATTTACAATTAATTATTCGTCTCCGCCTCAATATTTCGGATTTGTTTAAACACGAGGTCTTTCTCACTCTTCAACTTTGCCACCTTCGCTTCATACTCTTTAATGAGGCTATTCGCATTTTTAGAAGATGCGAAGAAGCTCATGTTGCGCTCGTATGTTGAAATCTCTGAATTGAGTGCCTCATACTTACGGAGAAGTCTTCTACGCTCATCAAAAAGCACTTGCTTCTTCTCCTTGTCCGACATATCCTTCATATTAGACTTGAAAGCCTCGAACTTGCGGGAAGCATGTTCCACCTTCAATTTATCAAACTGACGGTCGATTGCCTCCTTATACTTTTTGTATATCTTGTCTTTGTCCTTAAACGGAACGTGTCCCACGGCATTCCACTCTGCGATAAGAGACTTCAACTCATTATATGACTTTTCAGAATCATCGCCAATGGTCATCGCTTTAATCTTCTCGATGATCTCTTTTTTCTTCGCAAGGTTCTCATCTTGTTCTTTTCGCTGACCTGACAATTCATTGTTTTTACGATTGAAGAACTCGTCACAAGCCGTCACAAACCTCTTCCACAAAGTCTCTGAGTGTTTCTTAGGCACTGCACCTACCGTCTTCCACTCCTTTTGCAACTGCACCAACACATCGGTCGTCTTCTTCCAATCCTCGCTATCCTTCAAAGCCTCAGCCTTTTCGCACAACTCGATTTTTTTGTTTAGATTAGCGACCAACTGTTCTTTGGTACTCTTGAAATAGACATTCTTCGCCTTGAAGAAATTATCGCAAGCAGAACGGAATCGTTCAAAAATCGTCACATTATCCTTTTTCGGAGCGAAACCGATTGTCTTCCACTCGGCCTGCAGTTTCAAAACCTCCTCGGTCTTATCCTGCCACTCCTTATATGAGTCGAAAGAAGTGAGGTCGATAGACTCCAATGTCTCACAAATCGCCTTCTTCTTCTCCAAATTCTCCATTTCAGAAGCTCTTAATTGGTCGAAATGCTCATGATGACGCTTGTTGATCACCGTTGACGCATTTTTGAAACGACCCCAAACCTCCTCTCGGACATCCTTCGCCACAGGTCCTATCTCCTTCCACTCTTCATGGAGAGCCTGCAACTTCCTGAATGCAGAGACAATATCCTTCGCATCTGCAAGAGCCTCCGCCTGCTCACAAAGAGAGGTTTTCATTTCAAGGTTCTTGCGGAAATCATAGTCTCGCAGCTCATTATTTATTTTAACGCTATCGTAAAAACTCTCGTTGCAATGTTGGTAAGACTTCCAAAGGGTGTTCAACTCAGAAGCTGGAACAACTCCGATCTCCTTCCAAGCCTGTTGCAAGGCTTTGAATTTTGGCACGACCGCCGAAAAGTCTTCGTCAGAAACAAGCAGAGCCTTCATATCCTCCAAAACCTTCTGTTTAGCAGCAAGATTCTCTTTTCGCTCATTTTCCAAGCGGATGATTTCAGAGGCTCTTTTCTCCTTGTAACGTTGAAGTTCTTCACGCAACTCCTCTTCCAACGGATTCACAGGCGCGGTGAAATCCTCTTTTTTCCCACCCTCTTCTATGAACTTTTTGAACAACTCGTCGTTTTTCGCATTCAATCTCTTATAGAAAGTGTGTTTTATCGCATCCATACGACTTTTCAACGAAGCATAAGATTGAGGATTGCTTCTCATCAATCCCTTAGCCTCCTCGACCAACTGCCCGTCGGTCATATCGTTATAGTTGACGATATCCTCCTCAGAAACGATTTCTTCCAAATCAGAATCTGACATCTCATTCAATTCTTGCTCCACATTTGTGCTTTCCAAAGCAGGCGACTGAACACTTACGTTATCATTTTCCTCGACATTCGGTGCTTCGTTCTGCAACTCAGTCTTCTGAGAGTTCAACATTTCTTGCATACTCTTAACTATAAGTTTATAAAACATTCACGGTTGACATGGCTACATGTTTTCGCACATACAACGCTCGCAAATTTATAGAAAAACATTGACAAACAAATCCTAAACACAAAAAATTCACAAAAAAATTTCATACTTTTGCACTCAAGAGGGAAAAAACAATAAAAAAAAGAACTTTTTTTTTCATTTTCAATCATGGAAAGTCTTCTCATTATCATCGGTGCATTGTGCGTCATCATAGGATTTTTAGGGAGTGTCTTACCGGTACTACCGGGCGTTCCGGTCTCCCTTGTGGGACTGATTTTGATTCACTTCACAGACCAAGTGGAGTTTACCGGCACTCAATTGGGCGTGTTCGTCCTGCTCACCGTGGCAACTTTCGTGGCAGATTATTTTCTTCCGATTTGGTTTACTAAAAAATTCGGAGGCACCAAATGGGGTGTCTGGGGAAGCACGCTCGGTCTTGTCGCCGGTCTATTCTTTGGCCCGATAGGCATCATCGCAGGCCCGATGATCGGGGCATTCGCTGGAGAGATGATCTCCAACAAAGACACAAAGCTTGCCCTCAAAGCCGGTGTCGGGTCGTTTATCGGATTCATCTGCAACACTGGGCTCAACCTGATTGTCAGCGGTTATTTCCTTTATGTCTTCGCTTCTGAAATTTTACAAAATTTCGACTGGAACATCCCACACATATTAGGAAATGTTTTAGAAACCTGTCCTATCTAAAAAAAAAATTTACAGACCCTCCAAATAAAAAAGCAGCGTTTTTTTTTCGCTGCTTTTTTTTTGCTCACTTATTTTATCACCTTAATCTTCATCTTCACATCACTCTTAGGTCTGTCGCCCGGAGCGGTCTCAACAGCCGCGATCTTATCAATCACTTCCAGACCTTCAACCACCTCTCCAAAGACGGTATAGGCATTATCCAAGAATGGAGTTCCTCCGACGGTCTTGTAGACCTCCTTCATCTCATCAGACATCACATATTGGGAAGCCTTGTCCTTAAATTCGCTCTCAAGCTGCGCAACGATTTCAGACTGCAAGTTGTTCAGTCCTGCCTGATTCTTCTCCAAGCGCAACTTCTGGATTTCCGCGCTTCTCTCTCTCACGATCTCATAAAAGCGAGACTCCTTCGCCTGCCCCAACAAATTGTACTCCATCTGCTTGATTTCTGCATCCGTCATCTTCTTTCCCTGCACGATGTAGAACTGGCAACCAGAAGAGCGTTTCTCAGGGTTCACTTGGTCTCCCTGACGAGCTGCAGCCAAAGCACCCTTTTTGTGATAATATTTAGGATAGACGAACTCGGCAGGAATCGTATAACCCACGTCACCAGCACCCAACTGTTTTCCCGGAGCCGCACCTTTTGAATCTGGGTCACCACCCTGAATCATGAAATTCTTGATCACACGATGGAACAACAAATCGTTGTAGAAACCCTGTTCTACCAACTTCAAAAAATTATCCCGATGTTTGGGAGTTTCGCCATAAAGCAAAATCTTCATCGTTCCAAACTCCGTACTCAACTCTACCATCACATCCTTATTGTTAGATGGTTTCTCTGCCGCATTGATTGATGCCATAGACATTAAAATTGTTAATGTAATACTTATTAATACTCTTTTCATTTGCATAATCCTTTTTGTTCACACTAATTTTGCCCCAAATTTAAAGAAGTTTTCCACAAAAAGAGAGAAAAAAAGCAAGAATGTTTTTTTATCGGAAAATTTTCTTAACTTTGCACCGCCATTTGCATAAGGTTACCAACCCAAGAAATGAGATAGTAAAAAACGAAATTAAAATTTATAAAAAAATGAATAAGGAGATCCAACCAGAGAATTATCGTCCGGTAGTGTTCAAAGACTTGTCTAACGGCGATACTTTTATTTCACGTTCAACCATCAACACAAAAGACACTATCGAGATTGATGGAGTAACTTATCCGCTTGTAAAGCTTGAAATTTCAAGCTCTTCTCACCCATTCTTCACAGGAAAGGCTAAGATGGTGGATACTGCAGGTCGTGTAGATAAGTTCATGAGCCGTTACGGTAACAGAAAGAAGTAAGACGATTCTTCGTTTTGTCACAAAAGGATGTCTGCCTTGCAGATGTCCTTTTTTCATAGAAGAGGAAATATTTCAACTAAACAACTGGTATTGCAATGAAAGTAATCATTTTCGGCAATAAACGCAGAGAAGAGGTGGTGGACTACACAAGGGAGGTGGTAGACCAGCTAATGGATCGTGGTGCGGAAATCCTTCTTGAACCGGAGTTCTGCCGTTTCCTTGTGGAGAGGGGAATGGACCTCTCTTTTCAACATACGATTGTCGACAACGACAATTTCGATGCGGATCTCGCAATAAGCATCGGTGGCGATGGAACGTTCATCCGCTCTGCCGCAAAAATCGGAAGAAAAGGCACTCCTATCTTGGGCATCAACGCAGGACGTTTGGGATTCCTTGCGGATGTCGCAGGCGAGAACATCGCCGAATCGCTCAACAATGTGCTGAACGGCAATTGCAGAATCGAAGAACACGCTCTGCTTCGATTGGTGACCGACAACCACTCCTTCACCGACTTCAACTATGCCATCAACGAAATCGCAATCCTCAAACGGGACTGCTCTTCTATGATCACCATCCACGCATGGGCGAACGGCACATTTGTGAATTCTTATCAGGCGGACGGACTGCTCGTGTCGACTGCCACAGGCTCTACCGCCTACTCGATGAGTGTGGGTGGACCTATCGTCGTGCCACAGGCTTCCAACTTCATCCTCACACCGGTCGCTTCTCATAGTCTGAATGTGAGACCGATCATCATCCCCGATGATTGGGAAATCGATCTTCGTGTGGAGAGCCGCAACAAGCAATATCTGATTGCCCTCGACGGACGAAACAACGTGTTCGACGAACAGATTCCTCTAAAAATCAAAAAAGCAAGTTTCACCACAAAAATCGTGAGAGGAGTCGACCACGACTTCTTCAACACGCTGAGAGAAAAACTCATGTGGGGAACCGGCACACGAAAATAATTCATCAAACGCTTTCACTTCAAATCGTATGGATAAAAAATCTCTTCGCATAGTCTACATGGGTACGCCCGATTTCGCAGTTGAACCTCTCCGCCATCTGGTAGAGGGCGGTTATAATGTGGTGGGGTGCGTCACCATGCCTGATAAAGAGGCTGGACGAGGCCATAAGATTCAGTTCTCTCCGGTAAAGGAGTATGCTCTGTCTCAAAACATTCCTCTTCTGCAACCTGTCCGACTGAAAAGCGAAGAGTTCCTCAGCGAGCTGAAAGCACTGAATGCAGACCTGCAAATCGTCGTGGCATTCCGAATGCTACCTCAAGTGGTCTGGGACATGCCGAGGTTGGGTACTTTCAACCTCCACGCCTCCCTTCTTCCTCAATACAGAGGGGCTGCGCCCATCAACTGGGCAGTCATAAACGGAGAGAAGGAGACGGGGGTTACAACATTTTTCCTAACCCACGAAATCGACACCGGCAAAATCATCCTACAAGAAAAAATCGCCATAGGTGAGAATGAGTGCGTGGGCGACATCCACGACAAACTCATGAACATCGGTTCTAACTTGGTGACTCAAACCGTCGACCAAATCCTCAATGACGAGGTGGTGGCAACTGAACAAAAAGAGCATTATGAATCGGAAGCCGACCTAAAGCCAGCGCCTAAAATCTTCAAAGAGACTTGCAAGATTGACTGGACAAGGAGTTGCGCCGACCTTCATAATTTTGTCAGAGGACTTTCGCCCTACCCTGCTGCATGGGGCATCCTGAAAAGTGAAGAGAAGGGCGAGTTAGTAACCAAAATATTTGAAACGGACAAACTCATCCAGAGCCACAACCACCCTTTCGGCACAATCATCGCCGACAAAAAGAGTCTGATGGTGGCAGTGGCGGATGGTTTTCTTCAAATCAAATCCTTGCAACTACCCAGCAAGAAGAGAATCACTGCGGAAGAGTTCCTGCGTGGCTTCAAAGAGATCGAAAGTTACCATTTCGAATAAACCGCCTCTTTTTTGGGAAGGGGTCGCACGCTATTCTACCGTCAAATAACCCGATAAGAAAGCGTCGGGGAAGATGAACTTCTTTTCTCCAAGGGAGAATTTCACATGGATGTAATTCTCATACCTGTCGATTTTCACAACCGTTCCTTTACCGAACTTTTTGTGGACGACCTCAGTATGAACCGCTACGGAATCCAGCATGGTTTCCAACGCCTCCCTTGTCGTAACTCCTGTTGAAGAAGTGCCGGAGACATCCGCCTCCTGTTGTGAGGCATTTACTGAAAGGGCAGAATCCTTTTGCGAACCATCCTCATTAGTGATTTCCTCATTCTCTACCTCACTTGAATAAGTGTCAAGTTCCACCTCCTGCATGGAGGTTTGTTGAGAATAGAAGAGTTCCTCATACTGATTTCTGCGGATAGTGGTATCCCAACCGCCGACCTCATCGGAGGAGTGTTTATTAATACCGGTATATGCCAAACTGGCATCCTCATAGCGTTTGAATTTGAAGATGGCATCGTTCATCAGCGAAGCATTGAACACGCCGAGCGAACACAACAAATTAAAATCCTCCACATTCAACCCTGTAACCTTCTTGAACAGTCCCGGTTCCAACTGGGTGATGACATCCTTCAAGCAACGTTCCCTATAATCTGTCAAATACATGAACACCGGAATGCGGGTGGCAAATTTTATCAACTTCTCTTGAATCATCTTCCGCTTGCTCTTCATCTCCTTCTCCTCTTCGGACAGTTCCTTTTTCTCTTTCGGAGTAGGATTGACATTCTCTTTCTTCGCCTTCTTGACCGCCTCCGACTTATTGATAATCGTTGTCAGGTCGTTATTGAGGTTGCGGAAACCCTCGATGTTCATCAAAGCCTGCATCGCCTCCGGACTTGCCAGCAAACGTTTCAGCGTCTCATTGTCCACATTGACAAGCAACGCCGACTCCCACCGCTTCGCCAACAAGGTCGCAGAAGTGCCAGCCAATGCGATGTCGAGGATGTCTTGCGCATCAACCTCCTTCATACTGCTGCCATCATACGCCAAGACGGGCAGGAACTTGATAAACTCGCCCACTTTGGTCTCCGGATTACTTTCATTAATATCCAAACGGCAACTATAATCGGAGATTTGCCGCAAGGCTCTGTCGAGGGCAAAATCGAACACGTAGCACTCCTCCTTCATGATGGTTTTACTTCCATCATCATTTTTCACCTCCCACGGACTTTGCACACGGAAGGCTGCCTGAAAATAGGTTTCAGAACTTTTCAGATTCCTGAGCATGAATATCCCCGTCCACGGCTTGACCGTCACACCCGTCGTCAGTTTACCACAAGTGAGCGTGATGGTTTTGGTTGTGAGCGGATCGCCCATATTGTCGAGAACTGGCTGCAAAGCGTCCAACCCGACACCGGCGGAAGCACCTGCACAGACCACCACTTTGTAATCGTGGTAGAACCCGTTCTGTTTCTGTTTTAAAAGATTCGCCATTGCATGACAAGATGCCACATTGGGTAAGAACCAAAGCGTATGAGAAAGCACGTTGAGTAATCTCGCATCACTGAATGGCATGGGTGGACGTCTGTCTTGTCCCAACTTCAAATCATCAACACTTGCCGGGAGGTAACCGCCCCTGATGAGGTTAAGCCACTTTTGCACCTCATTTTCATATTTGAATTTGGCTTTGTCGCCTACCCCCTCTGCAGAAAAGAAGAGGTTCAGGTCAAACTCATCAAACTCCCCCTGCTTTGCCACCTCTTGTATCTCTTCGGGCATACGATAGGTAAGCATCACCATCCGTGGCAGGGAGAGGTAGGGATTTCCGCTGCCCCTCCATTCTGCCTTGGCACGTTGCTCATCAGAGTAGGTCCAGTTGAAGATCTGCTCTTCTATAAACTCTCCATTGTTGATAGCCCGGAACGGAGTACCCGACAAAAAGAGGTAGTGTCGGGTGGAGATGGGCAGCCACGTCTCGTTTATGGCATTATTGGCTTCATCCTTTTTATATTTCTCGGCATCAAAATCCACCGCATTCTCCTCATCATCCTTTTCAAAAAGTTCCTTCGCACGTTCCCTCCATGCGCCGAAATGGTATTCATCAAAAACGACCAAGTCCCAGTTGACCTCATGAATGAACTCATTTTTAGATTTGATGCCACCACTTTCATTCGTACCCAGCAAATCCTGAAACGAACCGAAGACGACGATTGGTTTCGACTTGTCCGCATTAGCGAACTCCTGATCGATATTCAAATCCTTATTACGGGCATCCTTGTTGGAGATATATTGCCACCCCTCGAAGTCGATGTGCGACACGAGGTCTTCCCGCCAAGCCGACTCAACCGCAGGTTTGAAGGTCAGTATCAAGATGCGAGACAAGCCCATCCTCTTTGCCAATTGGTAAGAAGCGAAAGTTTTACCGAATCGCATTTTAGCATTCCAGAGGAATTTTGGGGTTCTGTTCGGCTCATCTTTAAGAGCCTGTTCAAAATAGTTTTTCGTCCGTTCCACAGCGCGGGACTGCTCCGGGCGCATTGAGAAGCTCTGCGTTCTGTTCTCCACATTCTCCGTTCCAGTGCGGAGAGACAATATCGTAGCCTGCACCTCCTTCACCGTGCAGCGAAACCACTCATCAGTCTTATCGAGCGGATTAAGGCGAGGGCAACCCTTCCTATCAAGAATTTTGTGCACATCCTTGTCTGTAAAACAAGAACCATCATTCGACATTGCCGACTCCTCCAAAACGATTTCGTGAGCTACCTTACTTGTATGCAGTTGCTCATCGACCCGCTCCTTTGCGGTGCGGTTGGTGTACCCCACTTTCAGGTAACCCTCGTGGGAGTCCACCCCTATCAGTTTATAAGCGTAGATGGTTGGTGTAACCTTGGGGCGATGTGGGAAAAATTTTTGTTCCATAGCAAAATGTTTTTTTTATTCCATTGGGCGTATCATTGATTCGACATAATCAATTTCCTCTCTCGTCAAATGATATCTCTCATAAAGCATTTCATCTGTCCAGTATATTTTATAATCTAAATAAGGTACAAATTGAAAATTTTGAGTTGAAATATTCATAGAACTCAAAGTATGTTTCATCATAAATCGAGGAAATTTCAACGCCATATATTTAGCAAAAGAATCCGCCTCTTTTTTATTATCAAAAGTATGTAACATAAGATATGATTCTGTTATCACTTCATTAGGCGATAGTATTCTACTTGATGTAGTAACTTTATATCCATCTTGCGGATTAGTATCTACTTCACCATTACAAGGAACGACTTTCCCTATAATTACCTTATATTTCCCTATTTCGTTATAATTTTTAGACACTAAAGATATAGGAACATATCCTTCTCCAGCTGAACTAATAAGTTTAATACAATCAACTCCATCAATAGGACTTTCTTCTCCTCTATCTTTAGAGATAAAACCAAATGGATTACGAGTAAAAGTGTTATCAGAAAGTCTTTTATCTCCACTTTTAAGAAATTTATGAATAATGCTAATTGCTCTATTATCCCGAATAAAGACATCAAATTCATCTAATCTTCTTGTTGTAACGATTGTTTTTGTATTGTTTGCACAATTTCTTATTTCGCATTCTCCATTATATGATCTATCCCATAAAAAATAGTTTACACCTCCTGCTATATTTACGCCGGGGAAACAATCTTTGGAAGATATAAAATCATTTATAATTCGCATATGCTTATCATGAAGCATTTCTTCTCGAAATTCATCAAGCCCTTTTCCACCTGCGAACCAACGAGAAGGAATAATCATAGTAAGATATCGAGGAGATAATTTCTTGGCATTTAGTACAAAATAATGATAAATAGGTTTTGCACTAATACCTGTACCACTACCTCCATCACTCATTTGGTAAGGCGGGTTGCCTATAATCACATCGAATTTCATATTACATAGTTTCTTTACATCAAAATTATGGATAAACTGATAAGCGTGGGTTTCAAGTTCTTCCCCACGGTCGTACTCGCTTTGCGAAGCTCCGCAATAGAGACACTTGCCCTCTTTCCAAGTGTGCTGGATGCGCTGGTAAATAACGTTCCCTTGTGGTTTCGATTCGGGAAACTGGTAGGCAGACCACTCACTGCTTGGAAATTTACTACAATAGAGACTGCGACGGGAAAGCAGACTGGTCAGTTCGGTAATGGCAATGCCATAGAGTTGCTTTGAAAATATATGCTCCACACGTTTTTCAAGGTCGGGCATCTGCGGTTCAAGTCCTCTAATCAGCCGTTTGGCAATCTCCCGTAAAAAGACCCCGCTCTTGCAACAGGGGTCGAGAAAGGTGGTGTCGGGGTTCTCAAACAACTCCTGCGGAAGCATGTCAATCATCTTGTTCGCCAATTCCGGCGGTGTGAAGACCTCATCGTTGCTGAGGTTGGCAATGCACGACAGCACGTCGGGATTATAGGTGTTTTGCGATAAATTATTCTCCATAATCCTGAACTTTTTTATAATGTGAAATGTACCTTCTGAGGAATACGCCACCCTCCTCTTTCTGCTCCTCGGTAAGGGCAAAGAGACTGCCCATGCCATCTTTGGTAGTGGTGTCGTTATAGAGCAGGAGGTCGTCCATGGTGTAGTCGGAACGCTGCATTTGAGAACCGCCAATGAGCGTCCACTCAGAGAAGACAATGGGTGCGGCGGTGTCGTTGCCGTCGGCATCAACACACTTTAATGTCAGCGCATTCCCATTGATGATGTTTCGCCCGATAATGAACCGGGCGGCTTGGCGAGCCTCCTCGGAAATCTCCGCCTTGCAGTGGTCGGTATATTCTTTGTCCCAAATCTCAAAAAGCCTCTCCCGACAAGCGATGACATTGTCGTTCATGATATCCACACCATAAAGACTTCCAACTGCCACGATAGAGTGCTTCTCATAATCTCGCGGACTCTTGGGGTACTTCCGGCGAAGTTCCGCAAGTTTACGTTTGAGGACGACCACTAAAAAATTACCATCGCCACAAGCCGGCTCTAAGAATCGGGAGTCCGGTCTTAGGCACTCATTTGCCACAAGGTCGCACATGGCGTTCACTTCACGCTCGGCAGTGAAGACTTCCCCCCGTTCGGCAACACGCTCTTTCGACTTGATTTGTGAGGTTTCTTGTTTTACAACGGACATAGCCTCTTTTTTTTAGGCGGCAAGGGCTACAAAACCGCAATTGGAATCATTTGCTACAAGACATAAAAAAAGCGTGAAGCCCTGCACTATGCTCGCTCCACACCTTGAGGCTCCTGAGAATTGCCCACCTTGTCGAAACGAGCAACGCCGAAGCCCCACGCAGATATGTACAACACACCCAACGCCCACAGACAATGGAGGCACAGAAGCACACCACTGGCTACGAAGCATCAAAGCATGTATATAACACACCAACGGGACATCTACGTTGCTTTGTTTTTTGACAAGGTTTTTGAAATTTTCTCAGGATTTCAAGGTGTCAAAACCAAAGCGTAGTAAACGCCTTTTCACTATGTCTCAGTCTCTCCGCTCTTTTCTCTCATGAAAAGTCGGAGAGGAAATTTGCGATGGTCGAAAAATTTTCACAAGAAATTATCACATTCAATTTCGAACATAGTCGACAACCGCAAATTATTTTTCACAAAATTAGAAAAAAAATTTTCCATGACCTACTGAAATGTTGGGAAATAGAGGGAGAACAATAAAATTCACAGCACAACATAGCAAAAACAAAATCTCTAAAAAAAACTTAAAAAAAAGATTATTTTTTACTCCAAAACAATTTTATGACAATAAAAAACTTAAATTTGCATCATTGAAAATTTACATTAACTTAAAAACTAAATGCCTATCGAAACACTCCTACTTCACTAAAAAATTGGAAGTCATGGAACTAAAAAATAGAACTGACGAGGAATTGGTTCGTCTCTACGCGCAAGACAATAATTGCGCATTTGATGAGTTGTTGAATAGGCATAAAAATCGAGTTTTTGCATATATATACTCTGTAACCAAAGACGAAGATTTGGCGAATGACTTGTTTCAAGAGACATTCATCAAGGTCATCACAACCATTAAAGATGGGAAATATTCCGAAAAAGGGAAATTCACTCAATGGATCAACCGCATTGCCCATAATGTGGTGATAGATTCTTTCCGCAAAGAGAAATCTGACAAAACAATCTCCAATGAAGAGTTTGGCTTCGACCTCCTCAACAACCCCAAATATTGCGACGATGGTTTGGAAGAGTACTGGATGAAGGAGGAGATACTGAACAGCCTCGTAAAACTATTAGACGAGCTGCCAGAGACGCAACAGAACATTTTAAGGCTCAGATTCTTCAAAAACCTGAGTTTCAAGGAGATTGCAGAAATAGAAGAGATCAGTATCAACACGGCATTGGGAAGAATGCGCTACGCCCTCATCAACATGAAGAAACTGGCAGAAAAGAACAAGGTGGGTTTCTGCTAACGGGCTAAAACTCATCTGGTAATTCAAATCCAATTTCTCGTCCGTCGTCCGGATGGTGGAATCGGATTTTTTTTGCCTGCAAATAGAGTCGTGGCTCTGGCTTTTCCGCATCGCCATAAAGAGTGTCACCTAAAATCGGGTGCGCCAAACCGTCTGGGTGCGCGGAATGAACCCTCAACTGGTGAGTTCTGCCGGTTATTGGGAAAAAGTGAACTTTCGTACACCCCTCCAACCTTTGCAGCACCTCAAAATGGGTCACCGCCTCTTTTCCCTCTTCATAATCGACTTTCTGACAGGGTCTGTGTTCCCAATCGGGAGACAACGGAAGATTCACCACTCCCTTATCGACCCCTTCTGGCAACACCCCATCTAACAATGCCACATAACATTTCTCCACAAGACGACAGGAAAACTGGCGTTGCAACTCCACAAACACCTGTTCGCTCCTTGCCGCAACCAAAAGCCCGGAAGTGGCCATATCCAACCGATGGGCGACTTTAATGTTCTCATCACTTCTCAATCTTCGTAGAATGTCCTCCGCAGAATCGCCCCCTACTTTTCCTGAGACTGACAACATTCCGGCAGGCTTATCTATCACAATAATCGCGTCATCCTCGTAAACAATCTCCAAAGACTTCCCTCCTGAAACATTCTGCAAAGGATTGGGTTCAACATCCAACCCCTCCATCATAAAGGACAATATCGGTTTACACTTCGCCACACATGAGGGATAAAAAGAGCCGGATTTGCGAATAATCGACTTAGGCGACCGCCCCCACCAGAACTCCGCCATGCAAAGAGGCTTCAATTGGTTCAGATAGGCATACTGCAACAATTTCGGAGCGGCGCACTCGCCTGCTCCACTGGGAGGAATCGCAGGTGCGAAAATATCATAAAGACTCTTCTCTTCTCCCTTCGCATTTTTAAATTTAAACTCCTCAAAAAGTCTTTGCTGTAATGCTTTGGAGCGTTGTCGCCTCTCCTCCCGCAAAATTGCAGTTTTCTCCATCTCTGTAAACAGCGTCAGTTCGGCATTCTCTATCTGAGCCAGTTTGGCTTTCTCTTCTCTCCTTGCCTCAGCTTTTAGAAACTGGCTCTCTTTTATCAGTTTTTCATTTTCTTCTGACGAGACACCCTCCTTGCGTTTTTGGTCTCTTCTCAACTTAGCCTCTGCCAATCTTTTTTTCCAAGTAGACTTCAATGCTTCCAACTCTTTTTTCAAACCCTCAAGTTTCAAGTTGGCTTCAAGAAAAACAGGAGAATTTGAGATTTCATCCAACTGCTGATTCAACAGAGATATTTTTTTCTCTTCTTCCCTGAAAAAAGAAGAAGGATGATTTAAATCATAAACCGGAGGAACAAAAAAATCGTGAAGGTAAGAACCAGCGAGTTGCCCTGAAAAAGCAGCCAAGTAGCCAATTTTGTCATCTTGACTCCTTACAACTAAAACACCGAACATTTTCCCTTCGCAAAGTTCTTTTTCCCAATGCGCCTGTTTCACAACATAGCGTCTCACCTCCTCCGCCGCCCGAACAGCCAAAGGATGCGGAGAGTAACAAAAAGGGAAGGTGAACTGCCTTGGCAGGTTCACCTTCCCATATATCAATTCCAAAGGATGGAACATTTTATTGTCGAATCAACGTGAAGTGTCCGTTGTACTGCATGTCAATCTCCTCGA
>CALFTM010000028.1 GCA_937916355.1 uncultured Bacteroidales bacterium
AATGGCATCGGTGGGTTCAATGAGTGTAGGCTTCGGCTTCTCCACCAAAGCGAACATTCCTTTTTCTATGTATGTGTAGGCTTGCATAAATTAAGAAATTATTTGTATATCCTATGAAATCATTTTAAATCTGACAAAGTTGATCTTGCCCTATTTAAGTAGTTCTGTTATCTTCCACCAATTATCTTTAGATGACAGATGCAACGTACTTTTATATTCTGGATGTTGCTTCTTGGCATTTTCTTTTGAAGCTTTGGATGATTCACCTTTCAACCAATCCACTTCAACACCTATAATCGGTTTGCTTTTCAATTCACGATTCCACTCTGTCACATACCATTTGTTACTGGAAGAAATCAGTTCAATCACTTCTTCTCTTGTTAGAATATAAAACTCCATATTCGATATTTTGTCATCGGGCATATAAACAAACACCCAAGGACCAATAATAGAAGTTTCTAAATTGGGAACAGTGCCATCTAATTCTGAAATAAATCCTGTTAATATGTTGTGAGTTGTACCTGTCTTCACCTGAATCATTACACTCTTGCCATTGTTGGCATTCATGCAGATTAAATCCGCATTTTTATAATTTCTATAGACAGTGTTGATGTTGACAACATCCAATCCCTTATTCATTAATGCCATGGAGACAAGAGTTTCTCCAAGTTCACCTATTTGTTTGTTGGTAAGTTTCATATTATTTTATGATTTTATAATTATTATTTTCAATTCACAAAGATAGTAACTTTGTTTTTAATAAAAATTTTTACGATTTTGTAATTATATTATCTCCAATCAAATTCCGCACCCAAAATCTCAAGTCCTTGATATTTCCAAAGTTCTTGATCAAAATTAGGAGTGAATTTTGCCATCAATATTTTTAGTTGTTTTTCTTCTTCTGTATCTCTCCATCCATTGAATTGCATGGTACGCTGATTGACTCCAATGAAATCATTTGCGTCTAATTGATAAAACACTGTGCCGACTCGAGTCATTTTATACTGTTGACGATTGCAATCACCCAAACACCAACTGTGATTGTCTAATATAAAACAATAAGAACCAATGCCTTCTACAGAACACAATGCTCCAACAGCCAGATGGTGAGTTAGATATTGGTTTTCTTCCACTTTTATTACGTCGCCGGTATAGATATTTTCTCCGTTGCAGTCTTTAAATTCTGTTTGCGCACCGGCAAAAATAACTCTACGAGCATAACCTCGTCCCTTGCATTCGTCGTTGAACACTGCTTCTACAACGTCTTGATTATGGTCGTCAAGATATTTGTCGTCCAATTCCCAAACATAGAAATCATCTCCAAAGAAAAAGAAATTTCCAAAATTGGCATAAGCAAACTTTTTGTTTTCTGCTACGTATCTTACTTTGATATTGGGTAAGAATTTACTGATTCCGGCTCCAATTTCGTATAAGTGTTGTTCGCAAAGATTTTTTAGAATCATATCGCTAATGACAAGTGGTGCAACTGTTTTTTCTCTTGGTGTTTTCAGACCAAGTGTGATTCCGATAAGCATAAATGGAAACCATTGGCGAGGATACGTTATGTTGGGAACGTCCAATGCATCTTCAAATAATTGTGCCATATCAGAATCTTTGAATCCGGCAATTCCACATCCTACACGGGTGAGCAAAAAACGATTCATTGGATGTGCTTTTGCATATTCTATGAATTTTTTTGCGTATGGGCGTATCTCTTCAAGTCCGCCGTGCATTGTCGGAATGGCGTAGCATTTTCCTGTCGGCCCGTCACCGACACCCCATTCTGCACCGAACTTTTCATAAGCAACTCTTGCAGCTCCTCCTGCATGCTTTCCTTCAAGATTGCTGCCGAAGACAAATATTTCACATTTAGACAGTTGCTCAACTCTTTCTGGGCAAAAACGTTTACGATTTATTTTCATACTATTTGCATTTATAATTCATTCATCACTTGTTGGAGTTGCTCTAAAAATTTGGCAGCATGTCCGCCATCCATCTGAACATGGTGAAACTGGAATGATATGGGTAATGTGGTACTAAACCAATTACGACGATACTTGCCCCACATAACCATTGGATTGCTGAATTTATCGGTGTATTGGTTTACAATGCAGTCGAGTTCCGTCTCTATCATTGCCGACGTTCCCACAATCATAATATCTTCGAGGAATGTGCTATTGCACTGTGAGGCAGCCTGTGCTGTCAGTCGGTTGTATTCCTTGGCGAATTGTTCGACATCATCTGTGTGTGCAATGTCGCAAGAATTAATCCCACCTTTGCAGTTCTTTACAATTACGTTTATGGCAATGCTATCATATTTGAAGAGTTTGTCTTTTTCTGGTAGAATATAAAACTCTTTTATGTTGCTTGCTGCCTTTCCTATGCACCAACATAACAGGGTGTTAAATTTGATGCCACGTCTCTTGCTTGCTCTGAGCACCTTGGTTACATTGAATGTTTTTGTCAATGTGACCATTGGCATTGGGGAGGTCCTCCAAAGGTTAAATGCTTCTGCACGTGTGGTTTCTTGTGGTGATACTTCTATTCTCATATTGTAATTTTTTTTATTTCTCCAACTTCCAACCCCAGTCTCCGTGGTATATCATCTGCTTGGTCATACCGCCATCGATGCAGATATTCTCGCCCGTGATGAAACCTGCCTTGTCGCTACAAAGGAACAGCACCATATTGGCTATGTCCATCGGATTACCAACTCTGCCTGCAGGTTGTTGGGTGGCATCGGGACCTTCGTAAATAGTGTAGGCAGTATCTATCCAACCGGGAGAAATGGAGTTCACTCTTGCTTTTCCTGATAGGCTTACTGCCAATGCGTGAGTGAGTGCAGCAATGCCACCTTTGGCTGCTGTGTAACTCTCGGTCTGTGGCTGACTCATACGATCGCGAGAGGAGGAGATGTTGATGATGGATGCTCCTTCTGCTAAATGAGGCATAAAGAGTTTGACCAAATAGAACGGTGCGGTTACTCCCACACTAAGTGCATATTGAAACTCCTCGTAAGTGCATTCGTCAATACCTTTCATTAAAGGTAGGGCATTGTTGATGATGATATCCACCTTATTATGCTTGCTCAACACTTCAGTAGCAAATGCCTCCAGCGCCTCTTTTTGGGAAATATCTCCAACGAAATGTTCTCCTTCTTGCTTATCAATCACATAGACGATGGCTCCCTGTGAGCGAAATTCATCGGCAATGCACTTGCCAATTCCCTTTGCACCACCGGTTACAATAACTACTTTATCTTTAAACATAAGTATATCATTCTTTATATCACTAACATAATTCTCCCCTCAGCTTTGACAAACGTATCCGGATAGCGACAAATCACAGCATAAACCTGCTTGGATGTAACAGGTTTTCCATCTTTGCGGATATGCAATTGTTGGCGGTTAATCATCTCAGCAATTTGCTCAGTTCGCATCCCTCGGTTTTGGATCGCGAGACAGTAAAGTATAGCTTCTTCGATTTTCATCAGTTTTCTATATTCTTTGAAGTGTTCTCCTTCTATGTAAACAAATCTTCTAGTGTAACTTCGCTTTGTATAATTCCAGAATGAGAGTTCTGACGAACACCGTAAGTTGTTACCATAGTAAGATGCACAGCCTTGCGACTGTTTGTTGCCTCGATAAACGCACTCTTTTTGTTGCGCAGATTGCGTTCGTACTCAGCATCGATAGAAAACTCAGACAAAGAGTATTTCATTTCACAGATATTAATCACTTGGTCATTGCGATCTATCAATAAGTCTATCTGTGCACCATCACTATTTTCATCTGCTTCTTTTCGCCAAGAATAAACATTGCTCAATACTCCAGCAATACCCAATCCGGCCTTGATTTGCTGTGTATGGGCCATGCAAAGGCGTTCAAACGCCAAACCGCTCCATGCCCGATGCGCTGCAGAATCTATAGACACTGACCAGAAATGCTCGTCATTGTTTTTGTTTTGTTGTACAAACTTGAAATAAAAGAGCGTATAGTTATCGACTAATTGATAGATTGCCTGCTTCGTCTTCTTGCCAAAGCCACTGTATTTTCGTATGAATCCGCAGTACTCCAATTCATCAAGTACTTTGCTCAATGTACCATTGCTTGGTTTGCCGATTGCAGTCATAATTTCCTCGCGAGTCATACCAACCTTTTTACGACCAAGTGCAGTTACGACATCTATATATTGTTCAGGAGACTTAAACAACGATGCATAAAGTTGATTGAACTCATTGGTCAACTTGCCATTCTTGGAAAAGAAAATCTTATCTATGTTTTGAGCAAGGCTGAACCCCTTTTCAAGCATACTCCAATAAAAAGGTATGCCCCCTAACACCATATAACATTCGGCAATTTGATACCGGCTCATTTCAAGACCTCTATTTTGAACAAACATTTCGCACTCTCGCAAAGTAAAAGGTTGAAGTGCTATGCGTTGTGTAATACGGTTATGAAGTCCGCCATGATCGTTAATCACTTTGTTGATAATCCATGATGTGGCAGAACCACAAATAATCAGAACAATATCCTTTCTTGCCGAAGCCCATCCATTCCAGAAATGCTCAAACGCCGAAATGAAATTTGAGCGAGGTGTATCCATCCATGGAAGCTCGTCAAGGAAAATTATCTTTTTCTCATCTGTCGAATTCTTCAAGAAATGAGATAAAAGACTGAATGCCTCTAACCATGACTGTGGTATTGGACAATCGTCATATCCGGCATCACGAAGTGAAATGGCAAAACTGAATAACTGGTCTTTTGTCTTACCTTTTGCCAAACCTGTATGTTGAAATGTAAACTTATAACCAAAAGTCTCACGTATGAGATAGGTTTTACCAACACGTCTACGACCATAGACTGCGATTAATTCTGAATACTCAGATTCTGCCGCTGAAAGCAATATTTTCTGCTCTTCTT
>CALFTM010000029.1 GCA_937916355.1 uncultured Bacteroidales bacterium
ATGCAAATCTGTAACATGGGAAATTCCAGACAAAGAATCTACAGGATTGCAATTTGAAGTGTCCGGCACAACAGCTATGGTTGTAAAAGGCGATTACTCTAAGCTTGATTCTGTATTCATCCCGTCGAAGGTGAAAATTAACGGCAGCGTATATACTGTTACAGGTATTGCGGACAATGCGTTCAGCAATTGCAAAAACTTAACTTACGTGAAAGTGTCCGAAGGAGTTACAAATATGGGCATTGCAACTTTTTCCGGCTGTGAAAACTTGGAAACAGTCGTGCTGGGAGAAGGCATTGAAAAAATCAGTAATTCACTCTTTTATGGATGTGCAAGCTTGTCGGATATTAATATACCTGCTTCGGTTACAGAAATTGACAGATTGGCATTTGAAGGGTGTGCAAGTTTGACGAGCATAGATATTCCGGCTAATGTTACAAATATTGTAGAATATGCGTTTTACAACTGCCAAAATTTGGCAAGCATAAACGTGGATGACAAAAATCCTGCTTATGCTTCTGTCGATGGTGTTTTGTATAACAAAGAGAAGACAATTTTGGTTCAGGTGCCGGGCAAATTTCAAGGCAAGTTCACAATACCTTCTGGCGTAACAAATATCGCAAGCGGAGCGTTCGCTTTATGCGAAGGTCTGACCGGCGTAGAGATTCCAAACACAGTCACAAGCATCTCTGAATTTGCTTTCGAGGGTTGTTACGGTTTGACCAACCTAACTATTCCGTCAAGCGTAAAAAACATCAACCATAAAGCATTTGCGAGCTGTGAAAATCTTGATGTAGTAATTCGTAACGCAGAAGAAGACGTAACTGTTGTAAGCGGAGCTTTTGACGACTGCAAATCAGTAACATGGAAAATAATAGACGAGTCTGAATCTCCGCTCAAATTTGAAGTCTTGTCAGAAAACGTTGCAGAGGTGACAAAAAATTGCGTGGAGGGTTCTGTTGCAATTCCTTCAAAAGTGGTAATTGACGGAAAGACATATAGTGTTGTTCGCATCGCAAACTATGCGTTTGAGAACTGCAAAGGGCTGACTAACATAACAATTCCGTCAAGCGTTGAAAGTATTGGAACCGAAGCATTTAAAAATTCGGGTCTAACTACTATCGAACTGCCTTCCAGCATTACAAGCTTCGGTTATGGCGTGTTCAGAGGTTGCTCATTTTTGGTTAGTGTAAAAATCCCGTCAAGCGTTGAAAGTATTGGAGAAAGTGCGTTTGCGGACTGTACAAGCTTGACCAATTTAGAACTTTCGTCAAGCGTTAAAATTATTGGAGTTAATGCGTTTAATGGTTGCGAGAATCTTGACCTTGTGATAGACAACTCGGAAGATAATGTTGAAGTTAGACCGCAAGCTTTCCTAAATTGCAAATCAGTGACTTGGAAGGAATAATCCTCTTCCATGAAATATAAAAAATGGGATGCGCGAAAAAGTGCGTCCCATTTTTTTTGCATTCAAATCCTGCAAAAACCATCGATTCTCTTTCGGAAACGCATAAAAAAAGTGGGTTTCCGATAAAGAATCGGCATATTTTTATATCTTTGCCATACATTTTAAATGTTTTTGCAATATGATTGACTCCATTATAGGACGAAAAGTCGAACAAGAAATTCTACGTCAACTTGTAGAATCAGATAATCCGGAATTGATTACAATTTACGGTCGTCGCCGTATTGGCAAAACCTTCCTTGTTCGTCAATTTTTCAAAGACTCATTTAGCTTCTATTATACAGGCATCTATCAGGGAACTAAGAAAGAGCAACTTAGAGAGTTCAAACGCCAATTAGAGCGTTACTCAGGACGCAAATGGGCGACTCCCAAAGATTGGTTCGATGCTTTTTCTCTGCTTCGTGATTATCTTGAGTCTTTAGAAGGAGATAATCCGATCGTTGTTTTTCTTGACGAATTGCCGTGGATGGATACGCCCAAAAGCAGATTTGTCAAGGCTTTCGAGTATTTTTGGAATTCATGGGGAGCAACAAACAAACGTCTAAAACTTATTGTCTGTGGAAGCGCCACCTCTTGGATGCGAGAAAACGTGCTTTCTGACAAGGGCGGTTTGTATAACCGCACCACTCGCACTATTTATCTTGCTCCTTTCACACTTCACGAAACCGAATTGTATCTTGCTTCCCAAGGAGTCAAATGGAACCGTTATCAAATTGCCGAGTGTTACATGATTCTGGGCGGAACCCCACTCTATCTCCAGATGCTGGACAGCAATTTGAGCCTTGCGCAAAACATAGACCAACTTTTCTTTGTACAAAACGCACCTCTTTCTCAAGAATATAACTACTTGTTTCGTTCGTTATTTAACGAGGCTACAATTCATAAACAAATCATTGAAACCCTTGCTAATAAAGCCGCAGGACTGACTCGTTCTGAAATCATGACAATTGCCAAAATTGACGATGGGGGTGCCTTGTCTAAGGCTTTACGAAATTTATGCGACTGCGATTTCATCCGTCAATACACAGCTTTCGGGAAAACTGAAAAAGGAACAATTTTTCAATTGACAGACCTATTCTCTTTGTTCTATTTGCGTTATGTCAAAAGTTACCGCGGACAGGATGACCATCATTGGCAAAATATGATTGACTCTCCCTCTCGAAGAGCATGGAGCGGCTACTCTTTTGAGCAGTTATGTATGCACCACATTCGTCAAATCAAAAGGAAACTTGGAATAAGCGGTGTGCAAAGCGATGTTTGCGGATGGAAAGGCGAGGGTGCTCAAATAGACCTTTTAATCGACCGCCGCGACCAAACGATTAACCTCTGCGAAATGAAATTTTCGTTGGGTGAGTTTGAAATTACAAAACAATATGATGAGCGACTTCGTGAACGTACGGAGATTTTCAGGTCTTCAACAAAAACCCGCAAGTCTCTACACCTAACATTCGTGACAACTTATGGCGTGAAAAAAAACATATACAGCGGAAATGTGCAGAGCGAAGTAACTCTTGATGATCTGTTTTCAGAGTAATAATCTGCAAAAACTATCGATTCTCTTTCGGAAACGCATAAAAAAAGTGAGTTTCCGATAAAGAATCGGTAGGCGTGAAATTATTTTGCACCTTCAAAAACCTATGAATAAACACCTTAGCCCTGTTGATAACTTTTTCCAATTCTTTGCGATTTGATTTATAAATATTATGCTTAAATTTGCACGTCCGTAACGTTTAGTTGCGGACAAGACATATTAAAAGGCGTTTACTACGCTTTGGTTTTGACGGTTAGGAATCGTAGGAAAATTTCAATTGTCTGTCAAAAACAAAGCAACGTGAATGTCCCGTGGGTGTGTTATACACATACTGCAATATGCCTATAGCCATTGGTGTGCTTGTGCGCCAATGGCATCATAGGGAGTATGCAGGTGTTGTTATAAATACCAGCGTGGGGCGTGCGTTGCTCGTTTCGACAGACATGGCAATTCCTACAGCCTCTAACCGTGGAGCGAGCAAGAAAAGCAGAGCTTCACGCTTTTTTATGCCTAACGAAAAGAATTTACAATTAATTAAATATTAATAATAATGATTAAAAGAACCATTACCGCGCTGTCGCTTGTGTGTTTAGCTTTAGGCATCCATGCCGAATCCAAATACCTGACAGTCGAAATGAAGGAAGGGGCAAAAG
>CALFTM010000030.1 GCA_937916355.1 uncultured Bacteroidales bacterium
ACTCTCTTTTGTAAATGTCGCACCACAATACGCACATCTGAAAGAGTTTCCTCCTAAAAACTTGAATTTGTCGCCTCCACATGTGGGGCATTTCATTTCTTCTTGCATAGTTACATTATCGTTTTTATCGTTACTAAATAATTCTTCAATTGGTTGACCTTGCGAGTTATCTTTGCTTGCTGTTCTGTTTTGTTCTCTGCAGCAGCAAGTCCCTCGCACATTTCAGCAATGCTTTCCATACGCTCCTTTAATTCGGAAGCAATATCCGCATTCTTGCTCAATTTATCAGTAGGCATCGCACCAATCTTGTCGGTTATCGTCCTCAGAGCCTTCAAGGTTTCATCTTTCCATTCAGAATCTTCATCATGTAAAGCCTCTTTGATATTCGTAAATAATTCTTGCACAGGAAGGTGCAATGCGGCTTTCACCCTTGTACTTACCTGCCTCCATAGGACCACCGCTCACGAACACCGCAGGAATGTTCAGTCGCATAGCAGCCATCAGCATACCCGGAGTAATCTTGTCGCAATTGCTGATGCACACCATCGCATCGGCCTTGTGCGCATTGACCATGTATTCCACACTGTCCGCAATGATTTCACGGCTTGGCAAGGAATAAAGCATACCGTCATGTCCCATCGCAATGCCGTCGTCAATGGCGATAGTGTTAAACTCTGCAGCGAAACACCCTAATTTTTCGATTTCAGCTTTCACTTTCTGGCCTATTTCGTGCAGATGCACATGTCCAGGCACGAATTGAGTAAATGAATTAACAACGGCAATTATAGGTTTGCCAATTTGATCTTCTTTCATTCCGTTAGCTCTCCAAAGAGCTCGCGCTCCAGCCATGCGTCGTCCTTGAGTGCTGAACGAACTTCTGAGTTGATTTGCCATATCTGTAACTAAATTTTATTAACGTATTTTGGTATATGTAAACATCGAAGCCCTCCTCTAGCGAGAAAGGCTTCGTTATGCGAACAGACTACACACCTCCCTTGCATTAACAGCCGACAGCGACCGTCACGACAATATTGAGACCTATGTGTAGAATATGTAAACTCATATACCTTATTTTTTTTGCAAAAATACAAACTTTTTGTAAAATACAAATTTTTATTGCGACAAAAATCTTTCTTTTGAAAGAAAACTGCGCATCTAAGTTTGAATTTGTAAATTGCGTTCCTTTGTTGTATTAGACGTTTTTGTTAGGTTGAAAAGGACAATGATGGTTTGTTACAATAAGACGAATCGAAAGAGCCCTAAAAATTGTACACGTCAAGAATTATCCTAAATTCTGTGACAATAGTAAGTATGACGAATATAAGGATTCCAATTATCAACAACTTGACATCGAAATTGTTAGAGATGAAGAGTTTTATAACCGCCCATTTTGTAAAGTAAAACGTTAAATAATAAATCAGAAATATGGTCGCAATTGTTATTGGGAATCCTCCCAAATACAGCATAACTATCGCCCAGCCAACTTGTCCAGCCCAAACGATAGGAAATAGAAAGAGTCCGACTGTCACGGCAATCGCAAGCAATATGGGGAATAGTATGGCAAAAGGAATGATGCACTTCTTCAATGTAGGGTTGGATACATAGTCGGGTAGCGACTCCAACTGCTTTTGGCGTAACTCCTTGATTTCTCTGCGTTTTTCCTTTATCCTTTCAAACATGGCATTGTATTTTAGAGTTCATTATTTTTTAGGGGTAGGGTCTTATTCCCATGATAATGCTTTTTCATTATCTGCACTTTCGCTTTCGTCAAAAGTTTGCGTAGGTTCATTTTCTCCAACATAATATTCAACATAATAATCGTCATGTATGATTATGGTTTTTCTTCCACACCGAATTCTATTAGTGCCTTCAATCGCTTCAAACTTATTACCGTCTGAGGCGATTTTACAATGGCAAATCAGAGTGTCGGAATTAAGTGTGTAGTGATATAACCAATCTTTATCGCAAATGATATTATTATGCGGAATCCCTTCATAATCCTGACTTCTCACAACATACACTGAAGCGTTGTCAGCCTTTACTTCGTAATTATAGCAGGTTATTCGATTTTTGTCCTTTAACACATCATAACCGAGAAATTCAAATGTAGCAGGGTCGAAGCCTTCTACTATGCTCACCCTGTTATCTTCTATTTGATATATGAGGCTGTCGTTTTTCACGAAGAACTTGTCGAATTTTTGATTCTCTCTCTCTTCTGTCAAAACTTTGTAAGATGACGGACTAATGCCTTGCAAACGCGACGCGCCATATTTCGTATGACAATATAAATGAGCGCCATCAGTAGTTAAGCGCAAACCATCTATAGGAGAGGAGGATGGATCGAGTCCCAAAAGAATCCCATTTTGATAGTATTTGTGGTTTTTATCTTTTGAATATATGTCGTCAATCACTTCAAAAGTGGAAACATCCGCATCTGTTATAATACAATTTTTATAATATACATTTTGCTTGTCTTTCGAATATATGTCATCAATCATTTCAAAAGTGGAAGCATCCGCATCTGTTATAATACCATCTTTATAATATACATTTTGCTTATCTTTTGAATATATGTCATTGATTACTTCAAAAGAGAATAGATCCGCATCTTTTAAGCGAAAAACGTTGTAATGCCAATTGCTGTATTTACAAACGATCATATCATGATTTTCGCAGAAATATATTCCGTAGGGATCCATATAATAGTTATTGGATTTTTCGCTTATTTTGATGGACGGACCGTATGTTCGGCTGCAAAGAGTGAATCCCAAGAGGAAATACATCAGAGCGGCCATTGTCAGCACTTTAAATATTTTGATGGTTTTTGACGGCATAGACTTTGGTTTTATCAATCCAACATGGTGGATGCAAATGTATGATTTATTTCGTAAAAAATGGTGAGCAGAAGCATAAATCGGCTCACCATTGTTTTCGAGGGAAGTTCAGGTCTTGTAAATCGTAATTGGCAGAAGTTGCCTTAGGTCTTTAGATTTCGTAATCCAGACATGAGCGATGGGCGGTGAATGGACGTACATCGCGGTCTGCCACTTTCACGTGTTCTGGGTGGACGGCATAATTTTTTAATGCGTCGAAATCCGTGAAGGTGGAATCCAACATCACATCCGCATTGGAACTCTCCAAACCATTGATGTTCACTTGGATGTCAATTAGACCGGGAACGATACCTTTTAATCCTTCCAATCCCTTTTTGATGTTCAATTTGATTTCGTTTTTTTGTTCAGCGGAAAATTCCTCTTTCAACTGCCAAAGAATAACGTGTTTTACCATTGTCTTATCGTAATTTATGTTTATCAAAATATTTTTTTCCAAATAAGATGAATATAAGTACACCTGCAAGATTGCCCACCCATGCGTGCCAAAAGGCTTCCGTGTAACCAAAGTGGTTGGAGACGACACCTCCGATTAAAATGCCAAGTCCGACACCGATGTCCCAAGAGACCAGAAGAGAGGAGTTTGCTGTTCCTCGTTGGGTATTGGATGCGAGATTGATGAACATAGTTTGAAAAGCAGGGAACATGTGTCCATTGCCTATTCCAATGATGAATGCTGCGCCAAAGTAGCAGAACTCGTTTTCACCTGCGGCAAACATCAGGTATCCGAAAAGAGATATGATACAACCGATGCTTGCATTGTGGGTGACTTTCCCTTCACGGAGGGAGCGTGATCCCATAAGACGGGAGATTGCCAAGCCCGTTGCCAAAAGGGCGAAGAAAAAACCTGCACCTTCTGCAATGCCCAATTGTTCCTGCCCGTATATTGCGACGTATGTGGAGACAACTCCGTACGAGAAGGAAAGGAAGAGCATACTAAGAGCTATTGGCCATGATGGAAGCAGAAAGCATCGGTCGAGTGAGATAGGTTGTTTGTCGGTTACAATCTCTTTTTGTGGAATCTTGACAGTTGAGCAGATGATGAGCCCCAATATAGCGACGAGCAAAGCTATCGCAAATATAAGATTGTAGTTTTGACTCGAATGGTAGATCCATAATGCGACCGACGGGCTGATGGCGGTTGCGATGTTGTTGCTAAGACCATAGTAACCGATTCCTTCAGACCTCCGTTTAGGGTAGAGTACGTCGATGGCGACAGTGCTGTTGGATACGGTCACGAAACCGAACGGGACACCATGTAGCGTTCTGACGATGAAAAAGAACAGTAGAGACCCAGCGAAGATATAGCCTGCAAAAAATAGTGCGAAGATGGCGAACGAGATCACCAAAACTTTTTTCCGGGGAAAAGAATCCACAACATATCCGCAGAATAGACGAGCCACAAGAGCCATTACCACATAGCCGGAAAGCACAGACCCTATGACATCATTGCTTGCGTCGAACCTCTCTTTTAAGTAAATCGGCAATAATGGGATAAGAAGCATGAACGAAAAGAAAATCATGAAGTTGCCAAGCCATACTTTCGTATAGTTCAGGTTCCATAAGCGTTCTGTACATTCTTCGTAATCCATTATTGCCAATTATTTAAAAATTAGAAATCCATATCCATGTCGTCTGCTCCGTCATCTCCTCCGATGCTGTTCTTACCTTTCTTGTTTTTCGATTTCATGTTTCCGAAACTGTAAGATACGTTGAGGTTGATGGTACGTCCCGACCAGAAAGACTCCGAGTATTGGTAGAAGTCTTCGTCCCATGTCTCAGACTTGTTTTGACGGGAGTTGAGCAAGTCTCTCACTGAGAGGGTGAGGGCTAATTTCTTGTCAAAGAATGTTTTTTTCGCACCAAGGTTCATGAAGAACGTTCCGAGGGTTTTTCCTTGGGCGGTAGCCTTTGGTGAGCGGTAGTTTCCTGTAAGTTCCACATTGAAGTTTTTCGGAAGGATGAAACTTGCGGACATTTTTGCATTCCAGCTTAAACTTGAACGGTCTTTGATGATGACTTCGATGTCATGCTCACCAGCCATCACATTATTGATAAGGAATGTTCCTCCGTTGAGCTTATAGTAGTAGAGTGTGAAGTTGGTGGTGAGGTTTGCCACTTTCCAACTGTTCTTCAAAGTGAGGTCCAAACCTGCGGAGTGTGACGTTGTCATATTCTGGTAGGTGGACATCAGTGCGTTGTTGGAACGCCAGCTGTAGCTTTGGATCACATCCTCTCTCAACTGGTAGTATGCGGAGGTGATGAAAGTATGTTTCTTTTTCCCGAAATATTTCACATAGTTGAACTCGAAGGAGTTGGTGAACTCAGGATCCAAATCAGGGTTACCAAATCGGATGTTGGTTGAATCTTCCACGTTGGTGTATGGGTTCAATCTGTTTCTCTTCGGACGAGAGATACGACGGGTGTAGCTCAATTGCAACTCGTCGTCTTCTGTGATCGTATAAGAGAAGAAGGCAGTTGGGAACACATCGAAATAGGGTTTTTTATTCGATTTTTCACCTGTGGTGTTTTGTTTCCACGACATATCGGTCAACTCTCCACGCAAACCTAACTGCATGGCAAATTTCCTAAATTTGTTCCCATAAGAAGCGTATGCGGAGTAGACGTTTTGTTGCATTTCGAAATCATTGAACAGATTCTCCTGAGGGATAAACTCTTCAGTACCGAAATTTTTGATGAATGATTTTACATCACTTGCTTGGTTTTGCAGACTTGCTTTCAAACCAGCTTCCAACTTGGAACGTTCGTTGAGGGTGTTCAAGTAGTCGATTTGCGCCTCGACGTTGAGGTTCTTGTTCAATGTCGTTTGGTTCTGGTCGTAGTCTAAATCGAGGATTGCGACATCGAGAGAATCGAAATTGCGTTGCTCGAAGAGCCTGTCGTTGTCATTTTTGTTTGTGGAGAAGTTGATTGCCCCACCGAGGGTGTGGTTCTCTTCAAACTTGTGTTCATAGTCCAAAACGGCGTTACCCATCAGCCTAAAGTTTTCAGTGTATGAATTTCTTTTCTGGAATGCGTCATAGTAACGGATGCCGTTCGTCATATATCCAGTTGTGTAGTCAAGGAATTGGTTGCGGTCTCGACCACCGAATGAGAACATTCCTGTCAGTCCGATTCGGTTGAGGCTATCTATTTGACAATCCAATCCCAAACGGAAGAAGGCTGAGTTCATGACGAAATCAGACTCATTCTCTTGGTTCATCAGGGTGGTGTCGTTTTCGTTGTAGTACTCACGTTTATTGATACCACCACCTTGTGAGCGGCGGTTATTGTATCCCGCACTCGCAGAGATAGTCCATTTGTTTTTTACGAAGTTAATGTTTGCGCTCACATTTCCTCCCGGTTTTCCTCCCCAAGGGTATGAGATTCCTGCAGCTACCGAACCATAATACATGGTGTTTTTGTTTGTGTTCTGTTTCATCACGATGTTGATGATTCCGGCAGAACCTTCAGCAGAGTATTTAGAAGAGGGGTTGGAGATGACTTCGACTTTGTCGATGCTTCCAGCAGGAAGTTGTTCCAGAATGTTCGCTTTGTTGTCGTCGGTTAAGCCAGATGGACGACCATTGATGTAGATTTCAACGTTTTCGTTGTTGCGCATGGTGATGTTGCCATCCACATCCACATCGACGGATGGAATTTCGCTGAGGACTTCCGTTGCGGACATTCCTTCTGAAACTGCACTTTCATTGACGAGGAAAGTCTTCTTGTCGATGTCCACTTGAAAAGATGAGCGTTTGGCTGAGACTTCCACTGCTTTCAAGAGGACATCATCCTCTTGCATGGAGATTTTTTTGAAATTTCGCTGTGGCTTTTCTGGTGTAAGGATTACATTGATTTTTTTTGTGGTGAATCCCATGAAACTGATTTCCAGACGGTATTTTTTTGCTTCCAAACCGCTAAATGTAAACTTTCCGTCCAAGTCGGTCGGTTCTCCTGCGACCTGTTTTTCTTCTCCGTCGGCGAACAATAGAACGGACGCATTGGGGAGAGGTCCCGTCTCGTCTTCTACAGTTCCTGAAATTTTGTATTCCTGCGCGTTTGTTGTAAAGATGCTCAACAAACAAAAGAAAACACTAAAAATAAATAGTTTCTTCATTGATTAAAAATTGTTCGAGCCTTTGAGCTGACTTGTCACTTTTCCTTTCATTCTCAAATTCTCTGGGTTAGTGATAATTATTATTTTCTCTTTTTTATTTTTACGAAGTCATTGTGGAGAACTCATTTCTTCTTTGTCTTTAGTGTCAGCAACGATAGGAAGTGGAGAAAGGGCGAATCTCCTGAGTGGTCGGACTTTTCAGTTGAACCCAAATCGTCCCTTTCCCATACGGGTATTTGCACCCGTCCCAAATCCTAACATCTCTTCATTCGATAACAAAAGAAAATAGACTAAGAAGAAAATAAACCAAGAGAAAATTTTCACTAACCTTCTCGTAAGTGCAGATTAGGTTGTTTTTTCAGAATCTGTTTTTTCTTCGTCTATAATGTTCTCCTCCTTTATTTCTTGCTCATCAGAAGGGGAGTCTTCGACCTTTTCATCAGAAGTCTCCTCCTTTTTCTCCTCAGTTTTAGAACTTCCGTTGCTCTCTTCGCTCAATTCGTCGGCTCTCGATTTCCATGGGCGTTTTCCGAAGATGCGTTCTACATCATCTGCAAATATCACCTCCTTCTCCACGAGGATGTCGGCAAGTTCTTTCATCTTCTCCAAATTTTCCGTCAGAATTGCTTTGGCTCGAGCGTATTGCTCTGCGATGAGATTTTTCACCTCCTCATCAATCAGGCGAGCGGTTTCATCGCTGTATGGACGAGAGAAAGCGAAGTCTGACTGTCCTGTAGAATCGTAGTATGATACATTTGCAAGTTTTTCACTAAAACCGTAGTACGCAATCATGGCGTACGCCTTTTTAGTTGTATTTTCAAGATCGTTGAGTGCGCCTGTTGAGACCTCCCCATAGATTAGCTCTTCGGCAGCACGTCCGCCCAAAGTGGCGCAGATTTCGTCCAACAAATGTTGAGTTGTGATATGCTGGTGTTCTTCTGGGAGATACCAAGCAGCCCCCAAAGCGCGTCCGCGAGGCACGATGGTCACTTTTATGAGCGGATTGGCATATTGTAGCATCCAGCTAACAGTCGCATGACCCGCTTCGTGGATGGCAGTCGAAACCTTTTCCGCTTTTGTCATGATAGAGTTTTTACGTTCCAATCCTCCGATGATACGGTCTACCGCATCGAGGAAGTCTTGCTTCTCCACCTTCTTCTTCTCTTTACGCGCAGCGATGAGTGCCGCTTCGTTGCAGACATTGGCGATGTCTGCTCCGGAAAAGCCGGGAGTTTGGCGAGAGAGGAACTCCACATCCACACTCTCATCTATTTTAACATTGCGGAGGTGGACGTTGAAGATCTCCTTTCTTCCGTGTACATCAGGAAGATCCACTGTGATTTGTCGATCAAATCGACCCGGACGCAACAACGCTTTATCCAATATATCCGCACGGTTGGTGGCAGCAAGTATGATTACACCGCTGTTTGTTCCAAAACCGTCCATTTCAGTCAAAAGTTGGTTGAGGGTGTTTTCCCTTTCGTCATTAGAACCACTGTGGGCATTCTTGCTTCTTGCGCGACCCACCGCATCAATCTCGTCAATGAAGACGATAGAAGGTGCTTTTTCTTTGGCTTGCCTGAAAAGGTCGCGTACACGAGACGCTCCGACTCCTACGAACATTTCTACGAAGTCAGAACCCGACATGGAGAAGAATGGCACATTCGCCTCTCCTGCGACTGCCTTTGCCAAAAGGGTCTTACCAGTTCCCGGAGGGCCTACCAACAATGCCCCTTTAGGGATTTTACCACCCAACTCAGTGTATTTATGAGGGTTTTTCAAGAAGTGTACAATCTCTTGTACCTCCTCTTTAGCTTCCGACAAACCTGCTACATCTTTGAAGGTGATTTTATTGGCAGAATTTTTGTCAAACTCCTTCGCACGAGATTGCCCCACGCTGAAAATGTTGCCCATTCCACCACCTCCGCTGCGGCGCATCATGAACGACCAGAATAAAATCATCAGCAAGACAGGTCCAAATCCCCATACGAGGTAGTACATGTAGTCCGTCTCCTCCTCAAAAGAGATAGAGATGTTCTTCTCCTTGCCTTGTTGCCAATCGTTCAAATCCTTGGTGAATTGGTCGGCGGAAGGGATTTTGATTTCTATGACAGGATGAGCCACGCTTGCGGCAGAATCTTTTCCGAAGACCTCTGCGATCTTTTCTGGCGCAATGGTCAATTCCGCTTTTTTTGCGTTAGAAATCACCTTTATGTTTTCTATTGCGCCATTCTCAACCATCCCTTTGATGTCGCTATAAGCAAACTTTTTAGAGCGTGGAGAGAAGTCCATGAACATGATGGCAATGAAGACAACAAACAAAATAGTGTACAACCAAGAGAGGTTGAACCTCTTTGGAAGATTAGGCTTCATAGGATTGTTATTGTTATTTTTTTCCATTCTTCTTATGTCGTTAGTGAGGAATTAAAGTACATCGGGAATGTTTTCAATCACCGCATCTTCCCATAACCCTTCCAAATTGTAGAAAGCTCTCAGTTCAGGTTGGAAAATGTGTACGACCACTTGCCCGTAGTCCATCGCAATCCATTGAGCGTTATCGTAGCCATCTACAAAAAATGGTTTGGTTTGAGCATTTTTTCTCACATAATCCTTAACCGTGTCTGCAATGGAGCTGACGTGGGTGTTGGACTTTCCTTCACAGATTACAAAGTTACGAAACACATAGTTATCAATATGACTCATATCGACAGTTGCTATCTTTTGACCTTTAATCTCCTGAATTCCCTCGACGATTCTCTCGATAAGGAGGTCTGTATCATCTAAAATTTTCTTTTTTGCCATTCTTTAAATTTTATTTTTAATGATTTATTTCAATAATTTTTCTAAGGCGGATTCCACTTTCCCGAAGTTAAACTGACCGATGGTCTCTTTCATCAGTTTTTCAATTTGGTCGTTGCAGAGGTTTCCGACGCTACCCTCGTGGGTATGTTCAATCTTTTTGTTAGGGGTGAATTTGCCTGCCTCGATGTCTAATCCGACTTTTTTATAGGCATCACGGAAAGGCATTCCCTCCAGCACTAATCTGTTCACCTCTTCTACGCTAAAGATGAAGTCGTATTTTGCGTCGTCTAAGATATTTTTCTTGATTTCCACTTCGCGCATGATGTGGGTTGTCATTTTCAGACAATCCCTCAACTCTTCAAACACAGGAATGAATATTTCCTTAATGATTTGCAAATCACGGAAATAGCCAGAAGGCAGGTTGTTCATGATCATCATGATTTGTTGAGGCAATGTTTGGATTTTATTGCATTTTGCGCGGGTCAGCTCGAACACGTCCGGATTTTTCTTGTGAGGCATGATGCTGGAGCCTGTCGTGCACTCGTCGGGCAATTTGATGAATCCGAAATTCTGGCTGGTGAACATACAAGAGTCGAAAGCCAATTTGGAGATGGTAGCGGCGATTCCCGAAATGGCAAAAGCCACCGTTTTTTCGATTTTTCCTCTTCCCATTTGGGCGTAAACCACGTTATAGTCCATAGAGTCGAATCCCAAAAGGTCGGTCGTCATCTGTCTGTTGAGCGGGAAAGACGAACCATATCCGGCAGCAGAGCCGAGCGGATTTCGGTTGGTCATCTTCCAAGCGGCGAGCAGAAGCATCATATCATCAACCAAACTCTCTGCGTATGCGCCAAACCACAGTCCGAAGGAGGAAGGCATGGCGATTTGCAGGTGTGTGTAGCCGGGAAGGAGTACATCTTTATATTTGTTGCTTTGTTCTATCAGCACCTCAAAAAGTTCGCTGACAGCCTCCGCGATGCTTTGGATTTGCGCTCTGGTGAATAACTTCATGTCGAGAAGCACTTGGTCGTTTCGAGAGCGTCCGCTATGGATTTTTTTTCCGAGGTCTCCCAATTTTCTGGTGAGTAACATTTCCACTTGTGAGTGTACGTCCTCCACACCCTCTTCGATTACAAAATCACCCGATTCTGCCAAAGCGTAAATGGACTTCAATTCTTTTAGCAAGATAGGCAGTTCATCGGAGCCAAGTAGTCCGATAGATTCCAACATTGTGATGTGCGCCATTGAGCCTAACACATCGTGTTTTGCAAGGAAAAGATCCATCTCCCGGTCTCGTCCCACAGTAAAGCGTTCGATTTCCTCGTTAGTCGCTTTCCCCTTATCCCAAAGTTTTTGAGCCATATTAGGTTATCTCTTTTTGTTTATTCTAAAATAGTTCAGCAAATATAGTGTTTTTTCGGGAATTATAGAGGTCGTGTCAGCCATCTTATTGATGTGTAAAAGTTATTGTTTGTTAAAAAATAGTTAATGTTGCTATCGGACTTGTTGTAAAGAAATGCTTTTTTATTAAATTCGCACCTATGAAAAAATGGATGATTATAGCGTTATCGGTTGTCATGGCGGTTTCGTTTTTTGGCTTGATTGGCTTGCAGTATTACTATCTCAGATTGAGTGCGGAGATGCGTGCAGACCAATTTAGGGAAGAGATGAAGAGAGTCCTGTACGAGGTCGCGAAGTTGTTGGAGGAGGAAGAGACCATGCAATATCTTAATAAAAACCTCTCCACGCCATCTTCGCGGACACGCATCATTGTACAATCCACTTATTTCATGTCGGAGGAGGATGCTCAGCTGCAGAAATTGAAAAACATCGGAGACACCACCAAACTTTACTCCTCCGTACGGGTGAAGCCCAATGTGTTCATCTCAATGAAGCATGGTGCCAATTCTATTCAGGAGTCTTCTCGTGTCATACAAAAAAAACTGAAAGAGCGTTTTTTGCACAATCGGGATTTGCTCGATGATATTTTGGTGCGATTGATGAGTGAGACCTACGTCAAACCTGTTGAGGAGAGGGTCGATTTTTTGTTGCTGGCTCCTTTAATCGACAAGGCTTTTGAAAATGAGGGAATTGATACAAAGTATTATTTCTGCGTGATAAATAATGAGGGGAATGTGGTTTTCCGCAGTGATAATTTCGATGATGAGTTGGAGAATGTTGAGAGTTTTTCTCAGTTGCTTTTCCCGAACGATCCGGCTCCTCAAGCCAATTATTTGAAAGTGTTTGTGCCGACTTCCAGCAGAAAGATTCTCACTTCTGGCTCTCTTTTCCTCCCGTCTCTCCTTTTGGGAACATTGCTACTTTTCACGTTTGTATTCACGCTTGTGATCATTTCCCGGCAAAAGAGACTTTCAGAGATGCGTACGGACTTCATGAACAATATGACGCATGAGTTGAAAACGCCAGTTTCCACCATCTCGTTGGCTGCACAGATGTTGAACGATTCGGGTGTGGCGAAAACGCCGGTTATGATAGACCATTTGAGTCGGACGATCAAAGACGAGACGAAGCGTCTGACCATACAAATTGACAAGATTCTCCAGATGTCCATTTTTGAAAAGGAGAGTAGCGCACTGAAATTGCAGGAGATGGATATTCATGAACTGCTTCTGAATATTGCGGGGACTTTTGCCATTAAGGTGGAAAATACTGGTGGTGATATTCAGACGGAACTGGATGCGGAAAAGTCTATGGTTTGGGTGGATGAGGTGCATTTCACCAATATCATCTACAATCTGATGGATAACTCGGTGAAGTATTCCGACGGACCGCTTATCTTGCGCTTGAAGACTTGGAACGAGAAAAACAAGTTGTTCATCTCTATAGAAGATAATGGTATCGGAATCTCCAAAAGTAATCTGAAAAGGATATTTGAGAAGTTCTACAGAGTGCCGACAGGAAGTGTGCATAATGTGAAGGGGTTCGGTCTGGGATTGTCTTATGTGAAGAAGGTTGTCAATGACCATGGTGGCGTGATTAAGGCAGAGAGTGAATTTAACAAGGGAACGAAGTTCATCATCTCTCTCCCTTTGAAGAAAACATTGAAGTCGATCGTAAGGAAGAATTATAAATAACAACTATTAAAATATGTGAAATTATGGAGGAAAAAACGAGAATTTTATTATGCGAGGATGATCAAAATCTTGGAATGCTATTGAGGGAATATCTTCAGGCAAAGGATTACTATGTGCAGTTGATGTATGACGGAGAGGAGGGGTTGAAGGCTTTTCAGAAGGAGAGTTTCGACATCTGTGTTTTTGATGTCATGATGCCTAAGAAGGATGGTTTTACATTGGCTCAAGAGATTCGAGAGGTCAATTCGCAGGTGCCTATCATCTTTTTGACCGCTAAGACGCTCAAAAGTGATATTTTCGAGGGATTCAGAATTGGTGCGGACGATTATATCACGAAGCCGTTCAGCATGGAGGAGCTGTTGTTGAGGATTGAGGCGATCTTGCGTCGTGTGAGAGGAAAGAAGGTGAAGGAGGAGACGATATTCAATATCGGAAAGTTCGTTTTTGACAAGCCGAAACAGCAGTTGACCATCAATGGGGAGGTGATAAAATTGACGACCAAAGAGACTGACTTGTTAGCACTTTTGTGTGCTCACGAAAATGATGTCTTGGAGAGGAATCATGCTCTTCGTACAATTTGGGATGAGGACAACTATTTCAATGCGAGAAGCATGGATGTCTATATCACAAAGTTGCGCAAGATCTTAAAGGCGGATCCTGAAGTGGAGATTTTGAATGTGCATGGAAAGGGTTATAAAATCATTTCTCCTCAGACTAAGAAGGAAAATGAAGCCTGAAAAATGAGATATAAAAATGGGAGTGGGGATTTATCATTTTTTTAATGATCTCCCCATATTCTTTTTTTTTCGCTAATGATGGCTTCTCATAAGAATCCCAACCAACTAAGAAGGTAGGGTGTCAGGGCTGCTGTCAGTATGCCGTTGAGGATTAACCCCAAACTTGAAAATGCTCCGAAGCGTGCGCTCAATTCCATAGAGGCGGAGGTGCCGACTGCGTGTGCTGCTGTTCCCATGGATAGTCCTTGTGAAATGGGGTTCTTCACCAAACTGACGTGGAGGACCTTGTATCCTATCATCGCTCCTAATATGCCGGTGATGACCACTACTGCGGCTGTCAACGAAGGAATGCCTCCTATTTGTTGGGAGATTTCCATTGCGATGGGGGTTGTTACCGATTTGGAGGCTAATGAAATGACCACCTCTTTACTCGCTCCGAGGAGATGGGAGATTCCTACTACCGATATAATTCCTACGATGCTGCCTACCAACTGAGAGACCAGTATGGGAATAATTTGTTTGCGTATGTTTTTCAATTGCAGGTAGAGGGGAACGCCCAGTGCCACCACCGCCGGTTTTAGCCAAAAATCAATCTGTTCGCCAGCCTTTTGGTAGTCGTTGTATTCGATACCGGTTAGTCGTATGAATAAGATCAATGCACAAATCGTCAATAAGATGGGGTTCAGAACGATCCAGCCGACTCTTCGTTGTAGCAATTTGAAAAGGTGGTATAACCCCAAAGTGATGGCTACCAGAAAAAATTCATTTCTCAGAAATTCCATTTTCTTTTTTTTTAAGGTTCTTTTTTCGCACAAATTGGTGCGTCCATCCCGTAACACACAAGACCAAGATAGTGCTGATGATAGTGGCGAGACATATTGGCATGAACTGAGCTTGAATAATGTCAAAATAGAGCATTATCGCCACCCCCGGTGGAATGAAGAAAAATGCTAAGTTGCCTGTTAGAAAGTCTGCTATTCCTTTGACCCATTCCAACCGTATGATTTTAAGCTCTAACAGGAGAGTGAGTAGTAGCATTCCGATGACACTTGATGGGAAATTGATGTCGCAGAAGTGGACAATCAGTTCACCGATGGTAAGACAGCCGAAAATAATGAACAATTGAAAGATGACCCCTTTCATGAGAAAACAAGTTGCAAGGTAAGAAAGTTTGGTTAAATCGAGATTTTGATAGAGTCGGGGAACGTGGATGAAATCTTTCATGTGATTTCACAACAAAAGAGGAGAACGAATGTCATTCCCCTCTCTGTTTCTCCGAAGATGGTGTTGAAGAATTAGTCTTCAAAAAAAATTTTGTTAAGGATAACGTGTGCTACTACACCTCCGACCATCAAGCAGGCTGCTACTATCAACGTCGTATTAGACACCATCATGCCAAGGAAGTAGGCAAAAAGGCAAAGGAATCCCAACAAGATTATCACGATGCCCAAATATCTCATCAGTTTATTCATTTTTATTTTGTTTTTATGTTTTTACTTTCAATTTTTCTTTTGTAGATGCAAAGAACGAGAATTTTTTTCGTTTTAAAAAATTTTATTTATAGAAATTCTCCATTCTTTTCTAAAAATCGTAAAAGTTTACCCTGCCCAGCCTTCTCTGTCGAGATTTCTGTAGTTTATGGCCTCACTGATATGCCGTGTCTGGATCTCTTCTGCTCCATCTAAATCTGCGATGGTACGACTCACTTTCAGTATTCTATCGTATGCACGTGCGGAGAGGTTCAGCTTGAGCATGGCGTTTTTTAGTCGGGAGCGTGCCTCCTCGCCCAACTGGGTGTGTTTGTGGAGTAGTCGGGAAGTCATTTGTGCATTGCAGTGGATTCCAGGTTCGTCTTTAAAGCGTTCCAACTGAATGTTTCGGGCGGTAATCACTCTCTTCCGGATTTCCTCGCTCGATTCGGATGCGCCGCACTCTGAAAGTTTCTCGAATGGCACGGGTACGACCTCGATTTGGATGTCGATGCGGTCGAGTAGTGGACCTGAAATTTTGCTCATATACTTTTGCACCATGCCGGGTGCGCATAGGCATTCCCGTGAGGGGTGGTTGTAATATCCGCAGGGGCAGGGGTTCATGGCAGCCACAAGCATGAAACTGGCGGGGTATTCCACCGTTGAGCGAGCCCGTGAAATGGTGATTTTCCTATCTTCTAACGGTTGTCGCATCACCTCCAGAACCGTCCGTTTAAATTCAGGAAGCTCGTCTAAAAAGAGGATTCCGTTGTGGGCAAGAGAAATTTCTCCGGGTTGTGGATAGCCACCACCGCCACATAGTGCGGCATCCGAAATGGTGTGGTGCGGATTGCGGTAGGGGCGTTGAGTCATGAGGGCGGTCTCTTTGCCGATTTTCCCGGCGACGGAGTGTATTTTTGTCGTCTCTAATGCCTCATGGAGTGTCAGTGGCGGTAGGATTGTGGCGATCCTTTTGGCAAGCATTGATTTCCCAGCTCCCGGAGGCCCAATTAGGATGATGTTGTGTCCACCAGCTGCGGCGACCTCAAATGCTCGCTTCACGCTCTCTTGTCCTTTCACCTCCGAGAAGTCCACGTCAAAATGTCCCAAACAGTTGAAAAATTCTTTTCGGGTGTCAACGATGGTTGGCTCGATTTTTCTTTGGTGGTTTAGGAAATCTATCACCTCTTTCAGGTTCTCTGCGCCATAAACTTCAAGATTGTTCACAACCGCAGCTTCCCTCGCATTCTCTTTTGGAATGATGATTCCTTTGAATCCCTCCTCTCTCGCCTTGATTGCGATGGGCAATGCCCCTTTGATGGGTTGCAGTGTGCCATCTAATGATAATTCCCCCATGATGATGAAGTGGTTGAGGCTTTCGGCTTCCACTTCTCCGGCTGCAGCCATGATGCCAATTGCCAAGGGCAAATCGTAAGCCGACCCCTCTTTTCGGATGTCGGCAGGTGCCATATTGACAACTATTTGGTAATGAGGAAACTTCATTCCGCAAAAATCTAAAGCAGAAATGATTCGCTCGTGGCTCTCCTTGATGGCGTTATCAGGTAATCCTACCAGTAAAAATCGGATGCCCGGAGAAATGTTCACTTCAATGGTGATCGTTGAGGCGTGGATGCCCTGCACCGCAGCCCCGTATGTTTTTACTAACATAATAATACAAAATTGCGCAATGTGTATCGTCGGTAGATTCAGACACTTACAAACAATGCAGGTTAAAAATCATGATGCAAAGTTAAGTTTTTTTGTCGAATTTATAAAGAAACATTTTTTTACTTTATTCAAATATTTTAAATTTGCTTGGGGTAAATTTTATAGGTTGGGTCGAGATGATTTTGAAGTGCATCCGAAACAGCGCTTATAGCAGTTATAAATTATAATTTATAGAAGTTGCCCTTTATAAGTTAAGGCAGTTTATCTGTAGAATAGAAACCATAAAATGATATAGAGCGATGCGAAAGATTTACGTGTTGTTAGTAGTTGAATTTTTTCTCTGTCTTTGTGCTTTAAAGGCGCAAGATACAGAAAGTTGGAATCTTGTGTGGCGGGAAGATTTTGGAGTCGCAGAAGATACCCTAATCAAGAATTTTGCAGATAGGAGTAATAGTGTCCCGGGACATTGTTTCATCGACGATGAACGTTTTTGTAATGGACAGATTGTTTGGGATGCAGCTTCCAACTCAAATATTTGTGATGGATTTTACGATTGTCGTCCAAAAACCGCTGGTGCTTCCGGCTGTGGGTCGATTGACGATGGTTTTTACGGAATCACAAGTAACACATGGTGGGCATACAACCGTTGGGCTTCATGTAAAAACAATGCGGGGCATTTTGTAGCTGGGAAAGATCATACAGGAAATAAAAACGGAGCGATGTTGGTCATCAACTCAGGTGTGGGTGAGGGTGATGCGATATTTTCTAAAAAAATCGAATTTAATTTGTGCGATAGTCGTGAATATCGCTTTGTTATCTATGTGGCGAGTATCACTGCGTACGGAAATGATGATCCGGAAGAACCTTCAGGAGGAAATGCAGATCTTGAAATGAACGTCATCAATGCGACAACTGGGAAAGTTGTAGAGACGATTCGCACGGGTGCCATCCCTTATTGGAAAGCAGAAGGATGGGGCGATGCCGGTGGTGGTATCGCTGATACTGAAGCGGAAAGAAAATGGTCTGAATATTCGTGCGAGTTTGTTGCCAACGATGGGGATGTGCTGGAATTGCAAGTGACTAACTGGGGTAGTGGTTATAACGATTTTGCAATTGATGATATTTCTCTTTATCGTAAAGATACTGAGGAGGTGCCAGACCCGATCATCTCTACCAATACCATTGCATCTTCTTCAACTACCGTTGACGGATGTATTTTTATGGCATCGTTTAAAGTTCCGGATGATGTGCTTCCGGCTTGGAAGAATATCTATGATAATGTCTATTTTTTGTGGCAAAAATCTGAAGACGATGGACTCACATGGCAGAATGTTTTAGATGTGAGTGGAATCGAAAAAACTTCTGTGGATATTGAGGTGGACAAAGAGATACCTACTGTTTATCGAGTTATCATCACAGGTGGTTCTTCTGAAACGGTTGCTGAGGAACAAGCTTTGTATATCGCTCAAAATGGTGCTCCGAAAGATGGTTGCGCCTACTATTCGATTTCAAATACTCTCGCTGGTGTTTCTCCTACTCCGGATTGCTCTTTCTCTGAATCCGCAAGGATTGTCTGGAAAGAGGATTTCGGTGTGATGGACTCTTTCTCCACTCGTCCGTTTGAGGGTGCGGCTCTCCATTATTATGAGCCAACAGCAGATGGATTTAAAATTGGTGACTATGTGGTAACTTCGGCTCCTGATTCGTCTGTGAAAAGAATAGATGAAAGTTGGGATGGTACGTTCTTAGGGTACGATTATAACGAAAAATCGTTGCAAGATCCTTCAGGGAAAACGAATGGAGCGTTCCTTTACACCTATTTTGGTAAAAAATCAGAAGAGGAGTCTGAAAATATTTTGATTGAAAAAACGATTGAAGGCCCTTTCTGTAAATGTAAAAGTTTTAATTTCTCATTTCAATTTTATGATTTTAATGAATGGGCAGGCGAAAATTTGGATGTGGTGATTTTAGATGATGCTGATAATCTCCTCGCATCTTCTTCGATTGCTATTTCTAATAGTAATTCAAGACGTTGGGTGAGGTCTGTAACTCCTTTTGTTTTACCGCTAAATTATTCGGGCGGAATAAAGTTTAGAATTTTAAATGCCACACCGTCTAATGATTGGAACTATATATCCTTTGATGATTTTCAAATCGCTGTGTGTGGTGAAACAACTCCGAAAGGTTCAATCCAAATTGACGATAACCCTTCGTTGTCTCTGCTCAATGGGTTCAGTTGCAATGAAGAACCTCTTCATACCGTGAATAAATTGGATGATAGTGAGTGGAAGAGTGCTTTCCCCGATTATGGTTTTGCATGGCAATATAGTGAGGATGGGGGAGATTGGTCTTTCTTGTCGGATAAGCCTTCTGTAACTCATGAAGCGGAGGCTGGTGTGTTGGTCAATTATCGCATGGTATTTGCAGAAACGGCAGAGGAGGCTCTTAACATCGCTAAAAATGGAAAGCCGAACGACCCTTGTACAATCTATGGTTTTTCGAATATTGTGGGCTTGAAGTGTAAAGATGATGGTTGCAGGGCTCCAATTTTTGAATTTGAGATGGAAAAAGACACAATGGCAATTTGTAGTGATATAGAAGAGAAGGTGACATTGTCCGTTGTTCAGAAAAATAAGACAAATGTGGATAAGATGCAGTGGTATTCTTCTCCGGCAGACAAGGCGACTTGGACTGCAATCGAGGGTGCGACTGGAGAGACTCTCTCTGTCTTGCCTGCCGATTCTACGGATTATCTTTTCATCGCTTTGAATGATACATGTTATTCCGACTCTATTTTTGCACGTATTAATGTGCATGAGATGATTGTGTTTGATGAGTTGAAAAATGAGAGCGGTGTTTTGTGTGATTTTGATGATGGTTACGAGATTACGTACAAATTGTTGTCGGGTAATCCTACAGAGTTTTTCTGGAATGATACAAAGGCTGAATCGGCATCGTTTGTTTTTGAAGATTTGGTCGAAAATGATTCAATTCGTCTCTCTTTTTATGCTACGGATGGAGTCTGTCTCTCTGACGTGATGAAAGATACCTTTTGGGTGGAGGCAAGAACTCAATTTGTTTGGGATAAATTTGATTATGTTGTGTGCGAAGGTGGTGTATTGGAGTTGAATTTCCCTCAAGATTTGGCTGACTATTATGAGTCAATTGCTTGGCAATCTATTTGGAAGGTGGATGATGTTGAGTATTCTCGTAATTATTCGGAGACTTTCGATATTACAAAGAAAACTACTTTAAAACATATCTTGGAATCTGAAATTTGTTATTCGGAAGAGTATGTTTTTAATGTGGATTTTATTGCTAAACCAGAATTGACACTGAGCGCAGAAGTAGATTCTGTATGTTTGGGAACTTCTGTCGTTTTAAGTGCAACCTCTTCTGTCGAGGATTTATTGGGTTGGCAGTTAGTGAAAATCGTTGATGGTGTTAATGTGGTCGTTTCCACTGAACAAAAGGAGGCTTATACGATTGAGCCAACAGAGAGTGCAAGTTATTTTATTTTTATTCCGGATAATGGTTGCGGCGAGTTTTCGTCTGATACTGTTATGATTGTGGTGGATAAACCGGTGGATTATACTTTTGAAACTGTTCCGGAAAAGGTTTGTGCCGGTGATGAAGTTACGTTGAAGGCTACTTCAATAGGTGCTGAGGCAAAAAGCATTCAGTGGCTGAAGAATGGAACGATTGTCTCTTCTGAATTGTCGTTCGAGGATGAACCTTCGGAGTTGACCGCTTATCAATTTGAGGCGAAGGCAGGAAAGTGTCCTGTATTCACGAAGACTTTCCAAGTGGATGTGGAGGTCTCTTCTGAGTTGACGATTACTGTAGTAAATAGTCGTGTGTGTGAAGGAGATGCAGTTGCTTTGTCTGCAACTTATGGAGATTCTAAATCAATAGAGTGGCAATATTCTACAGATAATGTCAATTTTAAATCGTTCTCTACGGATTTGAGCGAGGAGCAATCGTTTGCGCAAGAGGAGGAGTTTAAACCGACATATTTCTTCCGTTTGAAGGCTGAGGGGTCTGGATTGTGTCCGGTTGTCTACTCTAAAACTGTTAAGGTGGAAGTGGAGCCAAAGTTGGAGATAGAGTGGGATGAGGATATGGAGGTCTGTAAGGGTTCTTCTGTGAACATCAATTTTGGATTGACGGAGGCGGAGCAGGCTTTGTATGATTTTTCATGGACAAGTGAAGGTGCGGTGGTTTCCAATGAGATGAATTACCAAACACCGGATTTGGAGAAGAGTGTGGAGTACACCTTTGAAGCAAAAAGTGAAGTTTGTCCGGTTGTGTCTCATACATTTGGAATAACGGTTCAATCACCTGTTGAACTCACTTTGACAGCCGACAAGGAGAATATATGTGAAGGAGAGGAGGTCTCTTTTACCGCTGTTTTTGGGACAGCGGATGAATTGAAATGGTATTCGATTTCAGAGAATGGAACTGGAAGTGCGGAGGTCATTTCGACAGATTTAGTTGCAACGAAAAATATAACACCGACTGCATCTAAGTTGTATTGGATTGAATATGGCGGAAATGATGTCTGTCCGCAAACGGTCACTTCCGATTTCGTACTCATTTCGGTAGAAGAGGCGATAAAAACAAAATTGTCGGATGCGCCAGATGCGGTTTGTTATGGTACGGAGGTGACTTTGTCGGCAACGCAAACTGCAGGATTGTCAGACGATCATGAGTGGCTGAAAAATGGAGTGGTGGTCACCTCAGACGAGGAGTATGCCCTGACGGATACCCCAACGGAAAATCCGACGATCTACTCGTTTGTAACCAAGGGAGTCTATTGCAAAAGTGATACACAGTCAGTTTCAGTAGCAGTGGAGCGAAGTGCGGAGTTGACGTTGTCTTCAGATTTTTCAGAATTGTGTCAGGACGAGGATTTCACGCTCTCTGCAGAATTTGGAGAGGCAACGATATTGAATTGGGAGGTCTCTACTGATGGAGCAAACTTTGTGAAGTTTTCAGACGAATTGGTGGCGACCCAAAAAATTACTGCCGAAAAAAGTGCTGCCTACCGATTGAGTACTGCCGGAACAGGAGTGTGCGAGGCAGTCTATTCCAACATTGTAAATGTGGCTGTAGAGGAGAAGGTGACAATCACTTTACCCAATGATATGCTGGTATGTCCCAATGCTTCTGTGGATTTGTCTGCAGAGGTGACCGGAAAACCTGCGCTTTTGGTGTGGGAGAAAAAGACGGAAGAAGGAGAATTTGTCGCTGCCGATCTATCAGGCTTAAAGCATACTTTACAACCTACGGAGACAATCACATATCGGTTGACGGCTGATATGTCGGTTTGTGAAGATGTATCAGATGAGGTTGTCATTAGTGTGGATGAAATCCCGGTACTCGACATTGTCGTTGGAGCGAAAGAGTTGTGTGAAGGAGATGATGTCGCTCTTTCATCATCTTATCCATTGGTGGAGAATCTGAAATGGTATGTTAAAGAGGGCGATGGCTCTTTTGTTGAGTTGCAGAGCGGAGTGTCGGAGCTTGTCGTTTCTCCTAAAAAGGATGCGACCTATAAGGTGGTTGCCACTTCCGAGGCAGGCTGTGATGCAGGAGAATTGATGGAAGAGGTGAAGGTTTACGAGCCTGTTGAAGTCTCGTTGGAAGATAAGATGATTTGCGAAAAAGACTCTGTGCTATTGAAGATTGAAGGTTTGAAGAAATATGATGAAATAACATGGTCGTCAAATGGTGCGAACATTGCTTCTGACGCTACGATTTTAGCGAAACCAACTGCAACCACTACCTACGAGGTTTTGGTGAAAAACGGACTTTGCGAGGGATCGGCAACGGCACAGGTGCAGGTAATTGCAACCCCTAAGGTGGTTTCTTGTGAGGAAGTTTCAAATAAAACTTATCAAGTGGTGGTGGAAAGCGAATTGCAACCGGTCTATTATGATTATGGCGATGGACGTGAGCCTACCACTTCAGACTTGTTCACCAACGTGGGTTATGGTAAGAATTATACCATCACGGTGAGCAATGAGGTGGGATGTTCCTCCTCTTATGAGTTGGAGACACCTACTTATGATATTGTTATCCCTCCTTATTTTGTACCCGAAAATGGCTCTTGGGAAGTGGAGAATTTGGATCGATATAATAATGCAAAGGTGAAGATTTACGATCGTTTCGGAAAATTGTTGGTAGAATTGGACGGAGCAGAATCAGAAGGTTGGGACGGTACTTATCAGGGGAAGAAAATGCCTTCTACTGATTATTGGTATGTGATTACCATTGGTGAATTGGATAAACTCTATAGTGGACACTTTACGTTGATCAGAGGATATTAGGAAAATTTTTATGCCTACACCAATAGAAAAAAGTGCTTTTTTGAAAGGAAGAGCACTTTTGTTTTTTTAATTATACTTACTTCTTGACTTGAGGGTTCTTAGAAATGTTTTGTTTGTGCAAAAAATATGTTGTGGAATTTTTTTTGTCAGATTTGTATATTAGTTTTGCAAAGAAAAAATATGGAACATGAACTTAAAATAATATGCGTATGTGGTATACTTACTTGATACCTCCTGCATTGGGAGCAATTATTGGTTATTTTACGAATGTTGTTGCGATTCGGATGTTGTTTCATCCTCATGAGGCAAAATATCTTTTTGGTTTTCAGTTGCCGTTCACTCCGGGGTTGATTCCTAAGGAGAAAGATAGGATTGCAGAATCAGTCGGGAGGGCGATCAATGATAATTTGATGAACAAGGAGATTCTCGAGAAGAATCTGCTTTCTGATGAAATGGTGTTAAAGATAGAACAAGGAGTGGAATCCTTTTTTTTGAAACAGAAAGATAATCAGAATACTGTTAGAGAGTTTGCGAGTGGATTTTTAAAGGAGGAAAATGTGGAAAAACTTTCCTCTCAAGTAGTGGGGGATTTTTCTTCGATGGTAGGGGAGAAAATCGCAACATCGGATTTAGGAGATAGGATCGCAGAAAAAACGATCGAGTATGTAAAAGAACGGATTGCCGAAAAGAACATTGGAAATTTGGCAATGAAGTTTATTCCTATGGATGAAATCATTGCTCATGTGAAAAATCTTTTGACGAAGCATGTCAATAATATTTTGGTGAATAATTCGGGTGAGATTGTTTCGGAGATGGTCGACGGACAGGTGAAGGATTTCTTGGATATGCGGGTTTGCGATTTGTTTAAAGGAAAAGAGGAGCGACTTCAGGGGATTAAGGATATGGTTGTATCGGCCTATCAGAGCGTGATAAAAGATCACCTTCCGCATATATTACAAGCTGTGGACATCCAAAAGATCATTAAAGAGAGAATCAACGAAATGAATGTTTTAGAGATGGAAAAATTGATTCTGGAATTGATGAACAAAGAGTTGCGTGCCATAGAGTGGTTTGGCGCATTGTTAGGAGGGATTATAGGTGCGTTGAATCTCCTTATACTATGAGTAAAAGGCAACTTCCATAAATTATGTATTTTATTTTCTCACCCTAATTTTTTTTCAGATGCAAAAGATCTTACTGACGGCTTATGAACCTTTTGGCGAAAATACGACAAACTCTTCATGGGAGGTTGCTAAATTGTTAAAAGAACAGTCGTTTGAGCAAGTCGACTTGTCGGTAGTCCTACTTCCTGTGAGTTTTAATAGAGTAGCAGCAGTTCTTCAGGAGGCTATCACTTCCCATTGTCCTGATGTCGTGCTGATGTTAGGACAGTCTGGTACAAAAGACAAATTGAAGTTAGAGAGGGTAGCACTCAATATGATGGATTCAAAAAATGGAGACAATGATGGCTATCGCCCGACGGAAGAGACTATCAACTCAAATGGACCTGCTGCCTATATTACGAAAGCTCCTGTTAAATCGCTTTTGGATCATTTGAAAACTTTTGGAGTCAATTCTAAAATCTCAAACTCCGCAGGATTGTATGTGTGTAACCGCACCTATTATGAGGCGTTGCGGTTGTGTGAAGAGAATGGAGCCATGCAAGCTCTATTTGTCCACCTTCCTCCTGTCCCTTGTTTGGGTGAGGAGGGTTGCCTTTCAGTGGAGGAGATGAGTAGGGCTGTTGCTGAGTTGATTTCTAAGTTTGGGGCGAAACCAAGTGCTATAAGTTAGTGTTTTTTTTAAAATGTATATAAAGATAATGAATAATTATAAATGGAAAGTTTTTTTAATTATTTTTTTGTTTCCTGTAGTCTCAGTTGCTCAATATGCGGGACAATATCCTCGATATGAGCATGTGAATGACACCTCAGAATCAGAAGTGAAATTATCTTGTGAGAGACTTAAATCGAATGAATATCAAGACAAATGGGAGGTTTATTATGACTCGTTAGGTTATGGTGGTTATGTGGATGAATCAAAGAAAATAACCATTCAGAGTGATTTCTGTAAAGTCTACAACTTTAATAGAGAGAGTACTGCTTTGGTTCAAAATTGTGAAGATAAGAAGTATTATTTGATAGATAGGCGGGGTGGTTTTATCTCAAAGGGGTATGATGCTTATTACACGAGTCCTTATGAGGGCATGTACATTGTAGGTAAAAAAGCATCAGGGAAAATAAAACAGGGAGTCATTGACAGTAAAGGAGAGATTATAGTACCGATTATTTATGATCGTGTGATGTCGTCTATGTCAGAGTGCTATGTGTTATTTACATGTTGTAAGTCGTTTGGACATTCCAGTAAGGATCAATGGTCTGTTTTGAATTCAAAAGGACAAATTGTGATTCCTTCATGTAATAGCAATCTTTCTAATCATTTAGCATCACGTTTTGATGAAGTAAAAGATGGTGTATTTATTGATAAGATAGGGCATAAGCAGTATATATTTAATGTAAATGATTCTGCTTACAGAATAACGGGGAAATATGATTTTGAAAAATTACACAAATCTGCATATTTGATTGTGTATAAAATCAAAGGAAAAAGGAAGCTGTACGGAGCCTTAGATTTAAAGGGGAGTGAATGTGTGTACTGTACTTTTAAAACTATTGATGAAGTAATTGAGATTTTGGATAAAAAAGGTGTTGACAAGTAGAAGAAGAAATCATTTCTAAATAAAAGAAAAGCGAGCTAATCATTGGGATTGGCTCGCTTTTTTGGGGTTTGTTTATGAAAAATTACTTTACCTCCCAAGTGTCATTGGTGAGTAGCAACTCCTCGAAGTTATGATATTTTTTCATGCCCTTTACCTCTTCGATTTGTGCAGAAACTGCCTCGTCGTAAGTAGGAGCAGGAACATCGCGGATGACACCCAATGCGATAGGGAAATCAGGTCCCTCCATCAACGCCAACTTCAGTTGTAGCGTGTTGTCCTCGCAGTGTGCGTCATGAACCAACAAATCCTTTTCAGTGATGCCATTTTCTCCGATTTTCACTACCTTGATATTGAAACCATCTTGCATCAATCCGAATTCGTTGTTCTCTCCGAAGATCATCGGTTCTCCATGTTTCAAATAGATTGCGTTCTTTTTACGTCCCTCTGCGCTGTAGACGCTTTCGTGTGTGCCATCATTGAAGATGACGCAGTTTTGAAGGATTTCGCAAACAGAAGCACCCTTGTGAGCTTCAGCCGCTTTTAGCACATCGATAGTACCCGGTGCATCGGTTGCAACGGCGCGGGCGAAGAAGTGTCCGCGAGCACCGAAGCAAAGTTCTGCCGGACGGAACGGATCCTCTACAGTTCCGTAAGGAGAAGATTTGCTGACAAATCCACGAGGAGAAGTAGGAGAGTATTGACCCTTTGTCAAACCATAGATACGGTTGTTCAAGAGGATCATATTGAGGTTGATGTTACGACGGTTAGCGTGGATGAAGTGGTTTCCTCCGATAGCCAGACCATCACCATCTCCAGATATTTGCCAAACGGACAAGTTTGGGTTTGCCACTTTCGCTCCAGTTGCGATTGCAGCCGCACGACCGTGGATTGTGTTCATTCCGTATGTTGCCATATAGTGAGGCAAACGGCTTGAACAACCGATACCAGAGATTACTGCGATGTCGTGAGGCGCAACGCCGATTTCTGCCATCGCTTTATGAAGTGAAGCCAAGAAGAAGTGGTCTCCACAACCCGGACACCAACGTGGTTGTCCTTTTTTGAAATCTTTTGCTGTATATTCGCTCATTTTTCAGTCTCCTATCGGTTATTTGTTATAAATAGAATTAAATGCCTCTACAAGGTCGCTCACGACAAATGGTTGACCTTTCACTTCGTTGAATTGGTATGGAGCGAAGTTGTCCACCTTCATACGCAACCAACCTGCGAACTGACCCATATTTTGCTCTGCCACAACCACCTTCTTGTATTTCTTCAATACGTCGGCTGTGTTTTTCGGCAATGGATTGATGTAACGGAAGTGCGCCAAAGCAACTTTCTTTCCCTCTGCGCGCATCTCGTCCATTGCAGCGTGTAGGTGTCCGTAAGTTCCACCGAATCCTACGATGAGCAGTTCTGCATCGTCCTTGTCTCCTTCCACTTCAACATCTGGAACTTGGATCTTGTCGATCTTCTCCTGACGAAGACGTGTCATCAAGTCGTGGTTGTCTGGATCTGTAGAGATCGCACCTGTTTTGTTGTCTTTTTCCAAACCTCCAAGGATGTGGGTAAATCCTTCTGTTCCAGGAACCGCCCAGTAACGAGAGCCTTGCTCATTGCGTTGGTATGGAGTCCAAGAACCTTTCATTTCCGGAGTCACGTATGGAGGATTGATGGCAGGATATTCGCTCAATTTAGGAAGCTTCCAAGCTGCAGAACCATTTGCGATAAATGCGTCGGTCATCAATACAACCGGAGTCATGTGTTCCAAGGCAATTTTACAAGCCATGTAAGCAGAGTCGAAACAGTCGGTTGGAGATGCAGCTGCGATGACAGGCATCGGAGACTCTCCATTTCTACCGAACAGACATTGAAGAAGGTCTGTTTGCTCAGACTTGGTTGGAAGTCCAGTTGCCGGACCACCACGTTGAACATCCAGTACAACCAGTGGCAACTCCATGATGACTGCGAGGTTCATAGCCTCAGACTTCAAGCAGATACCTGGTCCGGAAGTAGATGTGCAGGCCAATGCTCCAGCAAATGAAGCACCTACGGCAGAAGCACAACCGGCGATCTCGTCCTCGCATTGAACGGTGGTAACACCTAATGATTTGTGTTTAGACAATTCATGAAGGACATCGGTAGCAGGAGTGATAGGGTAAGAACCCAAGAAGAGCTTCAAACCAGCCTTTTCAGCTGCTGCGATAAGTCCGTATGATGTAGCTTTGTTACCATTGATGTCCATATAAAGCCCCTTCTTCTTCTCTTCCTTGGTCTCGACACTATATGTGTGGGAAACAGAAGCGTGGGTGTTATGTCCATAGTCATATCCTGCTTGGATTACCTTGATGTTTGATTCTGCGATAGCAGGTTTTTTCGCAAACTTCTCTCTCAACATGTTTGCGGCGATAGAGAGGTCGCGATTGAACAACCAGCACACCAATCCCAAGGCGAACATGTTTCGGCACTTTAGAACCGCTTTGGCATCCATGCCGGAATCCGCAAGACAATCCTTCACCATTTGGGTGATAGGAGCTGCGATCACGTCTTGTTTGATACCCATTTCCGCCACAGCGTCAAGAGTCTCGAAATTCGCCTTCTTAAGGTCAGCCTCCTTGAATGAGTCTGTGTCTATGATGATTGATGATGTTGGTTTGCAGAATTTGTATTGTGTCTTTAAAGCTGCAGGGTTCATTGCAACGAGAACGTCACACTTGTCGCCCGGTGTGAAAACTTTTCCTGCACCAATATGAACTTGGAAGCCAGAAACTCCCGTCAAAGATCCCTGTGGGGCGCGGATGTCCGCCGGATAATCAGGGAACGTACAGATGTCATTGCCTACTGTAGCGGAAATAGTGGAGAAAATGTTCCCCGCTAATTGCATTCCGTCTCCAGAGTCTCCAGAAAAACGAACCACTACATGGTCTAAATCTTCAACATTTGCCATAATTAAAACTGGTCTAATTTGTTATTTATACTTTCTATATGCAAATTTAGAAAAAAATATGTGAATATCCATCTATAAATGAATTTTTTTTCAAAAATGAATGAATATTATGCTTGATTTGGATATTTATTCAATTTTTATTCATTGTATTGGATTGGAGAAGAAAAAAATAACCGCAAGCACATTGGATGTCTTGCGGTTTTTTTTATGAGAAAAAGAACTTTGGATTACTTAGCCAAGTGTTCTTTTACGTCGTCGTTGTGAACAATCTTCTCGTCGAAGTAGTAAGCACCAGTTTTAGGCGACTTAACCATCTTGATCACTTTTGCGTATGAACGACCCTCACCTTTTTGGAGAGTTGCGACTACTTTCTTTGCCATAATTGATACTTAATTAGGATTACTTAATTTCTTTGTGGATTGTATATCTCTTCAAGATTGGGTTGTACTTCTTAAGTTCCAATCTGTCTGGAGTGTTTTTTCTGTTCTTTGTAGTAACGTAGCGAGAAGTGCCTGGCATTCCGCTCTCCTTATGTTCTGTACACTCTAAGATAACTTGAACACGACTTTCTTTGCTTTTCTTAGCCATTGTATTCTCCTCCTAATTAAATTATACCTTTCTTGGCTGCGTCAATCAACGCTGCGTTAAGACCCTTTTTGTTGATGGTGCGAAGACCCTTCGCCGAAACCTTTAAAGGAATCCAGCAGTCTTGCTCTGCCCAATAGAATTTCTTAGTGAACAAGTTTACATTGAATTTTCTCTTTGTTCTTCTTTTTGAGTGAGAAACGTTGTTCCCATTCATTGCTGTTTTACCAGTAATTTCACAGAATTTTGACATCGCAGTTTAATTTCTAAAGTTATTATTCATAAAGCAGGGTCGCATCTCTTTTTTCCGATCTTTCAAATGAAAGCAGCGTAACTATCAGAAAACCACCTTGATGTTACCTCAACTTTGTCCGATTAATCGCTCCGGAGGTCACTAATCTCCTGAGAATTAATTCGGATTGCAAATTTACAACAATTTTTTTTATTCGCAAATTATCTTCTAATATTTTTTTTCTTGCTCTTGGTTGATGCCCCATGGGGTGTAGCTGATATTATGTTCTTTATTATATTGTAATATCTCTCCGTTATTGTTGGGGATTTCTTCCCTTTTGTGGTTTTTATGGAAGACTGTCACGGCGTGTTTGCAAACTCTCACTTTGATGCCGATTCTTTTTAGGCGCGCCTCCAGATCGGTGTCTTCTCCAATTGCGGGGGCGAGGTAGCGTTCGTCAAATCCGTTGACCTTCAGAAGGTCTTTTTTGAACATGCCGAAGTTGCATCCGAGCAATCCTCCTATCCTCTCCTTCAGTAATAGGTTTCTGAGCCATTGGGGCGTGATCCTTATGACATTTTCAGTGTGCCGTTCTTTTTTTGTGATCCCTGCCCATAAAAGTTTTAAGGTGATTCTGGAGAGTATTCCATCTTTTACGTTTTCGGGCGTGAGGGACTGGGAGATCTCTTTCGTCAGATGCACCCTTCGTCCTCCGATGACAAAGTTCTCTTCTTTGAATCTCCAATGTTCTTCTAAGAATTTGTGGTGAGGGATGCAGTCGCCATCGATGAAGACAAGGTAGTCTGCAGAAGATGCGACAACTGCTTTATTTAAGATGATGTCTTTCCTCCAGCCCAAATCTTCATGCCAGATATGCTTGATTTGGAAGGGCATCACTTTTGTCAATTCTTTGATTCGGTCGACCACTTCTTGTTTTGAGCCATCGTCGGCAATTACCACTTCAAATGATTTGAAGCTCTGCTTTTTTAGTTGCTCGAAAATCATTTCAAGCCATTCGATGTTGTTATAGAATGCGATGATTAAGGATATGGAAGGGTTCATTGTCATGTTACAATTTAGTTTGAATTTTTGAAAATCACACGAAAAAAAGCTCGTGCAAATTTATGAAAAAAAAGAATTGGAGTTTTTTCCTGAGTTAAATCGAAGAGTATTCGGTCAGAAGGAAATCTCTTGCCAATAGGAGGGCTTCCTGTGTGGATTGTAGGATGTTTTGCTCACGGAAGGGGGTGAGGGTCAATTTTTTCGCCAACACTTTTTGATGGTTCGCTACGGCTATCCAAACTGTCCCAACGGGTTTCTCCTTGCTCCCTCCTGTCGGTCCTGCTATCCCAGAGACTGCTATGCCGATGTCCGTTTTCATAAGTTCTATGACACCTTTTGCCATTTGTTCTACGGTTTCTTGGCTGACCGCCCCTTGGCGATTCAGAGTCTCTTCTGACACGCCTAATACTCTGTGCTTGATTTCGTTGCAATAAGCTACAACCGAGCCTATGTAAAATTCGGAGCTACCGGGGTGTTTGGCTAAAAGTGCTGCGATATTGCCTCCGGTGCAACTTTCTGCGGTGGCGATGGTCATTTTATTTTTTTTCAAAAGTTGACCAATTTCAATCTCCAATTGACATACCGAATGGTTCATTGCTTTAAAAATTTACCTAATTTATAAATCGTTGCAAATATAAAGAATTTAAACGCTGTTTCGTCAGAAAAGTAGAGTGAAAAATTTTTTTGAGAGAAAGGAAGATGAAATCATAATATTAAGGTTAATTTATAGGATCTGTCTTAAATGTTGATTTTCAGCTGGTTTAGAGTTTGTAAAAATAATTTTTGAAAAAAATACGAGAAAAAAGTTGATAAATAGAAAATTCATGTTAATTTTGCCTCGTGAAAAATTTATTTGTTTAACGTTTGTATCACCCTGTCGAAAAATGATGAGAATGAAGGTTGTACAATAGTGAGTGTGCGGCTTTTTGTGTTTGATGGATGTTTTCATGCGGGTGTTATGACAACAATGAAAAAATTATGTTTGGTTTGAGTCAAATTTCATGGAGTGAATTTTTATTGTACAATCTTTCGTTTTGCGTTGTGATTGATTTGGTGTTGCTTCTTCTGTTGTATGTTTTTTCACAGAAGAGGGGAGTAGAGTCTTCGGATTCTGTACGCAGAAGAAGGTCTGTTTCGTTAGTGAAGAACGTTAATGAGAATTTACCTAAGTAATAATTTTAAAAAATAGTAAAATGAAAAAAATTTTATCAGTGATGCAAGGAGTATCAAAGAAAAAGATTTCTCTTCTTGCAGTGTTTGCAGTGTTGTCGGGTGATATTTTTGCTCAAAAGCAGGCTTCTGCCGCATTGAAAGCAGCCAATGAGCAGTTGGACAAGATGGTTTCTCCAGCACTTACGTTGTTTATGTCTATATGCGGACTTTTCGCATTGGTTGGAGGTGCGATTGTGGCGTATAAGTTGTTTAATGGAGACACTGACTCTGCAAAAAAAATCGGTGGCTGGGTTGGTGGACTTGTTGTCGCATGTGTCGTTTCGATGGTTGTGAAAAATTTCTTTTTCGCATAATCTTTTGGATGAATTATAAAATTAACAAAGGCGTAGGCCGGTCGTTTGAGTTCAAAGGGCTTCGTGCGATGTATGTCTTCCTTGCGTTGGGCGGAATAGTCGGAGGGATAATATTGTATTTCATATTGGGTGCTTTTTTACCTTTTGGTGTTACAATGATGATTGTCTCTTTGGTCGCCTTGGGTAGTGTCGCTCTCTCCTATTATTTGAATAGTAGTATGGGAGAACATGGGCTGAGGCATTTTTTCGTGCAGCGTAGGACATTCCAGAGAGTGCAAAACGACCAACGGGTGCGGGATTTGTTGAATTGACGAAAAGGCAGGAAAGAGATGGATTTCAATGTAAAGGGTAATAAAATCGAGAATGTTTTTCCTTTATGGAAATTTGAGGATGGTTTTCTTGTGTCGAAGATGGCAGATGTTACGATTTGTTACGAGTTGACATTACCACAGGTATTTACGATGGAGGAGACTGATTATGATGCGTTGCATCTGGCTTTTTTACGAGCGTTCCGTGATTTGCCGGATTATACGATTGTTCATAAACAAGATGTTTTTTCAGTGGAGCGATACGGTGTGGAAGCGACAGAGGGAAGTTTTCTTTCAGATTCCTATTGGAAGCATTTTTCGGGGAGAGAATATTTAAAGCACAGGTCGTTCTTATATGTTACGCTTTCATCGAAAGAGTCCGCAACGGGATATTCCACCTCTTCCGCCTTATGTAAAAACAAACTCATCCCTAAAAAGATGTTGGATGAGGGGAGGATCAATGAGTTTAGAGAATCGGTCGATAAATTAAAGCAAGTGTTGCATGAGGCAGGAATTTCCATCCGTCCGTTATCGGAATCGGAGATTATAGGGGACGAGGCTAAATTCGGCATAGTTGAACAGTACATGGCTTTGGATTTTTCAGGGGAAACCATGGTGCTGAAAGATCTTCATGTAGAAGACGGGACGCTCATGGTTGGAGACAAGTTCGTTTCCTGTTTTTCGATTGCTGATTTAGAGGTTGTGCCAATAGAGGTGGGCAACTGTTCATATAACAAAAAGCTTTCTCACCCTCCCCAATTCCACATCCCGCAGAGTTTTGTCGCAAATTTTTCTCTCAACCTCCCTTTTGACCATGTTTACAACCAATATTTCTTTTTAGGGAATCATCATGAGTCGCTAAAAAAGATTAAGCAAAAAGGACGGTTACAGCAGGCGTTTTCAGCCGCCTCCCGTGAGAATGCCATCAATTTGGAGCGTAATGTCGCTTATTTGGATGAAGCGTACATTGATCAGAAGAGAAGTGTCTCTTGTGCCTTTAATGTACTGGTGTGGGATGAAAATTGGGAGCGTTTGCTGTCGAAAAATTCGCAAGTCGAATCGGCGTTATCATCCGTCAATTGTTGTACGAAGTCCAAAACGGAGAAGATTGTTCCGCAGATATTTTGGGGAGGAATCCCCGGAGCCAGTTCGCAATACCCTTCGGAGATGACATTCCTGACCTTTCTTGAACAGGGTTGCTGTTTTTTGAATTTAGACGGGAATTACCGTTCGATGGTTGGGAAAGATGATTTTGGTATCTATTTGACTGATCGCTTGTCGGGAATCCCGGTTCGGATAGACTTGGATGATTATCCTAAGAAAGTGGGTTGGATTGATAATCGCAATAAGGTGATTATCGGACCTTCTGGTTCGGGGAAGTCTTTTTTCACCAACAACATGATACGCCAATATTGGGAGCAAGGATGTCATGTTGTATTGGTGGACATCGGGGATTCTTATCAAGGTTTATATAGGATGGTGCAGGAGGAGAGTAGAGGAGAAGATGGGGTCTATTATACCTATACGGAGGAGTCACCGCTCTCGTTCAATCCTTTTTATGAAGCAGATTATGAATATTCCGAAGAGAAGAAAGAGCAGTTGCTTTCATTGATTAAGATTTTGTGGAAAGGAGACGAACCTCTGTCGAATAGTGAAAGTACTCATGTGAAAGTTTGTATTTACAACTATTTGGATCGAATATGTGCAGACCGGAGCATCCGTCCTTGCTTTGACACATTTTATCAGTACCTGAAGGAGGATTATAAACTCTACATTTCAGAGCAACTGAATGTTCGGATTGATAATTTTGATGTTGATGACATGATACAAGTCTTGGAACCTTTTTCCAGCGGAGGAATGTTTGGACATTTGTTGAATTCGTCCGACCAACTAAATTTATTAGAAAAACGTTTTATCGTTTTCGAGTTGGACAATATCAAGGACAACAAAACGCTCTTCCCTATTGTCACTCTGATTATCATGTCGACCTTTATGGACAAGATTCGCCGTTTGCCGTCAGACCAGCGGAAATTGATGTTGATAGAAGAGGCTTGGCAGGCGATAGCAAAGGAAGGAATGGCTACTTTCATCGGTTATTTATACCGTACAGCAAGAAAGCATTTTGGGGAAATTGCTATCGTCACGCAAGAGCCAGACGATTTAGTGGGCAATAAGTTTATCAAAGACATCATGATAACGCAGTCTCATTGTAAGATACTATTGGATCTCAGGGATTTTAAAGAGAAGTCATCGGTGATACAAGAGTTGCTTTCATTGTCCAAAAAAGAACAAAATATCTTATTTTCCGTAAATAGTGCGTTGGATTTAGAAAAACGTTCGCGCTACAAGGAGGTTTTCATCTCTCTGCGGGGATTTTGTGCCGTGTATGGAGTTGAGGTGAGTAAAGAAGAGTATTGTACTTATACGACGGACAAAGAAGAGAAGGGTCGCCTCATCGAGCTATTGGAGGAAGATGGAACGATGCAGGTTGCCATAAAAAAATATATCAATAAATACATGTAAAAAAAAAGAGGATATGAAAAGAGTGCCGTTAGTTGTTTGTTTTATGTTAGCTACCGTTTTGCTCTATGGACAGGGGGCTATGGTAGTGTCTGACCCTACGTCTATTTTGCAGCGGTTGGCATTGGCGACACAGGAGATGGAGGAGCAGATAGAACAGAAATATAAGTTCATCCAACAAATAGAAATCGCCAAAAAAGCCTACGAAAATAGCAAGACGATGCAAAAAAGGGTGGAGCAGGTTTCCACTTATGTGAAGAGTGCGAAAGAGGTTGTGGAGATCATCGCTTTAGGAGAGGAGATTATTGAAATCTCAAAAGAGATGAGAGAGCAGATCGCTAATTTAGAGGATGTCTCAGATTCCCGAAAGTACCAATGCATTGTCGATTTGATAAATTGCACGACGAATATCAGCGAAATCGCCAAACGTGCTTCTGCGGTTGTACAGGATAAGGGGAAGGAGAATGATGTTACCTTGAGCGATTTTGAAAGGCAACAGGAGTTGCGGTATTTGAAGAACGAGATGAATTTGACGAAATCGGAATTGCAGCGTATTTACAATGAAACGACGAATGTTGGTTCTGCCGATAGGTTTAATAGTGGATTATTCTCGTTCCTGAATTTTTAGGTTTTTATATAGTTTATTGTAGAAATGAATATACTAAGTGCTTCTAAGGTAGTTGACCTGTCATCCTACCTTTCCGATGATTTTGCCACGTCATTGTTTGATAGTGTGGTTGGACGGATTAGTGGACTGACTAATATATGCTTTTTGCTATGCGGTCTTTTTGCTTTCGCTTATTTTGCCAATATGCTCATGAAGACATGGGCAAAAGGGGAGGCGATTGATTTTCAAGCTCTTCTGAAACCATTTGTGATAGGTGTGATAACGATTAATTTCACTTTCGTTTACGAATTGGTGGATGGCGTTTTTGAACCGATAAATAATTATACTGCTGAAATTTCACAGGTGGATGAAGCTTCTGTGGATAAGGTGAAAGGGAAACTTGAGAAGATAAAAGGGGAGTATAAAGATATGGAGGCTGATTATGATGCGAAAGAGAATACCGGATTTTGGAGGGGTGTTATAGGAGTAACGTCGATGACGAAGTTTTTTGACAACCTCTATTTGAATTGTATTGATCTGTTATTGTGGGGGTTGGAGTATGTTTCCGCCATTGCTTTTGGGGCAGTCAAGCTGGTCATCCGAACCGTTAGTATCGCTTTCAGGATTGTCTTGATTGTCTTTGGTCCATTTGCGTTTGCTCTTTCTGTTTTGCCTATGTTTAGTGATAACTGGAAAAATTGGATTGTGAAATATTTGAATGTGTCGCTTTTTATTCCAATTGCAAATTTGATGGATCTAATCATCAGTCAGTTGCATTTGACACTGATACAATCTCACATTGATGTTTACCAAACGGCCATTACACAAATGGGAGAGACCGGAGGTCCTGTGGAAAGTACGATGTCAACCCTCACAATCTCTTATATCATCTTTCTTGTCGCCTTTTTGGTATTATACCTTATGGTGCCATCTATTGCATCTTATATTGTGAACTCCTCCAGTATGGAGAGTTTGACTGGAGGTATCACAATGGCAGGTTCGTTTGCGGCGGCTAAAATGTTGAGCGGAACTGTTCAGAATCCGCTTAGTAGCAATGTGTTGAAGCTTTTCAATCGTGGATGTATTGGAAAAAAGAAAATTTCGGTCAGAACTTGGATTCCCATACCCAAAAATGAGATACAAGTGAAGAATGCGTAAAATGGTTCGATATGTTAAGTAGTCTGAAAAATATTCAAGGAGCGTTTGCGCTCTCTCGGTTTTATTTGATTGGAATTTCGCTCATGGCCTTAGCGGTATCTTGTTATGCAGTTTTCAAATCGTATGAATATGCAGAGAAGCAGCGAGAGAAGATTTATGTGTTGGACGATGGGAAATCATTGATGTTGGCGCTGGCGCAAGACATCCACATGAATAAGCCTGCAGAGGCGAAGTCTCATGTCCGTTGGTTTCATGAACTCTTTTTCACGCTTACACCTGATGCATCTTCAATAGAAGATAATGTGAAACAGGCTCTTTTTTTAGCAGACAATTCCGTTTTGGAGTTTTATAAGACAAGAAAAGAGAATGGATACTATCAAAAAATGATAGGTGCTGGTATAATCAATGAGATTAAGGTGGATTCCGTTGTCGTGGATATGGATGTTTATCCTTATAGGGCGAAAACTTATGCTTCTACGTCTGTGATGAGGACCTCATCTGTTACACTCTATCATTTGGAGACTATGTGTCAGTTGGTCAATTGTCCTCGCTCGGATAATAATCCTCATGGATTTATTATAGAAAATTGGGAAGTGAAAAAAATGGAGGAACTCTCCACTATTGGTCGTTAAAAATTGTAATCATAAAAAAATGCAAGAAGATAAAAATATTGAAAATAAAGAGTGTCAGCATTCTCCTCAGAAAGAGGATAGTGTGAAGGATTTGTTAAATAAGATTCCGATATCTGATCGTAAAAAGTGGATAATCATCGGTTTTGTTTCTGTTGTCATCATTGGTTTATGTAAGACCTTTTTCTCCATTTCAAATGACAGGTATGATCGGACGCTGGTTCAGGACTCTATTGTGCGAGAAAATCTTTCTCGGTTAACATCTGGAATGAAGGTGGTTGACCAAGAATTTTCGTCGGCAAAGGATTCGGTAGTGCAGTTATTTGAAAAAGTTGACTCACTTCAATCAAAAAGAGAATAGCATGAAAGAGAGATGTTGGATTATTCAAGGAGGTGTCCTGTTTTTGTTCGTTGGTTTGTGTGGTATATTTTATATGCTCGAAGGGGGGACAAACGGGACGGAAACTGCCCAGCATACGGAATGTGCTGAGTTGAATGTTTTGCCTGATGCGCAAGTGGACGACTTGGCGGAGAGTAGGATGGATGCGTACAATCAGGCGGTCTTATTGCTTGATCAAGAGGAGAAAGAACGAGAGTTGCAGGCGGAGCATAATTCATTCCATTTTTTTGCGGAAGAGGTAGAAGAAAAGGAGGTTGCTTCGGTACATGAGACGGAGGTTGATGAGAAGAACCAGTCTGCTTTGGAGGCATTTCAAGAGATTGCAGGTGTGCAAGTAGGAGAGAATAAAAAAAAGAGTGCAACAGGGACGTACACCCAATATGCTAATGCTAAGAGTTCGGTTAGACAGAAGAAGAAAAAAACAGAAGAACCGGAGATTAAAGAGCTTTCGTTAGAAGATTTAGAAGCTGCGAAGGAGGCGGAAAAAAAGGAAAAACTTGAGAGATTGAAGGAGTTGTACAACCAAGGTGGTCATGTGCAAAAAAAGGAAGTCGAGGAGAAAGATGGGGAGAAAATTGAAGATGTGCCTGTAAAACCGAAAAATGAGCAACCGGTTAATGGTTTTAAACCGATAGGAGGTGGAGCAATGTGTGAAAAGAAGGGGACAGTCAATGCGGTGATTCATGGCGAGCAGCGTGATATAACCTCCTCTTCTCAGGTGGTGTTGCGACTATTAGACCCTATCGAAATAGAAGGAACAACCATTCCAAGAAATACAACCATCATTGGTCAGGCTTCGTTCTCCGGGAATCGCGTTCATATAAACATTGAAAATATCGCTTATAAGGATAACGTCTATCCATTTCATGGAACAATCTATGACCGTGACGGCTTTCGAGGAATCTACTTTCCTGATAATTTGGCAGATGAGGCTAAAACAGAAGCAGGGAGTGAGACAATCACTTCTACAGAAGTCAATTTGAATGGATTGAGTGGAATTGTCAGCACAGGAGCCAATGCTTTGATAAATGCGACAAAAAATGTTCTGAACAATTCTATCAAGGAGACGAAAGTGACTCTGCCGGCAAATTATAAACTGATCATAAAAATCAATAGTTAGAATGGAGGTAAGGAATTTTGTAAGTTGTTTTGTCGCGTTGTTTCTTATGTTACCGTTGGGGGTGGGAAGGCTCTTTGCGGCTGATGTATCAAGTGTTAAAATCACTCCTTTGGCTGTGTCGGATGTGAAGTGGGTTTATCTTCAGTTCTCGTCGGATGTGAAGTATGCAGATAGAGGAACAGATGATATTTTCATAGAGATCTCTAAGATACCTTCGATTGTGCGGATTAAGAGTGAGGTGGCGGTTTTTGATCCGACGAGTGTGACGCTGATAACCTTAGATGGAGTTGTTCATACATTTCGGTTAGAGTATGAACAGGATCCGCAATCGGTTGCCTATAAAGTTTTATCGTCGGGTTTATCTGCCATCCCTCCTTATAATGTAGAGTTGTCACATAGGCAAACTTCTCATATCGTTTTCCCATCAAAAGTTTTAGAAGTTCAGACAGGAACGGAAAAACTCATAGCGATGAAGGCGGAAGATATAGACAATATCGTAAAGTGTAAATCACTCACACAAGGGTTCGACTATTTTACGGAAAGTAGTTTGACAGTCCTGACTGACGATGGAACTGTACATCCCTTTCTTGTGAGATATAAAGAATACCCCGAATTGGTGAATATTCAAGTGAGTTCGCAAGGTAGTTCGCCAGAGGCCATATTTTCATCCCTTTCAATCAATGAACCAGAAATGCGTACTTATGGGAAGCTGGTTTTCAAAAAAGGGTGTGTCCTCAGAAATATTGGGGATTATAGGGATAAAATGTCATTTTCGATTTATGGCATCTATGTAAAGGAGGATGTTATGATGTTTTATCTGAATATGGAGAACCTTTCAAAAGTGGATTATGAGGTAGATTTCATAAAAAATTACATTGTGAATAAAAAGACAACCAAAAAACAGGCTTATCAGGCAGATGAGAAGATACCCTTGTTTGTATATGAGGAGTCAGAAGATCAATTGATACCTGCGGGAGGAAGTAAGTCGGTGGTTCTTTTTTTCAAACGGTTTACAATTCCGAGAAAACATAGTATGTATTTTGAATTGTTTGAGCGAAATGGGGGACGACATTTGAAATTCACGCTTTCAAACAAAACATTGTTGGATGCAAAAAAACTGACAAAAGATTGACCGTTGCTTTGTATGCGTTGATTTGAGAGGTTCAAAATCAGTTTAGAAAGGAAGGCGGTTGCTTGATTAATAATATATTAGCAAAAGAATTGATGTGACATGAAAGACATTTGATGTGGAGGGTAGAGACGTTGTGAAACGTCAGATACCTCAAGGGGGTGAGTCAATTGACCTACCCCCTTTTATTACTCCCACTTCCAAGGTTATGGATCCCTACTACTGCTCGTTACTGCAGTCTAAGCATCATCAAACTCATTCAGAATAAGTTCAACCCCATACTCCAGTCCCAACTCCTCGCATAAGCGCTCATGCGTCTTCCTGACAGTACGCAAAAACTCCTCTATCTGGTTTTTGTCCCACAACCAATCGCTGTTGGGATCCTCTGGATCAAATGACTCATCATATAAATAAATCAATTTCTCCAAGGTCGCTTTCAACTCGTCGGATATGGGCAAATCATACGTTTCAACAGGATAATCGCCAAACTTTACCTCGGTAGCTTCATTGTCAGCCCAAAGGCAAACCCCGCTTCCCCAGTCAAACATAAACTTCAGCCGATATTTCATACTTGTCATGTCAAACCCGCTCCCCTTTTTAACAAACTGCATCAGGCTCATTGCCCATACGTTTGCAGTGCGGACACGTTTTTTTTTGAAATTATTTTTTACTTCACAACTTTCAACCCCTGTCCACACCAGTTATTGATGCCGCCTTGCATGTCATAGACATTGAAACCTTTAGATTTCATTAGTTTAGCAGCAGCGTTACTGCGTCTTCCGCTTCGACAGTAGATGTAGTATTTTTTTGATTTGTCGAAAGATTCGATTTCTTTAACAAAATTGGCATTGTCTCTCCAGTCCAATAGAATTGCTCCTTCCAAGTGCCCAGTGGCATATTCTTGAGGGGTGCGGACATCCAAAATCACATTCTTCTTTTTCTTCTTTTGGGCTTTCACAAACTCTTTTGGGGCGACCACGTCGACAGTGACTTGCGCACAAAGAGAAGTACTTAAAAATATCGCTAAAAATATGAGTAAAAGATTTCTTTTCATGATTGTAAAATTTGTTAGTGATAAATGATGAAAAAACATGTTTTTAAGTGAGAGTGAATTTAGTTGAAAACATTGGTGTTCAGAAAAAGAGAAGTAAAACGATGATGATTCCTCAATATCTTAAATCCACCAGATAATATTTCCCAAAACGTTCCACTTTTTTCCCAATGATGAGACCGGAAGTGATGCCTGCATTCTCTTTAAAAAGAAGTACGCTATTAGGATAGACCGCTAATAGGTCGTTCAACTCGGTTATTTCGTCCATGGGCTGAGAGAGGAAGAGTTTGAAATCTTTCTTGTTGGGAATGTTGTGACAAAAAACCACATTGATTTTGTTGTCTTCCTCGTTTAGCTCATTGATTCTATCGCAGATTGTTTGGGGACTCATCTGACGGTTGAGTTTCGGCAAAGCCAACCCCAGCAGGAAGACGATTGCAAAAACTCCGTAAGCAGCAAAACGGAATGGTTTGGATAGTTCCGTATTTGTAGATTGAAGTGCGAAACCTTTCTTGGAAAAGTGTCTGTATGCCAACCAACATACTCCCATGAAGGAGAGAAGGAGGAACACTAAAATCATGTCAAATCGGATATTGAAAAAGGCGAAAAGACTAATCAAGAGAAAGAGCCATTGGGAGATTCGTCCCACTTTCGCTGAAAATTGTCTTGCCATTATCTGATAAACGATTTCTGCATTTATGATGGAAAAAACAAGTGCGCACAAGGAGACTGCGTGGACAGGAAATGAACCTGACGCAGATTTTGCCCCACTGAGCGTTAGGATGTTTCCGATGGGAGGAAGAATCATCTCTTTCACCTCAGGAGTCAGTAGACCGGATGAAGCCAATTTTTCTGCAGCAAAAAGGAAAGGCATTTCCGAGAAGGAGAAGTCTCTCAAAAAAATTGCTGGTAATGCCGCAAGGCAAAAAATTAGATAAATCTGATAATTTTTCATTGTATGATATTATGTGTGTTCAAATTAAAGATTAGTCTTCACTTCCTGTGATTCTAAGCTCCTCTTTATCCTCTTTCTTGAATGAAATTCGAGCGAATGGATTTTTGAGTCGGCTACCAAATTCAGGCATTGCCCAACCCAGACCCAAATTGAAACATTCTACCCTGTGCAGATGGGTCTTGACATCTGCCACGATGAAGAACTTCGGTGTGAAATAGAAGCGAGTCACCAATTTTGTGTATAAGTAGTTTTCGATTAGGAAATCGTTTTCATTCCCATCTTCGTCATGTTCAGGGATTTTAGCTTTGTTGAGGCAGTAGACTCCTGCATGGAGTCCGACCCTAACACGGTCCATCGTGATTTCATTCGCCAAAGCGACTCCCACTTTGAATTTATTGATAAACTCATTTTCCTTGATAAAGTTGTATCGGGTGTTGATTTCACGTTGCGTGCCGTTGTATGCTTCGTTGTAAAATGCGTCCGCCGCCAAACCTAATCGGTAGGCGTTGGAGATTGGGACGAAGACTGCCACATTGACTACACCATTGGGGTAGTAGTCTCCACCCACTTCTAATTGATTTGCGCCACCAGCACCGTAGATTTCCAATGCGAGAGTGTGTTTAACAGACTTTGCAGGGTATTTGATGGGCAGAGGCCACACGTTCGGGGTATATTTCAATCCGAGATTGACGTTGGCGAGGATGGCGTTTCGTGTGTGCCGGGTCACATTGGCGTTGTTGTAGATTTGTGCATTCCCTCCCAATGTGATTTTCCATTGCGCTGCAGGTCTCCCATATTTAGTGGACAATGCGATGTCCATGTTCAGACCAAATTGCAGGACTCCCGTGAGCGGGAAATAATCTTCATAAGTGTGGGTCTCTGATTTGTCCAAGAATAATCCAGCCAAGCCCGACCCCCATTTGAAGTTGAGTGCGAATGCGTTCGTGTGTACAACCGGCCAGTGGAAATAGGTGACGATGGGTACAACATGACGATTATATTCAGGGTCTGGTATGCGCAGATACCCTCCCGAAAACCCCACCGTTGGGAAATTGTAGGTGTATTCCCAGTTATGGTTTCCGAAGAGAGGCAATTCAAGGGCTGCTTCTCCTCCATACAAGGAGGTCCCTTTGCTTTTATCTAACAACCATCCATATTGACCTTCCGCCTTGATTCTGAAGATCGTATTTTGTTGTGCGCTAACAGTCGCTCCGATGAATAAAAGGGCGAAAATCAGGCAATTGATTCTTGCATTCATAATTTTAAAAAAATGTATTTGCAAACTTACATAAATTTTGTGAGAAATCAGAAAATACGAATGTGGAATTGAAGTTGTTTTCTTTGCAGACTCCTTACATTGGAAGGTCTATTCAGAACTCTTTGATAAAAAAATAGTTGATGATCATCCAAACGAAATATCGTGCAAATTTCCCTATGGCCATGAAGAGGGCCACTTTCCAGAAGCTTGTCCGTAGAAATCCTAATAATACATTGATTACATCTCCGATAAAAGGGAGGAAGGAGAAAAAAGCTGCGAATGCGCCCCATTTATTGGTCCATGTTTGTGCTTTTGTCAGGTCTGATTTATCTATTTTCAGGTATTTTTCCACCCATTCGAGTTTCCCTATTCTTCCCAACCAATAGCAGGTGATGCCACCGAGGGTGTTTCCGAGAGTTCCGGTTAGAACGCAAAGCATAGGAGATGCACCGCCGACAAGGAGTGCGCTGAGGATGATTTCAGAACTGAAGGGAAGTATTGTAGCCGACAAGAATGCAGCGATGAAGAATCCCCAATAACCATAGTTGATGAGAGTTTCGCTAAATCCTGTTAAAAAATCAGATAAAATCATAAGTAGGGAAAAATAGATAGAGTATTGATGCAATTCCGAATATTCCCCACAATATCTTAGTGAGCAAGTTGAAGTCAGAAGAAAACGACTGTCCGATTAGAATAGAAGAGAAAAAGATGTAGATGGGCAGTAATAGTCCGACATCCGAAGGTCTGAGAAGGACAAGGAGAAGGGAGAGGGAGAAATTAATGCAGATGTATTTCGTTTCTTGGCGAGTCTTGATGGATTGGTGTTCACTCAAAAAGTAAACTTTCACAAGGGAGAAGAGTGCGAGCAATGTGATGATGCCAAGGTAGATGAGAAATGGTTCACTTGCAAAATTCAGCAGAGTGTTGTCTCCCAGCCACCATGAGTTGAGGTATATCTCGACCAAAAAGAGGTTGTCGGTTGCAGCCAATGCAAGAAGCAGATAAAAAGGTGGTACGAGAAACCCTAAAAAAAGTGCCAATACACTTTTGACGGACAACGTCTGGGTTTGAAATGAGAAAAATATCAAAGGGATTATGTAAGCCAGAGTGGACAAGGCAAGTAAGGATGAAAGACCTAAAAGTAGTCCCATATTGAATTTTGTGCGTGCCACATTGCTGGACATCTCTTCACAAAGTTTGAAAGAGGAGAAGAGCCTTAGCGCAAAAATAAATGCCAATATTGCCCCGATGTTGAGAGTGTGTGGTCTCATCAGAAGGGAGACGATGATGACAAAAAAGAAGGTTGGAAGTAGGGTCCTGACGGGGATGAAGGAAAATTGCTCATTCATCCAGAAGAGAGTCCCTCCCACAGTGATGATAAGTGTGGCAGAAATGATGAGAGCAGGAAGTGAGGTTACCTCAAACGATTGATTTAGTAGAAATGTCAACGGAGAATACCCCAAGATGAGGCTCTCCGGTGGCATTACTTTATAAGAAGTCTCAAACCAACCACTCCAAATGAAAGCGACCAGAAGAAGGCAGAGGACAATGTTCGATACCTTCGGACGGATTAGATCAGCGTAGGAGCGGTGGTTCATAAAAACTTAGTTATCAATTAAGGAAAAAGGTTATTTTAAATCCAGACCAATATCTCTTCTGAAATATTTTTTATCGAAATGAATCTTTTCGATGTTTTTGAAGGAGTTGGTCAAGGCCTCTTCTTTTGTCTTGCCGTAAGAGCTGACAGAGAGTACCCTACCTCCGCTTGTCACTAATTTTCCGTTTGATATTTGAGTGCCGGCATGGAAAACGATGCTTCCTTCCACATTCTCCAATCCGGAAATCTCTTTGCCTTTTTCGTAGGCTTCAGGATAACCACCGGAAACCATCATGACGGTTACTGCAGCACGTTCGTCCTCCTCTAAGGTTTTCTCTCCCAATGTGCAGGTTGCTACGCCCTCGAACAATTCGACCAAGTCGGACTTGATTCGAAGCATCACAGCCTCAGTCTCAGGATCTCCCATTCTAACGTTATATTCGATTACCATAGGTTCATTCTTCACATTGATGAGTCCGAGGAAGATGAATCCTTTGTAGGTGATGTTCTCCGCTTTTAGTCCTTTAACTGTAGGGATTACGATACGCTCCTCCACTTTTTTTATGAAGACCTCATCTGCAAAAGGAACAGGAGATACAGCACCCATTCCTCCGGTGTTCAATCCGGTGTCGCCTTCGCCGATTCTCTTGTAGTCTTTTGCGACAGGTAAAATTTTGTAGTTTTCACCATCCGTCAGGACGAAAACGGAACACTCGATACCTGAGAGGAACTCTTCTATAACAACGGTGGAACTTGCCTTGCCGAATTTTCCATCCAACATGTTTTTCAATTCGGTTTTTGCCTCTTCTAAATCGTTGATGATCAAAACTCCTTTTCCAGCAGCCAATCCATCAGCCTTTAAGACATACGGGGCTTCCAATGATTCCAAGAACTTCAACCCTTCCGCCAATGTGTCGGTAGTGAAACTTTGATAGCGTGCAGTAGGTATATTATGGCGCATCATGAAAGCTTTGGCAAAATCTTTGCTACCCTCCAATTGCGCTCCCTCTTTTGATGGTCCGATAACCGGGATTGATTTCAAGTCCTCGTTTTCAGCGAAGAAATCATAAATTCCGTTCACCAAAGGATCTTCTGGTCCGACCACCACCATGTTGATGTTATTTTCCTTCACGAATTGTTGGATGGCAGGAAAGTCGTTGGCAGAAATATTCACGTTCTCACCCATGGAGTGAGTTCCTCCGTTACCCGGTGCAATGAATAATTTTTCAACTTTACTGCTTTGTGCGATTTTCCATGCAAGAGCATGCTCGCGACCGCCAGAACCTAATAAAAGTATATTCATAATTCAATATTTATCTTTTGTTACTTTAAAATTTCAAAACCTGCAATCGACAAATTCTCATCAGTCAACAAATCGAATTTGTAACCCTCGCTTTGGAGCCATTCGATGGCTTTGGGAAGTGCGTAACGCATGTTTTTCTCAGCTTTCAATGAGTCGTGAAAAACGATGATCGAGCCATTCCTTGTGTATTTTTTCACGATGTCCAAAACCTCCTCTCCTGTCAGTTTGTTGTTGTAGTCTCTTGTGACGACATCCCAGAATACGATGTTGTATTTTTTCCGAATAGAGAAGAACTGTGTATATCTGAAAGTCCCATGGGGAGGTCTGAATAGTTTGCTGTGGATGAAATCGTCCGCCTTCTGTGTGTTGGCGATATAATTTTTAGAGAGGTTTGTAAAACCTGCAAGGTGGTTGTAGGTGTGGTTCCCCACTAAATGCCCCTCTTTGAGCACCTCCTCGAACACCTCCGGGTGTTTTTTCACATTTTCCCCTACGCAAAAAAAAGTCGCTTTCACCCCATATTTCCGCAACACCTCCAATACGAATGGAGTTACTCCCGGAATCGGACCATCATCAAAGGTGAGGTAGATGGTCTTTTCCTTTTGGGGGAGTCTCCAAATCGTTTTGGGATATATTTTCCGCACAAAAAGCGGAACTTGTTCAATAATCATTTTACTGATTCAACACTTTGTAGATAGAGTAGAACTTGTTGTAATCTTCAGGTTTTGCCTCCATACCCATGATCTCATAGAGTCTGAGGATTTCTGAATAGATTTCAAACTGTTCTTGGAATTCTCGTCTAACAACACTCAATTTTTTAGGAGACAGACCGGAGAACCATTCGAGGTACTGTTTAGAATTTTTCTCCAATTCAGCGAGAATGTTTTTGGCTTTCTCATTTTCTCCCAAGTCGTTATACTGGCGAGCCATCATGAGGTTTGCCGTAGTATATGGCACTTGAGGGCTTGGCAACACTTTGTGGCAGTAGTCGAGAACCTCTATCGCCTTCTTTTCGTTTTCTGCGATAAGTGCGTTGTTGGCAGTGGTGTCTATCTGAGCAATGTGTTTATTGAGTTTCTCAATCAACTCGTTTTTTGGAGTCTTTGCAGAAACTTTCAAAATCTCAGCAGCCACTTCTGGTGCTTTCGCCAATAGAAGTGAATCAGGGTAGGTCTTGGTGTCTCTACCCAAACGGTCGTTATTGTAGTAGTTATAGCACAAATAACGGAAAGGATTCACAATTGTAGGGTCAGCCTGTTTCTGAGGATCTTGGGTTAATACCACTTTCAATACCTCACAGAAATTCTTCTCGATTTCAATCTTCCTGTTTTGGGACATCAGCGCGTCGGTGAGGCGCAGGAACATAAATCGCAAAGTATTTGTCATGCGGAGGTTGTTCTCATCCAAGTAGATGTCAGGATTTTCTGCAATGCCACCCCATTTGAACTTGTGCAACAAATTGTCGTATGTCCTTTCTATGTTCACTTGCTCGCTTCTTGAGAAGACCCCGTTAAGTTTTGGAACGACCCTATATGCCATACCTTCCAGAGAGAAGTATGGACTCAGTCCGAGGTAGCTGTCACTTCCAACTGTTACTGCGAAATAGATAGGGCGTTTCCAATTGTTGTTTTGCAAAAGGTCCATGATGACCAAGTCGTTTTTGCCCAAATAGCTTCGATTGTTCAAATTTATGCGGATCTGGTCTTCAACCAATTCCTTTTCATCTTCAGTTACGATGCCAGCTGCCACCACATCATCTTTATTGACAGCCAGATGGAAGTTCTTTGAAGGAATAAAGTTGATTTCATCATCTCTATAAGGGTTGAACCTCGAATACTTCTTAGGATTTTTTGCGATATCCATCGCCAATGAGAAATCCAATTCGGGTACACCCTGTGATAGGTAGACAATGTCCATCTTTCCGTTCATATAATCTTTCGCCTCCATTGAGAGCGGAAGAGGGGAAGACTCGTATGCCTGACGCTTCATTTGGTCGACATACCATCCCATCTGCAAATAGCTGAGATTGGCCACACGAGCATCTGTACCAACTCCTTCAACCTCTTGATTATACCATAGAGGGAAGGTGTCGTTATCTCCGTTTGTGAAGATGATGGCATCAGGTTCCAGAGATAGAAGGTAGTTCTGTCCGAAGTCTCTTGCGGTGAAACGTCCCGAGCGGTCGTGGTCGTCCCAGTTCTCCGCAGCCATCAATGCAGGCACACCCAAACAGAGTAGGGTCGCCAAGGTGGCTGATATTCGTTTCAATGGTTTGATTTTCTCCAAGAGCTCGACTATGTAAGGGACACCCAGACCTATCCAGATGCAGAACGCATAGAATGAACCAGCGTACGCATAGTCACGTTCACGCGGTTGCAGTGGTGTTTGGTTCAAATAGAGGATAATCGCCAAACCAGTCATGAAGAAGAGGATGAAAGTAATCCAGAAACTTTGGTTGCCTTTCTTCTTTTTAGAGAATTGGAAAAGGATTCCTAAAATACCCAAAAGTAGAGGGAGGAAGTAGTAGGCGTTTCTTCCTTTGTTGTTTTTAAGTTCGTCAGGTAACTGGTCTTGGTCTCCCAATCGTATATTGTCGATAAAGTCGATTCCGCTAATCCAGTTTCCGTGGAGGATTCCGCCATGACTTTGGATGTCATTTTGTCTACCCACAAAGTTCCACATGAAATAGCGGAAGTACATGAATCCCACTTGGTAGCGGAAGAAGTAGGTGAGGTTCTCTCCAAAAGTAGGAACGATCTTGGTTCTCTTCTCGCCCATGTGGTCATAGCGCACTTTCTTACCTTTGATGTCACCCCATGCTTTATATTCTTCGATATGGGAAGCCTGTTTGCTATACATACGAGGGAAGAACATGCAATTGTCATAATTGTATTTTTTCTCCTCATCATAAGCCTCGTAAGAATCGGGTTCATCAGGCGAAGTTTTGATTTTCTTTGCATAAATAGGGGCTCCTGTCTCAATATCTGCCTCCCAACCCAAGTTGGTCTTCTTACGTTTGATTTCAGAAGCGTAGCTCTCTCCCCACAATAGAGGCGTATCTCCATATTGTTCGCGGTTGAGGTAACTTTTCAAGGCGAACACATCATCCGGAGAGTTTTGGTCCATCGGGGTATTAGCCGCCGAGCGGATGATGATGGTGGCATAGGTGGAGTAGCCGATGATGATGACGGTGCAGGCCAGTAGGATGGTGTTGAGCATCGCCATGTTCTGGTATTTCTTCATATACAAGAAGGCAAAGATACCGACGGTAAGGAGAAGACCCAGCCAGATTGGCAATCTGCCTCCAAAAAATGGAATACCCAAGAGGAGTATTGCAAGGGTGAAGGCGATGTAGACGGTTAGATTGCCCTTCCCACTTTCATTTTCATTGTCAGAGACAATTTTTTCAGAGTTGTTGGATGCATTCTCCCCACTCAGTTTCAGTCCCCACACCAGGCAGATGATAAGAGCGCAAGCGTAGATGATTGTTCCGCTATTGAAACTCCACCCGAGTTGGTTGACGAAGAATAGCTCGAACCAACCTGCCACTTGTACAAAACCGGGTACGATACCGTAGAGGATGATAGCAAGGATTCCACAAGAGGCAAGCAATGTGTAGATTGTCCCCTTGGTGGTCGGAGTGAATTTTTTGTAGTAGTAAACCAAAGCGAGAACCGGAATGGTCAAGAGGTTCAAAAGGTGCACACCGATGGAGAGTCCCATCAGGTAGGCGATCAAGATGAGCCATCTGTTGGCGTATGGTTGGTCTGCCACATCTTCCCATTTGAGGATTGCCCAGAAGACCACCGCAGTGAAGAGGGACGAGTAGGCGTAGACCTCACCCTCGACTGCCGAGAACCAGAAGGTGTCGGAGAAAGTGTATGCCAATGCTCCAACCGCACCTGCCCCCAAGATCGTGATGATTTTGTTCAACGGAATCTCAGTCTGCTTTGAAACTTCTCCATCAAGAACCAGTTTACGTGTTAGGTGGGTGATGGTCCAGAACAAGAATAAGATACATAATGCGCTACAGATGGCAGAAAAACTATTCACCATCATCGCCACTTGTGTCTGATCTGATGCAAATAAGGTAAAGAACTTTGCTGTAAGCATGAAAAACGGAGCTCCCGGAGGGTGTCCCACCTCCAATTTGTCCGCTGTAGAAATAAATTCACCACAGTCCCAAAAGCTGGCTGTTGGTTCGATTGTCAGAAGGTAAGTAGCTGCAGCTATCGCAAACACTATCCAACCAACGATGTTGTTTAGCAACTTAAAACGCTTCATCAATTTTTCTATTGGTTTATACTCAATTATTTCTATTCTCAGAACCGTTTGTGGTGGTTTCCACCACTTGCGGATACTTCAAATCGCAAAAGTAAACAAAAAATCTGTAAGAGACAATATTTATTTGCGTGCTATGATGTTTAGGAGCGGAAACTTCTTGTCAAGAAGGGCGAATGAATTGAAGTATGTCATGGAAAATTTGTCAGTTGCTATGATTGTCTCTCTTCTCTTCTGGCGCACTCTCCATTTTCAAGTGGGGTAAAATGGACTGGTAGGTCTCTTCCGAAAGTCCGTAGATCTTTCTCAGCTGTTCGACCGACTTGAAGCCTCCGCATTTGTCCCGGTATTTTACGATTCGTTTAGAAAGAACGCTCCCGATGCCTCTGAGCCTTTTCCATTCGGAGGTGTCTGCTCGATTGATGTCTATTCGGACGGTATCGTAGTTGAAGCGAGGACGTTTCTTTTCGAGGTGGTGTTGTGAGGCGGTGCGTTTTCCCCGTTTGTAATTGGGAGTTTGAGAGACTTTCGGTTGAGTATTTGCGTGCGTAGGGCTGGTTACTTCAGTGGAAGTGTCGGACTTCATACTTTGAAAAGCTGGAAGTGCCGATGGAATCGAATTTTTTTGTTGTTGAAGCTTGCAAACCTTCTGCTCCTCCTTCGATTGCAGAGGTATGCAAAAGTTGATGGCAAACATCATGAAAATTAATGCTAAGAGGATACAAATGCCATTGCGTTCTCCTTTGGTGTAAAAAAATAAAAAATTGAGCATGTCAAAACAGGTTGAAAATTATTATTGTCGCAAAATTCATAAAAAAATCGGAAGTTTGCAAGACTCTTTCGGTTTTATTTGCCATGAAGAAGAATTTCTTGGTGAATGATTTTTACAAAATCTCTTTTGACATATATATGATATGACGTTCAGAAGAAAGAATAACCCCAAGCATAGGGTTGATCACATGATAATTTTGTAAACGAGAAAGTTGTTGCTGACAAAATGCTAAAAAAACTGTTGATTTAAAAACAAAAAGAAATTGAAAAATAGCCTTTGCGGGAAATAGTAAGCAATTTTTTGTAATTCGACCTACATTTCTTTTGTTTCAATCACTTTTTTGTGTAATTTTGCACCCGAAATTATGCGAAGAGTGTCGAGTTGTTTTGAAAAACAGTCTGGCGGTTCTTCGTGATGTTTGATATAGAGTGAGTTAAAAATTTAGAAAATGAATCAAGTATCCGATCGTTTAGCGGCATTGTCTCCTTCAGAGACGTTGGCAATGTCACAAAAGAGTCAAGAGTTAAAGGCGCAAGGCATTGATGTGATAAATCTTAGTGTGGGAGAACCAGACTTCACTACACCGGAACACATTAAGACCGCAGCCAAACAGGCGATTGACGACAATTTCTCTTTTTATTCTCCAGTTCCTGGCTATCTTCCGTTGAGAAAGGCAATTGTAGAGAAGTTGAAGAAGGAGAACGGTTTGGATTTTACTCCTGAGCAGATTGTTTGTTCGAATGGTGCGAAGCAGTCTGTCTGCAATGCGATTCTTTGTTTGGTGAATAAAGGAGACGAAGTAATCGTTCCTGCTCCATATTGGGTGAGTTACGTTGAGATGGTGAAGTTGGCAGAAGGAACAAATGTGGTAGTGAGTGCAGGAATCGACCAAGATTTCAAAATTACTCCTGCTCAGTTGGAGGCTGCCATCACTCCAAAAACAAAGTTGCTCATCCTCTGTTCTCCGTCTAACCCTACTGGTAGCGTTTATAGTCGAGAGGAGTTGAAGGGGTTGGCTGATGTTTTGGCAAAGTATCCTAACGTGGTGGTTTTGGCTGACGAGATTTACGAGCATATCAATTATGTTGGAAAGCATGAGAGCATCGCTCAATTTGAGGCAATCCGCGACCGTGTTGTGATTGTGAACGGGGTCTCTAAGGGTTATGCGATGACTGGTTGGCGTTTGGGTTGGATTGCTGCACCGTTGTGGATTGCAAAGGCTTGCAACAAATTGCAGGGACAATATACTTCTGGTCCATGTTCCATTGCGCAAAAGGCTGCAGAGGCGGCTTATACTGGCGATCAGTCTTGTGTGGCTGAAATGCGTAAGGCTTTCGAACGTCGCAAAAATTTGGTGGTTAAGTTAGCGCAAGAGATTGACGGATTCAAGGTGAATGTTCCTGATGGTGCGTTCTACATCTTCCCTGAGTGTGACTCATTCTTCGGAAAGAAAGCACCGAATGGTGAGGTGATAAAGGATGCTGCTGATTTGGCAATGTACCTTTTGACTGAAGGGCATGTCGCTTGTGTGGGTGGAGGTGCTTTTGGTGCGCCTAACTGCATCCGTATGTCATACGCTACATCTGATGAGAATATTGTTGAGGCATTTAAGAGAATCAAAGATGCTTTGGCGGTTTTAAAATAATTTATTGGTTGAAACAAACGAGGGTCGGTTCTTTTTGTGCCGACCCTTTTTTTGTGACATGCTTAAATTCCACAACACAATAAAAACCATTTTTATATGACAAAAACAACATATTAATTTTATATTGACAAGGGCGTGGGATTTCCTATGAAAAAAAAGAGGATTTGTAAATTTTTTAGAGTTGCACGAGACGGAATGAGTTTCGGGGGCTACCGCACGTTTGTTAGCGTAGGGGCGAATCGCATTCGCCTTGTTTTTATATTAGCGATATTTATCCTCGGT